>NZ_CAXAPG010000036.1:0-56858 GCF_963970585.1 Pseudomonas sp. RL_105y_Pfl2_101
CCTTGCTGCGCCCGGAAGGGCTGAAAAATGAAGAAAATGGATCAAATTTCGACGCGGGTCGTTTTTTGAAAAGTACTGACGGCTCGATAGCCGGAAAACATCCGGCTATTTCAGACCATCCCTAGGGAAGACTTGGGTCAGCCCGTTGCCCGATGCCTGAATCGTCCATAGTTTCCCAGATACCAGCGACTGGCACCTATTGGCCGAACGCGTGCGCTTGTGAGGGGCCTCTTCGGGAATGGGGCCGCTTCCCGGCTGGTCGTCCGCTTTTGGCCGAGGCCGCGTAAAGACGTTTTTGAGCACGTCTGATGCTCAAAACCGGACTGAGAATCGCGTTTCTACGCGAAATCCACATCTGCTGACGTGCCGATAAATTTAAGATTTAACGCGGATGCCCACACTGCAATTTTGGCGAAGCGTTTTACACACTCTGGGCCGATTGCTGCCTTCCACAGCAATAATCACGGTCAGCAATCAATAAACCAGTTGTAAAATTGGTATCCCGCGCTAACCGACACCGCACATGTGCCCAGCGTCAATAGAGGCCACTGTCCTTCGACACCAAGCCACCACTGCACCTTGAACAGAAGAGCTCCCACCAACACGCAAGCCAGAACACCAAGAGCCAGGCCAACCAAAGCGAACAGCCGAGCCCCTAACCCTGGGTTTCCGCCGTGCCAGTTCTCACTCAGGCAAAAGGGGCAATGATTGGACGAAGGCGAATACCCCCAGAAACCACGGCTATATGACGCCCTCGGAACCATCGCGTTGCCACAGTTGTGGCAGGTAACCTTCGAGTGTCTCATATCGCACCTCAGCTCAAATCGTCCTAGATGAGCCCATGGTGCGCTACCGCGGAAAAAACCCAACCGCGTGACCTGACATGTACCCAGCACCCGGTCTGAGCTGGACATCAAAACCTCCTGGCCAGGCAACCGAGGTTATGCTGCACACGAACGAGTCTATTGAATGCTCGCCGGTGGCTGACTGGCCTCGCCCGGTCGCATAACGATAACTCAGGACGCCAGTTCAACTCCTCAAATAGCCGCTCATCGGAAATACGTGCACGGGGGCATTTATGGGGGCACTTACTAATAAACCTATAAAAAAATCTAATTAAAACAATAGTTTATTTAAATATTTTAAATCCCCCCGGCTCCACCACTTCATCATCTAAAGACGTCCACGGACGTCTTTTTTTGTGCCTGAAATCCAGTGAAATCAAGGATTTAAGCGCTACTGGGCGCTGGAGAGGTTTTTTGAGTTCCAGCCGTTTGGGTATTCCAAATGGTATTCCAAGCCATCCGGTGCTATTTTTTGGAATACCAAAACGGTGTCAGAGGTAGCTCTCATGCCTGCTCCAGCCCTTCGCCTTTCCGACCGCCAGCTCAAGGCAGTCAAGGCAAAAGACAAGGATTACGTCCTCAGCGATGGTGACGGCCTTCAGCTCCGAGTCAGGAGCAATGGCTCGATGCTGTGGAACTTCAACTACCGCGAGCCGGTAACCAAAAATCGTATCAATATGGGGCTGGGCACATACCCAGAGCTCTCGCTAGCGAGCGCCAGGAAAAAAGTGGTGGAAGCACGCGAGCTGCTTGCACAAGGCATTGATCCCAAGGTGCAACGCAATGCACAGGACGAAGCCAAACGAGCGGAGACGGAACATACGTTCGAGAACGTGGCCACCGCCTGGTTCGAGCTGAAGAAGGACTCCGTCACGCCGGCGTACGCCGAAGACATTTGGCGATCGCTCACGCTGCATGTATTTCCAGACCTGAAAACAACGCCGCTCTCGAAAATTACCGCACCGATTGTCATCGAACTGCTTCGCCCAATCGAGGCCAAAGGCAGCCTCGAGACAGTTAAGCGATTGAGCCAACGGCTCAACGAGATCATGACCTACGGGGTGAACTCCGGGTTGATTTTCGCTAACCCCCTCAGTGGCATTCGGGCGGTATTCAAGAAACCCAAGAAACAGAACATGGCCGCGCTACGACCCGATGAGCTTTCCGAGCTCATGATCGAAATCGCAAACGCCAGCATCAAGCGGATCACCCGCTGCCTGATCGAATGGCAACTGCACACCATGACCCGCCCTGCCGAAGCGGCTACCACCCGATGGGCAGACATCGACTTCGACAAACGCATCTGGACCATCCCGCCGGAGCGCATGAAAAAGCGTCGTCCGCACACCATCCCGCTGACCGAACAGGCACTC
The DNA here is from genome assembly GCF_963970585.1 of Pseudomonas sp. RL_105y_Pfl2_101. NCBI lineage: Bacteria > Pseudomonadati > Pseudomonadota > Gammaproteobacteria > Pseudomonadales > Pseudomonadaceae > Pseudomonas > Pseudomonas sp. RL_105y_Pfl2_101. Next base: position 2,219 of record NZ_CAXAPG010000036.1, read on the forward strand.
GCGTTACTGGAGACGCTCAAGCCCCACAGCGGCCACAGGGAATACGTGTTCCCGGCAGATAGAAATCCGCGCACCCACGCCAACAGCCAGACCGCCAACATGGCGTTGAAACGCATGGGCTTCCAGGACCGCTTGGTCAGCCACGGCATGCGCTCCATGGCCAGCACCATCCTGAACGAGCATGGATGGGATCCGGAGCTGATCGAAGTCGCGCTGGCGCATGTCGACAAGGACGAAGTCCGAAGTGCCTACAACCGAGCGGACTACATCGAACGCCGGAGACCGATGATGGCTTGGTGGAGTGACCACATCCAGAAAGCAGCCACTGGCAACCTGTCGGCATCTGCGATCAATCAAACCAGGGACCACAACGTCGTGCCCATACGGTGAGCGCTCACCGGACGCCACAGGTAACCGGAAATGACTCCCCAGATAGAGTGATAGTTGATTTGGCGACAGCGGCGACACCAGCGACAACCCGCGTCGTACTCGGCCTGCAGCATGGCGACAAAAGTGGCGACTGTCGCCGTTGCAAGTTTCGCTCTTGGGGCTTTCTCGGCTAAGCCCACGCGAGCGGGAAGGCTCCGCATTCCCACTCGCATGGGCTCTACGTAATTGCGTCTCACTGGACCACCTAATTGCATTGCCACTGACCAGTCGTTTGCGTTCGCGCTGACCAGCCGCTTGCTGTTGATGGGTGTCAGCGGGTGCCACTCAGCGCAAGTACGTCAGCCAAGCACTGAAGGCCTGCAACAGACCATAGCAGCCGGGCCGTCCGCAGGTAGGAGACATAAGAGTGAAGGCTGAAGGAAGTTTGCTGGCATAAAGATATCAGCTACAGTTTCAAGCGTGTTCGTGATTAGGGTGCTGGGCGGCCATCTACATGTCGATGTTTTGCCAAGAGATGTACATACCAATTGAAGGAGATAGCCATATGGGCCTCAAACCTGGACCAAAACCAATAGCTCAATCGACCGGAAAAGAAGACCAGCGTCGTCGTGTTACCCCCGAGAACAAGCCTAAACATCCTGATTTAGATGTGCATAAGCACAAAAAAGGTGAGTGACCAATCAAAGCCCCGTCTTCCATGACGGGGCTTTTTCATAAACATGAGAGCCGTGAATCAACGCTTAAGTACTTGCTTTTGACATTTGGGAAGCGTCACAACCAGTCGTGTATAAATATAATATCTGGTCCAGATGGGGTCTGTAGGTTGGGCGGTTCTGATGGCGCTTGGGGTTCATGATGGGTGGGGCAAGCAACCTGCCCATGGAACAGGACACTGTTGGGGAACAGGTATGTTTAGACTGATTACGGGCGCAACTTGCTCGGCCAGCGGCGACGCCACCAATTGGGGCGCCTATCGATATATACCTGATTCCACTTGCCGCGTATCAGTAGCATAGCCGAGTAATAGGAACTTCGAGATGAGCAAACAGGAAAAGGACATCCAATGGCTAGGCGAAGAGGACGCACACCTCGGCCCGGCAGCCCGTGCGGCATTGGGAATTCTTCTGGAGACAAGGGATTGGTCATGGTGGCATGACCAATCCAAGACATTCGACTGTCTTGATGACGCAGTGCCTCAGTACAGGCCTGCTGCGTGGGGCGGCGATGCCAGTCTGTTGGATGCCGATCAGTGGGTTGATCCGCTGAGGGCTCTGGCGCTGGCCCAAGCTTTTGAGAAACTGAAAAGCGGGCGCCGTGTAACCATCAAAGTGTCCAGATCCGTGTGGAGTTGGCCAGGGGGAAGCGGCACTGTTCACGCCTCCGTTCTGGAACTGTCCGACTTGCTTGGCCCATTGCGGGTGATTCCAGAATGGGAGGTTAACGCGAGACCGCGTTTTCCTATGCGTCCGGCATTGTCGAGCGGTCACTGCGTGATAACCAGCCCTACTCTTGGCCGTGATGCCCTCGGTATCAAAGCGCTTGAGGATGTTGAGTGGCGCGACGACGGCGAGGTAGTAGACATTGCCATCGCCGGTTCCGTCGAGGCAGTTCAGCAGATCAGGGCGGCGAAGTTGATCGTTATCTACGGTCAGCTCGCCAAGGATGCGTTCGCCAATGTAAGTGTGCTGCGCCGGGATCTATACGCGCAAAGTGTCGTTCACGTGCAGGCGGATGGGGAACGTGCAGCGGCTTGGTTGCAAGAAGTCGTCGGACTGTGGGTCTCGAACGGATGGCCTTTGTTGGACGCTATGCAGTTCGCTAACAAAGGTTTGGGCCTGGAGACGCTGATTCTGTCCTCTACCCAGTCATTCATTGTAGGCGCCAACGCATCCTACACTCGCTTCAAAACCGAGACCGAATCCATCACCTATTCAGGCGATCGTATTTATCTCAGGGACTATGAAGTAACTACTCCGCCTGAAGTGATTTCGCGGTCTGCGCCACCTACCGAGCGGGTCTTGACCGCCACCGTTGTCCAAGGCGCCAAGCAGTTACAGGCATGGCCGACAAGCGGCCAAGTAGATATCAACGTGGGCATTGAGCCGAAAACTCCTTTGCATGCAGCCATCCCGGCATTTCCCGAAGACAGAATTGAGTGGCAGGGAGACAGTAAGCTTCTTCAAGTCCACATGTTCGAACTGGGGCAGAAGCCGGTGAGTCAAACGCTGCTGCTGTCCAGAACAGGGAATTCTTCAGTTGTAACCTTCAACCATAACGCCGACGTTAATGAGATAGATCTGCGCTTTATCATCAGCGACGGCGCACAGCTTCTTCAAACCGCCCGCCTTCAGGCGGAGCGGGGCGGGGCAATCCGCTTCTTTATTGAAACTATTGTTACCCCGCTGGACCGGGCAAAAGCAGGGTTCGATGTCGCACTGCTGGTGAATGACAGCCTCGGGAAGCAGCCAAGCGTGACCGCCATTACCGCGGATGGAAGCGCTATGCATGTCGCGCTCAAAGAATACGATCTGACAACAGCGAGGCAGCAGTTGCTGAACGTGCTCGATGAAGCCGTCGCCAACCCGAACGCGCCGTTGGCACCTTTGATGGTCCGGTTGGCCAACCGCGGCAAGATCATAATGGATGGGTTGCGGGAAGTGATTCCCCAATGGCCGAGCAAGCTTGACAGAGTGCAGTTGGTCACTCAGAGCGATGCTTTCTTTCCCATTGAATACCTATTCGAGGGCACGTTGCCGGATTCTTCCCAGGCCCCGCTATGTGCAGAACGCGCAGGGTGCTTGAAAGCGGGCCGAGCAATTGCCGACTGTAGCATCCGCGCATCTGGCGACGCGTTATGCCCCATGGGTTTTTTGGGCGTGTCGGCGGTAATCGAGCGCCATACCTGGCAGACAGGACGGGCTGCGCAAGTGTGGGGGGCATCAGGCGAACAGCAACTCGAGCGGCACCGGATCAAGGATTTGTCGAGCATTGCATTCGCTGCCAGCAATAGGGCGGACGATTTCGAAGACGAAGACGTGTTGCCCCACGAGGTAGTAAGAATCGCAGGCATCGAGGCGGCTTTGGGGGTCAACAGCATTACGGACTGGAAGGCCTGGAAAGCCAGCCTCGAGGATTCCACGCCCTCACCTGCGCTGTTGCTGCTACTGATCCACTTAGAAGATAACGTCCTGTATGTGGGGGCGAACTCCGACCTCAATCAGGGCGCTATCGATCAGAAGCATATCCGCGATGCCCAGGTGGTCATTGCCATTGGTTGTTCAACCGGCTTAGGAGACGCGCGTGGCGGAAGCTTGCCGGCGATCCTTCAAAGAAACGGTGCTCGTGTGGTGATAGCGGCAATGACCACCGTGCTTGGCCGCCACGCCAACCGCGTCGCACGAGACTTGGCGACCACCTTGCGCGATGCGGCCCAGGCACCTAATTCGGCTTATGTAGGCACGATCATGAGCAATATCCGCAGAAAACTCCTAGCCGACGGGCTAGCCCTTGGCTTGGCGGTAGTGGCGTTCGGTGACGCAGATGTGGTGCTCGGCAACGCATGATCAATAGAGGCTGATATGTTTCGAGTACGGGCAGTTCAAGTTCAACAGGGTGACGCGCTGTTAGTGAGCTATGGCATGGCTGAGCGTCCACGCCACCTGCTCGTCGATGGCGGTCCATCCCAATCGATCGCCACGCTGTTGTCCGTGCTTGAGCGCGCACGGGTGGACGAAGTGCTGAAGCTCGAGGCATTGGTGGTCACTCATTATGATCTTGACCATATTCAGGGCGTAATTGAATTGCTCGAAGCGCTACCACCGTGGCTGGAAATCGAAGACGTCTGGTTCAACGGTTACCACCATCTGGGCGCCGCCGACGCCTTGGGTGCGAAGGAGGCTGACGCGCTGTCCGCCCTTATCCGCAAGCTTGGGTTGCCTTGGAACAAGTATTTTCAAAAAAACGGGGACGACAACGTGGGTCGAGCCGTCTTGCAGGCTTCGAAGCCAGTCTTTCTGCCAGACGGGCTCGAAATCCGAGTGCTTTCGCCTGATCAGCGCGGGCTGTCTGCACTGGCCAGGGTTTGGAAAAATCCGGCCGTACCGCCCGCCGAGCCACACCAGGTACCAGGGGATGCCCTCGGCCGTGCCGACACATGGCCACCGAAGGAGTTTTCTGCCACGCGCGTCCACTCGTATACGCCGGATCGCTCAATACCAAACCAAAGCAGCATTGCCTTGCTTCTAACCTTTGATAACAAGCGTGCGTTACTCGCCGGGGACGCATTTGCAGAGGTGGTGAAGGCAGGGCTTGAGCTGAATGGCCCGGGCGTAGATACCGTCGACCTTTTGAAAGTGTCTCATCACGGCAGTAAAGGAAACACTCACATGCCCCTGTTGAAGCTGATGGGGTGCAAACGTTTTCTGATCAGCACCAGCGGCAAAACGCACAGCCACCCCGACCATGGGTTGATAGAACGTCTGGTTGCAGATGGCCGGAGCCCAGAAATTATATTCAACTACAACACGGGGTGGTCTGGAAAATGGAAGCAACGCCCTCAAGGTTGGCCTTTCTATAGCGCTCGTTATCCCGAATACGGCGACCGATTTGTGGATGTTCTGCTTTAGGTTGGGCCCACTGTTAGAGCGTTGACTCTTCAAGCCCACTAGGGCGGGGCTTGGTCATACACCGCCGGATGGCCGACTCCCTGTCAGTTCTGGCATGGCCGACTGAACGGTTTGTGAGAGAGAAACCGCAGACACTCCGAACCACAGGAATCGCCCCAATACCGATCTGCTCAGCCTGGTGGAACTTCTCGGCAATAGATTCGGCTGCGGGATCCTGCCCTATTAGATCTACTGGGTCCATGGTTCAACTTTTCGGTTGAGAATGATGATATCCGTGAGCCTTTTGATCGGGTTTAAAGCAACATCACCCGCAGCCTGAGCACGCCCGAGCAGACAGCGCGTCTGCGGTTTTCCCAACTGATCCAGTGCTGGCGCGGCTGATCGTGACATTGCATTCTTCAGTACTGTGGAAGTGTCGTGCGCCAGCCGCTGAACTGGCCGCTTCTGGCCGCTGTCCGCTGGTCGTCACCACAGCGTGTGCTGATCAAGTCGAATGAAAACGGCTGATCCGCACGACTGCAATTGACTAGTCAGTAACAATGCAAACGGTCAAGTCCATGCAATTACGCAGGTTCACATTAAAAACCGACAAACGACCACCCGGCCATGGAAAGCCACCGGCCTCCAAGGTCTTCCAGCGCTATCGATTGGCGCAACAGCCGCCCCCAAAATACGGTTGACCTCGAGCAGAACGAGCGCTAAACCAGAACTGTACAAGCGCTGTCCTCGATAGCACCCAGGTAGCTAGAACCTTTGAGGCTACGCCACATCGTGGTGGTTCACCCCAAGTGCGATTAGTGTCCGGCGGCTCGCACGGTCACAGCGATGTGATGGATGCCTACTTCTCAGCTTTGCCCATTGCGGCAACTCAGGCCTTCTCCTGGCTGCTCCGCAGCAATTTATTCGCTTGGCCATTTCTTGCGCCAACCTGTTGCCCGTCTCTTTGCCCCCTAAAGAGACGGGCGCATATCACACTGCTGCAGCCCTGCTCGCACGGGCCTTTGCGGCTTCCCTCCTCGTGACAATCGGCGTGACAAACACCGAAGTCACCATCAACAGCGATGCCGATGATGGTGCCGCAGCCCAAGGAATGGACTGCACCTGACTGACAGTCAGGCACGCCCCGGTCATCGCCTCATTGCCTTCACCCGACTCAGGATCTCGCGGCACCGGTCTCGTCAGCCAGTGCAGCCTCCACCCGCCCACTTCTTCGGAAGTGCTCAGGAGGCCAGATCATGAGATGCCCAAGCTCCCGGTCGTAAGGAGCCGTCAGTCCCGCGTAAGTGGACAAACCTCACAGGTCGCAGGGGCCTTGAACCCTGATAACACTCAACAACCGTGGCGGGATGAGTGAGGACGAAGTCGATAATCTCAGGAGAATAGCGATGCAACTGTGCGAAGCGTTCGAGCCACCACAACCATTGCTGGAATACCAACAGGCGCCCTATCCGGTCGAAGCACTCGGGGGTCTGTTGGGCCCCGCGGTCGAGCGACTGGCCGAGGTGATCGGCGTGCCCTGCGCCATGGCTGCACAATCGGTGCTGGCCAGCGCTGCTCTGGTGAGTCAGGGCCATGCCAATGTCCAACTCGACGGTCGAACCTATCCGCTGTCCCTCTACCTACTGACGGTGGCGTCCTCGGGTGATCGTAAAAGCGCGGTGGATCAGCTGGCACTGAAGGCGGCGCGCGACTGGGAACGACAGCAGTGGACCCTCTATGCGGAAAAGCTAAAAACCTATCGCGCCGCTACCAACATCATGGCCAAACCCAAAACCTCAAATAAACACGCGGAGGCGGAAGGCGGTGAGCTATCCGAGCCGGTACCGCCGAGACTGATCATTGCCGAACCCACCATTGAGGCCCTGGTCAAAAGCCTGTGCCATGGCTTGCCCAGCATGGGCTTGTTTAATGATGAAGGTGGTCAGTTCTTGGGCAGCAGCACCATGAGTAAAGAGAACCTACTCAAGGCGATCACCACCTTGTCGACACTGTGGGATGGCAGCCCGATCGATCGGGCGCGCTCCATGGCGGGGGAAAGTCTGCGGGCCTATGACCGTCGCCTCAGTCTGCATCTGATGCTACAGCCCTACCTGGCCAACCAACTGTTCAAAGACCCGGTGATCACTGGCCAAGGCGTCCTCGGCCGTTGCCTGATCAGTTGGCCCGAGCGCCTGGCCGGCCAACGACTCTACAAGGCGATCGACCTGACCCGAGATGCCAAGGTTCAGCGCTACCAACAGCGGATCACCGCCCTGCTGCAAAAGCCCTGGTCACTTCACCAGGATGGATCACTCAATCCCGCCACACTGGAGCTGACGGCCCGTGCCCGCCGGGTCTGGATCGATATTCACGACACCATCGAATGTCAGTCTGGCGAGTTCGGCGAGCTAGCCGGCGTCCAGCCTGTCGCGGGCAAGGCCGCGGCGAATGTACTGCGCATCGCAGGTGTGCTGGCCATGGTTGAAGAGGCCGGTGCGTTGGACGAAGCACACATCCAGCGCGCCTCCACCCTGATGGATTACTACCTGGCCGAGATCCAGCGCCTGACCGAACAGGAGCCGGTCAATAGCCGATGCGAAGAGGCGGATCGACTACTGCGCTGGTTGGTGCAGAAAGGCTGGACTCACTTCACCATTCGCGACGTCAATCGCAACGGCCCTCGCTTTGCCCGCAAGAGCGCTGACCATACCGCCTCTCTATTGGTCGTGCTGATCACTCATCGCTGGCTGAGCAGCCGCGACGGAAAAACGTTCGAGGTCCGCCATGTTTCGCCTCAATGACGCGGTGCGCCGCTACCAGGCGCAACTTCAACCGCAACCAGAATCGCGGCGTGTCGCCGCCGCTGTCGCCACCCTGTCGCCACGCGCCAGGCCAGAAACGACGCGGGTTGTCGCCACTGTCGCCGCTGTCGCCACACCCCCCTTTGAGCCTGCCAACCTCGCCCGGCTGATCAAGCAACTGCGCGAGGAAGGGGCACTGCTGCAACACCAGGAGAACGCCCTCCTGATCCGCCCGACACACTGGCAGCAGCTGGAGAGGCTCAGCCCCTACTGGAAAGCCTTGCTGCTCTTTCTGCAAACAAACGAAAACGGTGAAGATGATGACTCTGGTCGGTCGGCGTGAGGGTCGCAACTTTGGCTACGGACGCCAGCTAAGCTACGCCGGCCCACAAGCGCTCAAGGATCTGTTTGCCGGCGGCCACTTTGCCACGGTCAAAGCGCATAGCGATCGCTGGCAAGCGTTCGTACGTTGGTGTCGGTCAGAGGACGGCCCCGGTTACAACGATGCGCGTCAGATCGATCGACAGACGCTGCAAGATTACGCCGCGTACCTGCGCCAGCAGATTCAGCAAGGTGAACTCTGCATCGCAACCGCGCAGAACCGCCTGAGCAGCGTCAACCGTACCCTCGCGGCGCTGCGCGCTGATCAGGACGTGAGGATCGCCAGTCCGAGCCAGGCGTTGGGACAGCAGCGCTCGAGCGTACGCACCCGCGCGCCCGATGGCCAAGACCACCAACAGGTGCGGCGAGTACTCGAGGCGCTGGGCGAACTGCAACACGTGCGGGTGGCCGCGATTGTCCTGTTGGCCCGAACAACCGGTATGCGCCTGCGCGAAGCGATCCTGGCTGACCTGCCACGCTTGCACCGCGAAGCCAAACACTTAGGCCGCATCAACATTCAGGACGGCACCAAAGGTGGCCGCTCGGGGGCTTCAGCGCCGCGATGGGTCGTGGCAAATGAAGAGGTGAGAGCGGCCCTGCAGTTGGCTCGTCATGCATCGCCGCCCCGCAGCCGCAACTTGTTGGCCCGAGACGAAAGCTACTCCGTGTTCCTACAAAAGACCGTGCTCCCTGCCCGCGAAACGCTACATGACCAAGGGTTGAAAGGTTTTCATGAACTGCGCGCGGCCTACGCCTGCGAGCGTTACGAACAGCTCACTGGCCACGCCGCACCAGTCAATGGTGGCCACTGCTATCGCATTGACCGCGAACTGGATCGACAGACGCGGCAACAGATCAGCGCTGAGCTCGGGCATAACCGGATCGATGTGGTTTCGGCCTACATTGGAGGTCGAGCGTGACCAAGCCGTTCAATATGGCGCTGTTCCTGAGCGGCGTACTGACCGGCTCGAAGGTCACGCAGCAACGACACCTACGCCAAGCCCGAGTCATGCAAGCGGCCATTCAACAACGATGGCAGCGAGACAATCCCTGGACCTGGCAGCTCAAGCATGTGCGCTGGTTTTTCACTCAGCACCTGAAAGACCATTCCGACGCTACCCGGTATTACTATCGACTCACCGCTCTATTGATCTGGAAGCGATTAGGGAACAACCGAGAATTGCTGATCTGACGCTCGAATCGTGAGTAGGCAGCCTTCCAAGATCGCTTGTCCGCCTTTATCTATCTCAGCGTGGATATTCTCTTGCTGATGAACCTGCTCGAAGAACACTGCCGCAATTGCAAAAAACGCCTGTGATTTCAACCGGTCGATGCAACAGATTGGCTAAATCGTTCAGCGGGCGTTTCGTGTTTTCGTGTTTTTGAGGGCGACTATTTAGCTGCCTTACAAAGTCCTCGCCTGTAGCAGGCTTACCGTTATTGGCTTTTCGCAAGCCACCAAGGCGTTTTGTCGTTGCGGCCTCCGACAAAATGGTTGCTCTCTATGTGGCGTCACGTCAGACTCCAAAATCGACGAATAGGCGGGGAGAAGTGCTGTTTAACTCCCAAGAATAAAGCAGCGATGCCTCTCTTTTGACCCGTCGGATTCTGAAGCCTCAATAGGTCTGTAGTTATCGACCCCGGGCGGACACGGAATATGGATAATCTGAGCGGGTTGATTGCCTTTGTGCGGGCAGCGGAAAATCAAAGTTTTACCCTGGCGGGCAGAGCGCTGGGCATCTCGTCTTCTGCAGTAGGAAAAAGTGTCAGCCGTCTTGAAGAGCGGATTGGCGTGCGCTTGTTCCACCGTAGTACCCGGCAAATCAGCCTGACCAGCGAAGGCCTGGATTTTTTTGGTCGTTGCCGGACCTTGCTCCAGCAATTGCAGGATGCCGAGGCCGCGCTTTCCCACTCCAAGACCCGCCCCAGAGGGCGTCTGCGAATCAGTTTGCCGGCCGTGGGCTATCGTCTGATCTCAGGAATGTTGCGCGAGTTTTACCAGCGCTATCCGGAAATCGAACTGGACCTGGACTTCAGCGACCGACTGGTCGATGTGGTCGATGAAGCCTTTGATGCCGTGATCCGAAGCGGCGAACTGCCCGATTCCAGCCTTGCAGCGAAAAGAATCTGCACGTTCAGGTTCGTCTTGTGCGCAGCGCCCGACTACCTGCAGCGCTATGGTACGGCAAAGAGCGTCGAGGATCTCCAGCACTATAAAGGCATCGCCTATAAATTCCCCTCGAATGGCAAACTCCAGCCCTGGTGGCTGAAGGTCAATGGCGATACCGTCAAGATCAGCCTGGAAACCACGGTGGTCATGAACAGCGTGGAAGCGGTCCTGGCAGCGTGTCGTAATGGCCTGGGCCTGGCCTACCTGCCTGACTTCGTCATTCAGGAATACCTGGCCAGCCACGAATTGATCAGGGTGTTACCCGAATTGAGCCTAGAGGGGGATTTCTGGATTGTCTGGTCGCCAAGCCGCTTGCTGTCACCCAAGACCCGCGCATTCATTGATTTTCTCGGTGAAGCGCAACTGATGAGCAGCCCTGAAGGCGGCTGATTGCTCCTTCAGGGCACGCCACACACTCAGTCGATCAGCAGTTTTTTGAAACGCGCCGAATACTGGATAGCCTCCACCGACTTCAAGCGCACCGGCACCTTATAGGCGTCCATCAGCCGCCGGGCAAAGTGCCGGATATCGCGTAGCACCGTCGCCGTCGAGTCCCCGTAGTCGCTATCCAGGACGATATGCGCAGCGACGAATTGCCCGGTCAAGCCATTGGCCTCGCCGTACGCCTTGCAATCACGCACCTGCGGATGGCGAAGCAGCACGGATTCAACTTCCGCGGGGTAGACCTTCTCGCCACCGACATTAATGATCTCTTTGCTGCGACCGAGGATTTTCAGGTAACCATCGGCATTGACCTCCACCAGGTCGCCGGTCTTGAACCAGCCATCGTCAGTGAAGCTGTCCATTGAGTGGTTCAGGTAGCCCATGACTTGAGTCGCACTGCGCAGCCAAAGCTCACCATCGACGACTTTGTGTTCACTCGAGCCTTCCTGAAAGCGCATATACAGACTATCGGATGACAACGAACTGGTGTTGATAATGCCCGTCTCGCTGGTGCCGAAGGTCTGCAGAAATTTTACCCGTGGCAGGTGCTCGCGCAGTTTGAGCAACAAACTCTCCGGCATCGGCTCCGTGCCGTAGGTAATCATGCGCAAGCTGCTGAGGTTGCAGGTGTCGAACACCTGGTTGATCAACATCAGGTTCAAGAATGTCGGCGAGGTCGGCAGCACGGTAATGCGGTGTTTCTCAATCAGGCTGGCAACGGTGTCCGGGGTTTTGCTGGCCGCGATCGTTGCCGTTCCGCCAATGGAAAGTATGTTCAATAGCGTATTGATGCCGCCGATATGATCGAACAGCAGAAACAGAAAGATATCGAGGCGTCGAGATCGTTTTTCGGAAAATTCGCCCACCAGTCGGTCAAGGTCATGCAACATCGCCTTGGGTGTGCCGGTGGTGCCACTGCTGAATAGAATGAGGCCGGCATGCCCCTGTTTTCTAAGCTCGCCGATCATCGGGTTTTCCGGAGCTTGAGTAAGGACGCATGGCCGGATCTGTCGGGTATCGATATCGATCACAAACTCAGGGTTTGCCGCCGCCTGCTTATTTTGAATTTCCGCCTGGTTTTCAGCGGTGTTGAGGGCAATGATGTGGCCGTTCTGGTACAGCGCTAGGAATAGCGCGATGCCCGCGAACGAAAAGTCGCCGCTCATGAAAACTACCGCTTGCCTGGCCACGCCATTGGCGGCCAACCATTCCAGTTGAACACCGATCTCGTCGCTCAACTGGGCGTAGGTGTAGGACTGTTCAGGGTCATTCAGAAAGATCTGGTTCGAAAACTGCGCAAAGCCGTTTATCAGCGGTTTAAAGATCATGGCTTATTCCTTTGATTGAAATGGCATCAGAAACGCACGGGCAGTTCGTCGGGGCGGCGCAGTACCGTGCCGTTGATCCAGCGGATCGACGCCGGGTCACATGCCAGTTCGAGGTCGGGCAATGCCTGTACCAGGGTCGACAGCACGGTGGCTATTTCCAGGCGTGCCAGCGCCGGGCCCATGCAGCTGTGGATGCCATGGCCGAATTGCATGTGCGCGGCCTTGTCCTGGCGGTCGGGATTGATCAGCAGCGGTGCGTGGAACACGCTGGGGTCGCGATTGGCGAGGAACACGTTGGCGTACACCGTGGTGTTCGCCGCAATCACGCCGCGGCTGGTTTGCAGGGCCTGGGTGGTCATCCGGGGAAACGCCGATAACTTGCCGATGGGAATCAGCCGAATGAGCTCTTCGATCAATTGCGGCGCTCGATCGGGGTTTTCCCGGACGTGCTGCCAGAGCGATGGCGCGCACAGCAAGGTATAGAGACTTTTAGTCATCACGCTCAGGGCGTTATGGTCGCCCCCCAGCAGAATACCCAGCAGCACGCCGACAAACTCCCGGTCGCTCAGCGGGTCTTCCAGGGTGTGACGCTGGTCGACATATTGGCGAATAAAGCCGTCCGGATGCGCACCCCTGCGGCCCTGCACGAAGTCCATCATGTAATCGAAACTGGCGTTGACCGCCGCTTCGATGCCGACGATATCGTCCGGCGGCGCCGATTGAATGATTTGGCTCCAGGGCCGGAACAGCAGCCGGTCCTCTTCGGGGATGCCGAGGATGTGACACACCGTCGATGAAGTCAGGCGCTCCAGCACCGAGGCAAATAGGTCCGGCGGCGTCACACCTTTGCGCATCTGCTCGATGCTGTCGACGGTCACAGTGGTCACGTGTTGGCGCACGCTTTCCAGGCCACGCTTGCTGAAAGCACGCGCGACGGTCGCGCGGGAACGCATGTGAGCCGGGTTGTCCAGATTGAGCAACAGTTCCGGTTGAGTCGGGCCGGGGAGAAAGGTCGGGCCGTTTTCGATGTTACACAGGGTTCGACTGATGCTCGGGTCGGCCAGAAACGCCTTGCAGTCGGCGTATCCGGTCAGGTGAGTGGCGACGTGGCCGCTGGGCAACCTGATTTGCGGCAGTTGACCTTGCCAGCCCACGGTTTGGTAATAGGGCGCTGCGTCGAGGTTGGGGATATCCAGCACGCTGGGATGGACGCGCATGTTCATCGGGCACCTGCCTGTGCGCGGGGTTGTGCCGCGCCAATGAGTGCACGCACGGCATGCTGAGTCTCGAGGCTGTCGACAAATAAAATGGCGTGCCAACCGGCGGCTCGCGCGGCTTCGCAGTTTTCTTCGACATCGTCGATCAGCACGCAGGCGGCGGCAGGTACGCCGATCTGGTCGGCCGCCAGCGCAAAGATTTTCGGGTCCGGTTTGCGCAGCTTTACCTTGCAGGAATCGACGATGCTGTCAGCGACATCATCCAGGCCCACCATACGCCGCCACGGCGCTTCCCACTCCACTACGTTGTTGGTAAGGATGCACGCCTTCAGGCCGGCCGCTTTCACTTCATGGAAAAGCTCGAACATGTGTTCGTTGACGTTGTGCGGGGAAAACCACTGCTCGCCATGATTATCGAAATCGCAACGGCTCAAATCAATGCCCGGATACAGCTCGGACAATGCCTTGCTCATGCCCTGCCCCCATTCGACCTGAGTCATCATTGCCAGCTCGATGGGCGCCTGGAATTGCACATTCAGCGGCTTGGCCACGGCATGCATGGCGGCTTCCATCTGGCTGCGGCTGATGCCGGTATTTTCCTGGTAGACGCGGTACAGCTCGTCGATGGAAGGCGACAGCACGCCGCCGAAGTCGAACCAAATTGCTTGGATAGTCATGGTCATCTTTCCTTGATTGTCAGGTCAGTTAGGGAGGGCAGGTACTTCTACGGGAGCAATGATGTGAGCATCGCGCAGCGATAAATGGGCAATGCCGATCGACAGCCCGACGCCAAAACCACAGGCAATCAGGTTGTCCTGCCGCAAGTCTTCGCGGCCGTGCCGCTTGCAGATCATCAGCGGGATCGACGAGGGGCCGGTGTTGCCCACGTCAGCCACTTCGATGGGGACCTTGGCCGGCGCAACACCGAGCTTTTTGGCCAGGTAATCGAGCATGAATTTGTTGGCCTGGTGCAGCAGGAAGAACGGCACACGCTCAGGGTCGATGCCTTGGTCGCGAATGAAGGCGTTGATCGCCGACGGCACTTTCTCCAGGGCAAAGTTCATCACTTGGCCGCCGTCCATATGCAGCCCGGCGGCCTGTACCCGGCTGGTGGCGCTGGGCGTGTAATCCAGCGCAGTGTTGAGGTATTGCGCGCCGGCGCCATCGGTATTGAACGCAAACCCGAGTGCCTGATCGCCGCCTTCCAGCAGTGTGCAGGTCGCGGCATCGCCGAAGACCAGCCGCACGTGCCGGTCTTCAGGATTGAGCAATTTGCTGATCACATCGCCGGTACACACTAGTACTCTGCGGCAGCCGCCGGCCTTGATCAGCATGGCCGCCTGAAACAGGCCATAGATGTAGCCGGAACAGCCAAAATTGAGGTCGAAGGCTGCAAGCGCTTTCTTCAACCCCAGGCGATCAGCCAGCATTGCACTGCTGGCAGGCATCAGGCTGTCGGGCGTTTGCGTGACGACCACCAGGCCATCGATGCTGGCGGGATCGATGTCCGCCGCATCGAACAACGCCAGGGCAGCAGCGGCGCATAGATCCACCGTCGACAGCCGATTGGCCACCCGCACTTGATGGATGCCGGTGCTCTTGGCGATCCGCTGCACTTCTTTTTCACCAAACAACGTGGCGAAATCGGCCAGGGTCATTACGTCTTTGGGGATGGCGGCCGACAGCGCGCGGATCGACACCCCATCGATAAACGCGTTCATGAGGGTTCACTGACACGAGCGTCAGCCGCATCGGCCTGGATGGCATCGAACAGCTCACCCATGGTTTCAACTTCATCGAGCACGGCAGGGCTCAAGGCAAAACCGAACTGGTCATTCAACACACCCAGCAGCGTGACCTTGGTCAATGAATCCCAATTGCTCAGGGGGTGCAGCAATACATCAACTTGAAGTTCCGATTCGCGCAGTTCCAGAAGTTCTGCCAGTTCTTTCTTGATGGCGTCCAGGTTCATGGTGAAGTCCTTTTGCAAGAGAACGTGAGTTAGAGGCCGCCGAGATACACGACTTGGCCGGTAATGAAATTGCTGCGCGGTGAAAGGAAAAAATCCGTCACATTGGTCACATCGTCGAAGGTGCCAAAGCGCTTCAGCGATTGTTGCGCCAGCAGGTCTTTCATTTTTTGTGCAGGGATGACCCGCGTCAGATCGGTATCGATCGGTGTAGGGCCCACGGCATTGACGGTGATGCCAAAGCTGGCCAGCTCCTTGGCCATCACACAGGTCAGGGTTTCCACGGCGGCTTTGGACGCGGCATACAGTGCTTCGCCTTCCAGCTTCAACGGTTTGGCCACTGTGGAAAAATTCACAATGCGTCCCTGGCGCCCGACTCGCATGAGCTTTGCCGCCTCCCGGCTGAGCAGGAAAGTGCCCAGCACATTGGTTTGCATGATGTTTTTCGCGGTCTTGTAGGGCGTCAGCAGCGAGTGGTTCATGCTGGCGATCCCGGCATTGTTGATCAGGTAATCAAGCCGATCGCAGGTGCCGCGCACGTGCCTCATCAGTTCGCTGATGGCCTGTTCATCGGCCACATCGGCGATAAAGTGGTCATAGCCCGGATGGCTCAGATCACTGGACGAACGGCTACAGCCGATCACACGATGACCCTGGGCAAGGTAGTACTCGGCAAGATGCCTGCCGATGCCCTTGCGCGTCCCTGTAATAAGCGTGACAGGCGTGTTATCGGCCATGAGACACCTGTGCATTCAGCTCGAGAATGTAGTTGGCGAAGGTCTTTACCGACTGGAACGGGCTGCGCTTGGGGGACATGGCGCTGTCGTTGACCAGCGTCATCTTGACCCCCAGTTGCTCCTCGATCATCTGCTCGACGTCAATCACGATGGACACCAGGCTCATTGAATCGAGGACGCCGCCGACACCATAGAGGGCGGTGTTTTCGCCTTTTTCCAGGCTGATGGGCTGGGCGAGACTGTGGTTTTCATTTTCAATCGCGTTATAAATGATGCCGAGAATTTGCTCTTTCATAGGGATTCCTCTCAAAGTGGATCAGGCGAGACGTTTGACGAATTGGTGAAGAAGTTGCGCTTCCTTGAGTTGAAAGTAGCGCGAGTCGATCACCGATAGTTCAAAGCCGAGTACCACCAGGCACTGGCCTTGTTGCTTAAACTCAAGGCGGCAGCTAAAACGAAAATTCGAGGCACCAGAGCGGCGTAATTCAATGGGAACACACAGAATTTCCGTGTGTATCGGCAACAGGAAGTCCATATAAGTAACGTCCATCTTGTTTGTGACAAAGTTGACTTTTCCTTTGGCTGCCGGTGTCACGTAATAGGCTTCTGCAACGGCGATGGTCATTTGGCGGGCGGCCTCGATGACCATCATTCCGGAAACGTGCTGGCCGGTCAGATGATCGCTTAGTTCGGCATTGGCATCATCTATCATCAGCAAGGCAGAGTAAGTACCGTTGCCGTTTTCGCAGGGCGCGGAGATGGCAATGTTATGGTTCTTCAACTTGTGAGTGGCTGTTGAAGAAGCACGAGGGTGGCGATCCACTGGAAGGATACTCAATGTCGGCGACAGGGCCGCCTTGAATCCATACAGGGTATTGAGTTGCTCGTCGGTAATGCCTTGGCCGACATGCAAGGTCAACTTTTCGCCCCTATCAAGTTGGGTCACCATTTCTTCTGCGGCAGTCACCGAAATAAACATATTGTCACTGCACTGACTTTTGATTCGATCCCCCACCACTATGTAATGCCTGGGCGATTCCTGCTGTTCTGCATTGAGCGAGGAAAATCCAGAAAACGGGCACAAAGAAACGCCATTTGAAACACTGAGCTCTTCCATTTTTTTCACCTTTATATGCGTGCTGATGTATCCAGGTATCGGGATGAAACAGGCAGGAGTACTGCCGGGTTGACAGGCTCGGTAATAATTTTTGTGATGGCAGGAATATGCTGGGTGAGGAAAAAATGGTTTCCCTCAAAAAACTCCAGACGGACAAAATTGTGGCTATGCTCCTTCCAGGCAATAACATCCTGGACCGGTGCAAATGGGTCTTCACAGCCGCCCAGAACCATCATGGGAACGTCCAGCGGGTCACCGGGAACGTGGCGATACAAGGCGGCGGCCTGGAAATCTTTGATAAGGGAAGGCAACATGCGGTTCTTCGCCGCCGAGTGCTTGAACATGAAATCCGGAATGGCACCAAACTTGGAAACCGTTTGAATAAACACTTCTTCAGAATCGTCGAGTGTTACCTGCGCGCAATTAAAAATGTGCGGAGCACGACAGGCTGCAACCACCAGATTGATCAGTCGCGGGCCAAACTCATGTTGGCGACGAGCAACTTCGTAGGCAACGATGGCACCAAGGCTATAGCCAAAAATAATGACCTCGCGCGCCGCCAGGTTGTCGATAAGTGCAATGACTTCGTTCGCCATTGCGTCGACAGTACCTGGTGCCTGCGTCACATTTTTTTGATAGCGGCCTTTGTAAGTGACGCCCATCACGGGCATGTAAGTGCCTACGGCACGCCGCAGTGTTTCAAAGGACAAACCGCTGCCCCCGGCGAAGGGTATGAAAATACACACTTTTTCAGAGTCGATGACAGTCATCGAAGACTCCTTGTTTGAGAGATTAAAAGAAGCCCAGGGAACTAACGAACGCCCTGACTTTTCTGCCAAGTTAGAGTCTGCCTGATTTTTCCGAAAAATCTGTTTGCTGCGGGCAATTGTATTTCAGAGTATTTCAAAGCAGTTGAGCGTTTTAGGCTAAACTGTCTGAACTATAAGTCCAAGGTCCGGTCATGCTAAATACGCCATTGCGCAAAAGGCCAATGAGTTGATAGAGACACGAGTGGGTGACTTGAACGAAGGGAGGAATCAGGAAGGGCGAGGATAGTTGTATTGGTGTGGCTAACCAATACAACTAGTCAGTGCAGGAAGGGAATAACAAGTTACGAATGTGGACGCTCAGTCATTCAATGGTTAAATGGCGGGAAGTTGTTTGGGCCGCGGTCTAAGAATCGCCAACAAGGCAACCATCGCCAATACGGCGCACAGCAATCCCAATAAGGCGCATCCGGTCCATCCGAAACGCTGCCAGAGATACCCTCCCATGGCACTACCGAACGCTCCACCACAAAAATTGCAGACCATATACACCGTGTTCAAACGGCTGCGACTTTCCGGCCTCAGGGAAAAAATACGCGTCTGGTTGGCCACCTGACCCAGTTGCAAGGCGAAGCTGAGCAGGTTGGCGCACGCCAGCAACACCATAAAGGTGTTGGCCCACGCAATCGACAAGGCGAAGCTCAGGCCACAGAGCAAGATAGAGGCGAGGCTGATAGCGACTGTGCCGAAACGTTCACACAGTTTACCGGCCGCAGGAGTCAGCAGGGTGGCGAGGGCGCCCCACAAGCTGAACAACCCTACATCTGCGGCGTTCATGCTGTAGGGCGGCGCCATCAGTTTAAAAGCGATTACCGACCAGAACGCACTGAACGCGGCAAAGATTGCTGCGCCCAGGGCGCAGGACAGGCGCAGCAGCGGCTCATGCCAGAACAGATGCAACATCGAGCTCAATAATCTGCCGTAGGCAACGGACACCCCAGGCGTATGGCGCCGGGGCAGAATGCTCGGCAGCGCCAGTGCACACAGGACCATGGCAGAAGCCGCCACCCAATAGACCGACTGCCAGCCGAGGTGATCGGCCAACCATCCGGCAATGGCCCGGGACAGCAGGATTCCGGTGACCAACCCCGTTTGTACCCAGGCAATGACTCGACTGCGTTCGCCGGCAGTGGCCAGCCCGGCCAGGTAGGGGAGTAGCACCTGCGGGATACATGTGCCCATGCAGAGCAGGAAGCTGGCGCCTGCCAGGAATGAGAGCTGGGTGGCCTGGCTTGCCAGCAATAACAGGATGGAGGTCCACACCAGCAGTACGCGACAGAGTCGCAAGGGTGCCACTCTGTCGCCCAACGGGACGATCAGCAACATCCCCAAGGCATAGCCCATCTGCGATGCAGTGGCGATCCAGCTGGTTTGCCCGGCATCGGCGTGCAGGGCATCGGCGTGCAGGGCATCGGCGAAGACCGGCAGCAGTGCCTGGTTGAAGTAGACATTGGCCACCGACAAGCCGCACAGTAAGGCAATGCCCGCCAGAATCAGCGGCGTAAAGTGTGTGTTGGGCGACATCAGGCATGGCTCCAAAGCGGCTTTCAGGTATCCGATGAGAGACGGGCGACATCGGGCGTGGATTCGGCACCGACGCAGACTTCGCTTTGGCGTCCCAGGAATAGAAAGACCACGGCGGCAGTGAACAGCGTGAACATCGCTAGCAGTTGCAACAAGGTGTTGAACCCGGCGGTATAGGCCGAGCGCAGTATCGTCAGTGGGATTTGGCTGGCGTCGGTGCTCGCGTGCTGGATATCGCCCATCACCAGACGTTGCGCGATAGTTGAATAGTCAACGGCGGACAGTTTGACCAAGGTACTGATGCTCAGATGGTGTGCGACCAGAGCCGTCAGCACCGCAACAGTGATCGCCAGGGCGACACCCTCGCTGGCCACCCGCGTCGTGTTGAAAATACCGGCGGCCATCCCCGCCCGTTCCTTGGGGATCACACTGATCGACAAACCATCCATCAAGCCCCAGGGCAGGCCTGTACCGATACCGGTCAGCAGCATGGCCGCGAGGATCTGCCCGTGCGCGCCGACCGGGATCACACTCAGCCAGTAGAGCCCGGCCGCTGCGATCACGAAGCCGATTGCGCAGAGTACGCCCGCCGACAACCAGCGAGTTAGCGACGCGGCAATGATAGGGACAATCAGCATCGGGGCAGAGAGTGCCAACATCATCAGCCCCGCTTCAAAGGCACTGGCCCCTTCTACGCCGATAAACCTAAACGGCAGCAATACGATCAAGACGATGTAGCAATAGCAGGTGCCGATCGGCAGGATCTGTACACCGACAAAGCGCGGAAACAAAAATAGCCCCAGTTCCAGCATCGGATGTTTTGCCCGATTCTCAACAATGATAAACAGCAGCAAAAAGACCGCCGACGTTCCAAGCAGTACATGAATGACCGGCGAGCCCCAGCCTTGCTCAGGTGCCAGGATCACCGCCGTGGTGAACGTAACCAACAGACCGGAAAACGTCAGCACACCAGACGTATCCAGCCGCTGTGCTTGCGGGTCGCGGCTTTCGCGCATTTTCGGCAGGGCAAATATCAAGGAAAGGATGGCGAGCAGGGCCGTGAAAAGGAAAATTGCGCGCCAGCCCAAGTACTCGATGAGCAACCCCGATAACAACGGACCGAAGGCCAGGCCAACCCCGAAAGTGGTGCCCAGAAGGCTGAAAGCACGAGTTCTGGCATGCCCATCAAATTCCTGCGCCAGTGCCGCCGAACCGCTGGCTAGGGCTGCCGCCGCGGCAATGCCTTGCACGCCACGCAACAGGTCCAGCCAGAAAATATCGGGGACCGCCGCCAACAGGATCGACACCAGTGCAAACAACGCCATGCCGCACATGAACAGTCGCTTGCGTCCGTAGAGGTCAGCGAGGGTGCCGGCGGCCATCAGCAGGCTGCCGAAGCTAAGCATGAAGGCATTGGTGATCCAGGCCAGTTCCGTGGGATGGGCATCAAAGGTTTGCCCAATGAACGGCGTGGCTACTGCCCCGCCGGTAAAGCTCATGGGCAATACCAAGGCAGCGAGGCAAATTGCAGCCAATATGGAATGTCGGCCAGGGGCCGGCAGCGGTTCGGTAGCTGAGTTCATCAGATGATTCCCTGCATATCTATGAAGTGTCCGTACTGTCCAGGTCGAGGCGCGCGAGCGTTCTTACACTCTAGGTAGGATACAATCGAAGATAAATAGGCTTTTATTCCACTTATAATGAACCAAAAGGATGCAATCGAGTTTTGGACAGTCTCAGTGGTGTGATCTCATTCGTAAAAACCGCCGAAGCGCTCAGCTTCATCAGCGCCGCCAGGACGTTGGGGATTTCCGCCTCGGCCGTGGGCAAAAACGTCGCCAAACTTGAGGCTTCGCTGAATGTGCGGTTATTACATCGCAGCACCCGCAAAGTCAGCCTGACTGCGGAGGGACAGTTGTTCTATGAACGCTGCCGCAAGATCCTCGACGATCTTCAAGATGCCCGGTCGATGCTTTCCCATGCCACACAGGAACCCCGTGGGAAGTTACGCGTCAGCTTGCCCACCATCGGTTATCGCTTTCTCTTGCCCCATATGGCGCGGTTCCGCAAAACCTATCCGGAGATTGAGCTGGAACTGGACTTCAACGACCAGTTGGTGGATGTGATCGATGAAGGCTTTGACGTAGTGATTCGCAGCGGCGGCCAGGCCGACTCCAAGCTGATGGCCCGAAAATTGGGGCCTTTTAAGTTTGTCCTGTGCGCATCGCCTGACTATCTGCGGCGTAAGGGACGGCCCGTCACTATCAGTGACCTCGAGCATCACGAGTGCTTGCGTTACCGATTTGTCACGACGGGTAAAATAATGGACTGGAGTATGTCTTCGGCCCCCCAGTTCACGCAGTTGCGCCTGCCAACCGCTCTGACATTGAACAATATGGAAGCCATGCTGATGGCCGTGGTGGATGGGCACGGTATCGCATTTGTCCCGGACTTCCTGGCGCGCGAAGCTATCGCCCAGGGGCGCCTGGAAACGGTGCTCGACGGTCACAGCGAAGATCAAGGGCAGTTCTGGGCATTGTGGCCGTCCAGTCGCCATCTTTCACCGAAAATCCGCGTATTCGTGGACTTTGCCGCCGAGCATCTATTTGCCATTCCTTCCGTAGACAGCCCAGATGCAACGCGCTCATGAAGCACTGTCGCGACCGCGCCGTCCTTATAGGTTGCGGCGGCTGTGCCGGTAATCGCTGACCGTCCGCTGTGTCCAGTTCACTGCCAATCATAGTTACGAAGCGTGCTGGTCAGATCGAATGCAAACGGGTGGTCAAGTGGAGTGCAGTATTCCAATTGGTATTCCAACGAAAAATTAAAATCATCACTAATGTTATAAATCAATAACTTACCTAGCCAATTCAAATTACCCCGGCCCAAACAAGCTAAACAAATCAGGCACTTAGCGATTATCGCAAGTGCCTTTTTTGTACCCGAAAAAATGAGTCGCCCCGCCCCTCTCAAACACCAGAAGCAGGTTTCACCGCTACAACCATGATCTCCACCAGCACCTCAGGCCGCGCCAGACGTGCCTGAACAGTGGCCCGTGCCGGAGCACTGTCCGCTGGCAGCCAGGCGTCCCACACCGAATTCATCAGCGCGAAATCACGATCAATATCCTTGAGCCAGATCTGTGCGCTCAAAAGCTGGCCCTTGTCGCTGCCCGCCAGCGACAACAAGGCTTCGATCTTGGCCAGCACCTGCTGCGTCTGTTCTTCAATGCCAACCTGCAGATCAGTGGGCACTTGGCCGGAGAGGTAAAGCAGGTCGCCGTGACTGACCACACCGGACATCCGCGCGCTGCTCTGAAAACGTTGAATCGTTGCCATCGGGTTTACTCCCTGAATTAAGAACGTTAAGACGCTGCGCTGCCGATCAGTCGGACCAAACGCTGGGCACTACCGAATGCCAAGGTCATGCCCAGCGCACCCTGGCCGCAATTGACGTACAGGTTGTCACAACCACTGACCGCCAGAATCGGCCGCCCGGTGGGGGTCGCCGGACGCCAACCGGTCCAGGGCTGACAATCATCGGCGTTCCATCCCAAACCGAACAATGCCTGCGTCGAGGTTTTCAGTTGTTCGATACGCTTAACGGGAATCGACGTGTCCAGCCCACACAACTCGACCATCCCCGCGACGCGTAAGCGATCGCCGATCCGGGCGAACACCGTTTTACGCCGCATGTCAGTGACGCTGACCGTCGGCGCATTCATCGAATCAGTGATCGGCAACGTAATGCTGTATCCCTTGAGCGGGTAGACCGGCATGCGCACACCGAACGCTGATAATAGCCCCGCACTGTAAGCACCAGCCGCCAGCACGACCGCCTGCGTTCCTAAAAGCGCTGGGCCTTCGATGGCGTGGTGGATCTCCAACGCGGTGATACGCCCGCGTTCACGTCGGAAAGCGGCAACCTCACTGTCGAACAGAAAACGCACACCCTGCTTGCTCAATAATCTCGCAAGCTCCTGACAAAGCTTGCGCCCATCGACCGCGCATTCGCTGTCGGTATGGATCGCGCCGTGAAACGCCTTCTTATAGCCCTCAAGTGCAGGCTCGATCGACAAGGCTTCGGCGGGGCTGAGGATTTTTTGTTGTTTGGCGCCTTGGGCGGCCTGGAACTTCACCTGATCGCCGGCCTTGCGCAGGCTTTCAGCATCGGGGTAGAGAACCAGTTTTCCGGTACGGGCGAAATCGCATTGCACCTTTTCCTGACTGATGAAGGCGTCCAGCGCCAGCCGACTTTCCTGCGCCAGTTCCAGTAACTCGACAGTGGTCTGGCGCGAAATGGACGTACGGCAGGCCGCGAGAAATGCCAAACACCAGCGCCATTGTTCCAGGCTCCATTGCGGCGAAAACTTCAGCGGTCCGTTGCGCTCCAACAGCATTTTTGCAATGCCCGGCAACAGAGAGGGATCAGCCAGCGGTTGCACATAGCTGTAACTCAATTGCGCTCCATTGGCAGCGCTGGCGCCCATGCCTGCCTCCCCCGCACGATCGATAACGGTAACGTTATGACCGGCCTTGTGTAAAAACCAGGCACTGCTCAAGCCAACGATTCCAGCGCCGACGACACAGATTTCCATTACGCCACCACCCTGTCCGAGAGGTCCCAACCCACAGGCCTCCGTTGGTGCCAATCACTGACTTGCTGGTAAGCGTGGGCGATCCGCAGGGCCAATGGTTCGGCGAAAGCACGCCCGACGATCTGCATCGAGACCGGCATACGGTGTTCGTCGAAGCCCACCGGCAGCGCCACTGAACAGAGATTGAGCAGGTTGGCGAAACGGCCGAGCAAGGCCAGCGGCGTACCGTACTCATCGACCTGACTCAACGGCACACTGCCAATGGCGTTGGTCGGGAATGCACAAGCATCGACATTGGACATGGCCTCGTCCATGGCTTGACGGGCAACACGTCGCTGGTTGTGCAAATCGATATAAGCCGCCGCGTCGATGGCGCGCCCGCTCAGTACCCGACGCTGCACATGAGGATCGAAGCGCAGATCATCGCGTTCGAACAGGCTACCAAGGCTGGCGTAGCCTTCGGCACTCATGAGGCCACCGGCGACGCGCATGCACTGCTCCAGCGAAGTCGGCAGCGGTTGTTCGACCAGATGCATGCCCAGCGCGGCCAATTGGTCAAGCCCCCGGTCATAGGCTGCCAATACGCCAGGGGCAATGTGCACGCGTTCGGTCTGTGGCAGCACCCAGATGCGCAGACCGGCCACCGGAAGGTTCAAACCTGCCGCGGCGCTGAACACTGGTGACTTGGCCGAGACCGGATCCAGCGGGTCCGGCCCCAGCAGCGCGTCAAGCATCCACGCGGCGTCTTCGACGGTGTGGGTAATCGGCCCCACCGAATCCAGCGATGGGCACAACTCAATCAAACCGTGACGGCTAACCAACCCACGTGTGGTTTTCAGGCCAACCAGACCACACATACCCGCAGGAATCCGCACCGAGCCGCCGGTGTCGGTGCCCAATGCCGCGCTTGCCAACCCGCCGGCCACAGCCACCGCTGAACCACTGCTGGAACCGCCTGGAGCACGATGCACATCGGCGTCCCATGGATTCCACGGCGTGCCCATCACGGCATTTGTGCCCCACCCTCCGAAAGCAAATTCAACGGTGTGGGTCTTGCCCATGATGATCGCCCCGGCACGCTCCAGTCGCTGGACTGCCGTGGCGGTGAGCCGCGAGATACGCGGCTCCTGCGCCAGCGAACCACCGGTTATGGCCTTGCCATCGATCTCGAACAAATCCTTGATCGCAACTGGAATGCCATGCAGTGGCCCCAGGTTGACACCGGCAGCCCGCTGCTGGTCGGCCGCGATGGCGGCACCGAGCGCGCGCTGGGGATAGGCCTCGACATAAGCATTGAGTTGACCGTTGAAGCGTTCGATCCGCTCCAGTTGCGCGCAAACCAGGGACTCGCTCGTGAGCGTTCCGGACTCCAGCGCTTGCCGCAACTGGCCAATGCTGTGGGAAGCGGTTCGATCCTTGATGTTCATGTGTTCAACCTCGAATGGTTTTGCGTCCGCGAGAAAATCGTACTTCCAGCACTCGCGATAACAGAGAAAGAGGGAAAGCGATGACGAAATAGAACAACCCCACCAGCAGGAAAATATGCATCGGCAAAAAGGATTCGGACGCGATGGCCCGGGCCGCCAGCATCAACTCATCGGTGGCGATCAAGGCGCACAGGGAGCTGTCCTTCAGAATCGACACGTAGGCATTGAGCAACGGCGGCAACATGCCGCGAATGGCTTGCGGAAAGATCACAGCGGTGAAGGCTTGCAATGGCGTCAGGCCGGTGGCGATGGCCGCCTCACGTTGGCCTCGATGCACGGAGTCCAGCCCACCGCGCAGGATTTCCGCGACGTAGGCCGAGCCCTGCAAGCCCAAACCGATGGCCCCGGCCCAATAACCAGACAACGTCAGCCCGAGGCTGGGCAAGGAGAAATACAGCGCCAGCAGCAACGCCAGAAGCGGCACCGCACGCATCCCCTGGATGAATGACACGGCCAGACGCTTGAGCAATACACTGGGACTCTTCATCGCCCAGGCCAGTAACGCGCCCAACATCGCCGCCAGGGCGAAGCCTGTCAGGGACAACTCGGCGCTGACCCGTGCGCCGAGTAGCAGGCGCGCGATCCAGTCGCTCCAGTATTCCGGGTATTGCTGGAAAAAACTGATCATCGCGCCGCCCCCAGATGACGTTCAAGTCGGATGAAGCCCACACCAATTGGCAGGATCATCGCCGCATAGATGCACATCACCGCCAGATAAATCAGCGAGGTCTGGAACGTGGATGTCACAAGATTGCGGGCAAGGAACATGATTTCCGGCACGGCAATGGCCGAGGCGATGGACGTGTCCTTGATCAATTGCGTGACGTAGTTGGCATAAGCCGGCAACGCAACGCGCAGGGCCTGGGGCAAGAGGATGTAGCGCAAAATTTGCACGCGGTGCAGGCCGATGGCCTGCCCGGCTTCATGCTGGCCGACGTGCAGCGATTGCAAGCCGGCTCGGAAAGTATCGGCCAACACGGCGCTGCCTACCAGGCTCAAACCGACGATGGCCGCCAGCCACGCGGGTAGATTGATTCCCAGATAGGACAGCCCAAAGTAGATCAGAAACAGATGCGCCAGCGCAGGCACATTGCGCATCCACTCGACGAAACAGGCGATGGCGCCATGTACCAGTCGCGATCGGCTGAACGTCAGTAAAACCGCCAGTACCAAACCGCCCACGCTGGCCAGCACTAAGGTGCAGAGGGCGATTTCCAATGCGCTCATTGCGCCTTTCATTAGCAAGGGCAACAGCCCAAGGAAAGCTTGCAGATTCACCATCACGCGCTCTCCACAGCCATACGCCCAAGAAAGCTGCGGGTACGTTCGTGACAAGGGTTGTCGATCACTTGCGCCGACGGTCCCTGTTCGACAATGCGCCCGCCGTCCATGAAGATCACCCGGTCCGCCACATCGCGGGCAAACCTCACTTCGTGGGTGACCATGATCATGCTGCGGCCCTCTTGCGCCAGCTCGCGAATCACGGCCAACACTTCGCCGACCAACTCGGGATCCAACGCCGAGGTCGGTTCGTCGAACAAAATCACTTTCGGTTGCTGGGCCAAAGCCCGGGCGATGGCGACCCGCTGTTGCTGACCACCCGACAATTGCTCGGGATAAGACTCGGCCTTGTGCCGCAGATGGACTTTTTCCAACATCGCGTCGGCCAACTCATACGCCTGCTTGCGCGGCATGCCTTGGACCTTGATGGGGCCGAGCGCGACGTTGTCGCGCACGTTCAAGTGCGGCCAGAGATAGAACAACTGGAACACCATGGCGATCTCGCGGCGCTGCGCAGCCATCTCCCGGTCACTCATCAGGCGCGAACGCTGACCGTCCTTGACCTGCCCGATCAGCTCGTTCCCCAGCCAGATTTCGCCACTAGTCGGCCTTTCCAGGTAATTGATGCAACGCAGGCAGGTGGACTTTCCAGATCCGCTTGGGCCAATCAGCGACAGGGTCTCACCGGGCTTCAACTCCAGGCTGATGCCCTTGAGCACTTCCAGATCGCCATAGTTCTTGTGTAATGCGTGCACGCGCAGCAAGGCGGCGTCAGACGGGCTCGACATTTGGACTAACCTCTTTTTGTTATAGGCATGGCGATGAGTCGGTGCATCGGCATGAATCCGCCCCATCGCCGCACACACTTATTTGCAGCCGGGCAGCGTCCAGTCCGCTGGGCGGTCGACGCCCAGGCGCAGGTCCTTGCCTTCGGGCATGAACCAGACATCCTGGGTCAGGCCGTAGCGAGCACCGATCTTGCGCATCTCACAGCTTTTCCAGAGTGTCTGAATCTGCGCGTTGACCGCCGCGACCAGTTCCGGACTGGCCTTGTTGAAGCCGAACACCACCTGACCCAAGCCAGTCAGCAATGGGAAATTCGGATCGTTGTCGACGAAGGCGTTGAAATGCAGGTGCCATTGCTCATTGCGGGAAATGGCGTATTGCATGACCGGTGGGTCGCCGATCACCGCATCGATGCGTCCGGCGAGCAGATCGCGAACGGCCGCGTCGGACGTGTCGTACAGGGCGACTTGCAGGCCATCGATCTTGCGCATCTCAGGGATGAACGAAAAACCGGTGATGGTGCCGACTTTCTTACCTTGCAAATCCTTGAGGCTGTTCCAGTTGGTCTTGTCTGTCTGGGTGATCCCGTTCTTGAAGTAGTGGATCGGGTCGCTCAAGGCCATGATTTTCGAGCGTTGCTCGGTCCAGCCCATCGTGCCGGCCATGACATCCACGCGCTGGGACTGCACCGATGCAATCGTCCCTGACCACTCCATCAATGCCGGCTTGACCTTAAGGCCCATTTTTTCGGCAATTTGTTGAATGATTTCACCGTCATAGCCGATCATCCGACTATCTTGATACCCTGTTCCTGGCATATCACCACTGAAGGCGATGGTCAGGCTTCCCGGCGCTACTGTCTCCAATGCGAACACCGGTGCCGTAGCCAACACGGACACCAGTAAACCGGCACAAATACCGGAAAAGCGCTGAATTTTGGACGTCGTCATCGGTTGCTCCTCGATCGTTTTTATTGTGGTAGCAGAACGTTTCGCATAGGCCCATCGTAGTGGGACCGGCGGTCTAACTTGTTGGATGCTTTGCACGAATGATTGAATATTTGCGACATTCTGGCGGCACAGAGAATGTGACACCCCCGGAAAGCCTCGTGGACGGGCTCGATCATGGGCAGGCGCGTCATCCACCCATGCGCCGCGGCACCGCCGAGTTGTCCATTGGCATCATGTTGTGGCCACGCTTCCCCTTGCTGTCGCTGTCAGGGCTGACCGATGCGTTGCGGCATGCCGCCGATACGGGTGATCAAAGCCGCCCCATCCGCTGCCAATGGAAAGTACTCGGCACACCCGGGCAAAGAGTCATTTCCAGTAGCGGACTGGACGTACCGATCGACAGCGAACTCGCTGACCCGGAGCGTTTCGACTACATCGTGGTGATTGGTGGATTGCTCGATTCCATCGAGGCGGTGCCGAAAACCTATCCCGCGTTCCTCCACCAGGCCGCGGCCGCACAGGTGCCATTGATCGGCCTGTGCACCGGCAGCTTCGTGCTCGCGCGACATGGCCTGATGGAGGGGCGAACGGCGTGCGTCCACGCCTACCATGGCGACGACTGGAAGCAGCGGTTTCCCACGTTGCGCTTTGTCATCAACAGAGACTTTCTGATCGACCGGGACCGGATTACCTGCGCGGGCGGGGTTTCAGTTATCGATCTGGCGCTTCATCTGATCGGCCTGCATTGCGGGCCGGATCGTGCGGGCAAAGTTGTGCATCAGATGACGGTGGCAAAGAACACGTCCAACAGTTTCGTCGACCGACGCAAGGCGCTCGGGTACGCCAGCTCATCCAATCGCCGGCTGCACGAAGCCGTGATGTTGATGGAAAAACACATGGCCCACCCCTTGGATATCGAGGCCATTGCGCATCTGGTCGGCACCAGTAAACGGCAATTGGAACGCCTGTTTGTCGCTGAAACCAACAACAGCCCAGCCCAGTTCTACCGCCAGGTCCGACTCCGGTTTGGCAGATGGCTGCTGGTGAGTTCCGATCGCCAGATCGGCGAGATCGCCTTTGAATGTGGCTTCGCGGATGCGCCGCATTTTATTCGGCACTTTCAGAGCATGTTTGGCATGTCGCCAGGGAAGTTACGCAAGGCCCTGATGCAACAAGATGGGAAATAACGCGGCAAGTAGTCGGTGTAGGTGTATTTGAAAGAAGATCCGAGCAGTGAATTTTTCCAGGTATCCGATGAGAGACGGGCGATATCGGGGCGTGGATTCGACACCGACGTCGACCTCGCCTTGGCGACCCGGGAACAAAAAGACCGCGGCGGCAGTGAACAGCGTGAACATCGCCAGCAATTGCGACAAGGTGTTGAACCCGGCGGTATAGGCCCAATTCATTAAGAATGTACCGAACCAGTCGCCGTTCATTTGCTTCGGAGGAGCCCCGGTAAGCGGTTTGTTTACTCGTTGGTGTGATTGATGAGTGGATCCGGCGGCGGCTCTGCCCGGCAATGAGATCCCCCCCTTACCTGTTGGGTGTCAGCGGCCGGCGGCCGACCCACCTTGAACCCTGCAGCGTACAGCGGAGCATTCCCCAAGCGGTATAAATCAGCGTGTTGAAATTAGGCCGCCTCGCGATCGCCAATAAAATGGCGAAATCCTCAGCTCAACCGTTTTTGCACAATATTTGAGCAAATTAGTTACAATTTATTGACACTACCAGTCCAACGTCATCACAATTGCGCGCCATCACCGAGGCATAAGAGAGTCTGCCAATGGTGATCGGCGGAGAATGCGGTATTTCGTCTTCTTCCAGCCGCTCGATACTGCTTTGAAAGCTCGCTTGCTGAACATCATGGGGGCTACTTGGCAGTGCAACACCCTACTCATGCTGACTAAGTCTGACACTGAGCCCGGCTCGGAGCGCTTGTGCTAGTCGTCAGAAACGTGACGCATTTGAAAAACTGTAACGCCAGGGAAGGTGCTGATCGCGCCGCATCCGATTTAAAGGAAAAGGGAGTTTCATTTGAGTCAGGTCACCTTAGACATCCGCCATCTGCGCGATGAGCAGATATTGTTACGTGACGGCGGGCTCTATTGGGTGGCAGTGGATCAGGCGAGCGACTCTGCCGCGCTGGCGGTCCAGTGCCTGGCAGCGATGCCGGCCCATGCGCAAGGGATGTTAGTGTGCTGCGGACATTCAAGTCAGGACCTGGCCCAGGGACTGGCGGCAGATACCGGTCCTGGTCAGCTGAAGCTGTTTGACATCAACAAAGACGACATTGGTCTGACCCTCAAATCGCTGGTCGGCGAGCTGACCCGGGCTGCTCCGGTTGCCGGCACTACCATTGTGTTGATGCTGCCGGGGAGCGCATGGCAGGGCGACGTCGCGCCGCAGCTGCGGCATTGCTGTCTGTCCCTGAGGCAATGGCTGGGCGCACGCCAATGCTCTCTGTTGGTGATCAGCCATGGCCAGACACCTCAACTGCATGACCGTTTGTTGCGGCTCAACGATACGATCTCCGGGCTCGCTCAGCTCTATCGCCGTGATGGTGGTATTCGCTATCAATTGCACTACTGGCACAGCGAACTGGGCGTGTGCAGCGGGCAGGAGTTCGAGCTCGAGTTGCTGGTGGACGGGTTTGCGCTGTCGGTCAATGAACAGGCCAATGTGCAAGTGCCCCATACCGACGACCAGCGGATCTACCTGACCCAGCGTTCTGTGCTTGAAGGCTCGCCGCCGTTGTCGGATCAGTGGAGGCTGTTCGAGAGCCGCGAGGACTTGCTTCAGCAAGCCAGTCACGCTCGTGCTGCCAGTATCATCGTGGCCATCGACAGCAACCTGCACGTCGAAGCGTTGGCTCGTCAGATTCACGCCCTGCGCGAGCGCTGCGGTATCGCACTGAAGATCATCATACGCGAGATGGAACCCTGCCTGCGTTATCGGGACGAGCGTTTGCTGGTGTCCTGCGGTGCCAACATCACCGTGCCCTATGGGACGACGCTGGCGCACTTCTTCAGCATCATCGACAGAGCCCAGGGCCAGACCTGGCGTCGGAGCCGCACCACCAACTTCCAGTCCCTATTCGAACGTCTGCGGCCGCCCCCCGAGCGCGGTCTGTTAACGCCCCAGGAATTCATCGCCATGGTGGAGCGTGTCTATAACGGCGCCTCTGGAGAAATCAGCCACCAACTGCTCAAGCTGATGCCGCGCGGTGGCCTGGAAATCGAGCAGTACTCGAGTCAAATCGGCTTGCGTCGTTTTGGTGACGTCGCCTGCGTGGTCAACGGTGC
Source organism: Pseudomonas sp. RL_105y_Pfl2_101 (assembly GCF_963970585.1). Lineage (NCBI taxonomy): Bacteria > Pseudomonadati > Pseudomonadota > Gammaproteobacteria > Pseudomonadales > Pseudomonadaceae > Pseudomonas > Pseudomonas sp. RL_105y_Pfl2_101. Next base: position 34,134 of record NZ_CAXAPG010000036.1, read on the forward strand.
CTTTTATCTGTTCCTGTTTGGCTGTCGCGCGGACGGACTGGAACCCGCATTGGGGAATATCTGTCGGCTCGCCTGGCGCGATCTTTTCAGCAGTTTCCAGATTCTCCAAGGTGTTGAAGCGTTGCCGCGCGAGGACTTCCTCGCGGCGCCCTTGCTGCCTCTCACGTTCGCTCTGGCAGAAGAACACACGGTCGGTAGCTCCACCGAAGCGGCCGGCCGTGTTGCCTATTCGCCTCAACGCACCACACTGCCCATTACGGACCCTTGTTCATGAGTTATTCCGAGCTGATCCAGGTAATTGGCCTCAGTAGCCTGCTGACCCTGGCACTGATCGTGGTACTGATTAGATTCGGTCGCCATTTTCTATCTGTCGTGCAGGGTTTCTTGCCCCCGCGTTACCTGAAATCCCGTGGTGTGCGTCGTCGTGCCCCAGCCCAGAGCGAGCCCAATGAGCCAGTTTGAAGTCATTAACCCGGCGTCAGTGCGCGTCTGGCCGGGCCTGGGCCCCTGGAATCTGTATTTCATCCTCAAGTTCGTATTGCTGTGGGCGGGTTACCTGAACTTGCAGGTATTGCCCAACCTGGTGTTCGCGGCGGCGTTGCTGCTGCCGTTGCCGCATCGTTATCTGCGTATCCTGCGCACAGCCATCGCGATCCCCGTGGGTGTTGCGCTGTTTTACCAGGACACCTGGCTGCCGCCCTTCAGCCGCCTGCTGAACCAGCCAGGCGTGCTGGATTTCAGCGGTGCATACATGGTCGAACTGATGGGTCGTTTCATTGACTGGAACCTGTGTGCGCTGCTGGCTGTGTTGGTGGTGGTCTACGCCTTCGTCCGGCACTGGCTGCGCCTGACCACTCTGAGTGTGCTGGGTTTAGCCTGGCTGGCCAGCGCGAATGTGCTAGCCCTGCGCCCCAGCGACGAGCCGGTCGCGGCGGCGGCCAGTGGCGCTCCCATTGCAGCGGTGAGCACGGCCCCCCCAGACAGCGCGACACTGGAAGCCTACCTGCAGAAGTTCTATAGCACCGAGGCTGGACGGCAGGTGGAGTTCAAGCCTTCGACCTCTGCAGCGCAGCCTTTCGACCTGTTGCTGATCAATATCTGCTCCATGGCCTGGGATGATCTGGAAACCGTGGGCCTGCGCGACAACACGCTGTTCCAGCAGATGGACGTTATTTTCGACAACTTCAACTCGGCCACTTCCTACAGCGGCCCGGCGGCGATCCGCCTGTTGCGCGCCAGTTGTGGACAGGTTCCGCACAAGCAGCTCTATGGCACCGCGCCGCAACAGTGCATGTTGATGGACGACCTGAGCAAGCTGGGCTTTTCCAGCGAAGTGATGCTCAACCACACTGGGCAGTTCGAAGGCTTCCTTGATGAAGTCCGCGCCCAAGGGTCATTGCCGGGGCCCGCGATCAGTACCAGCAAATTACCGCGTGCCTTGGTGGGTTTCGACGGTTCACCGATCCTGCGCGATGCTCAGGTACTGGACGCCTGGTGGAAGCACCGCGAAGTAGAAAAGAACGATCGCGTGGCGCTGTTCTACAACACCACCACACTGCATGACGGCAACCGTGTGCTGACCGCTGATGGCGGCACCAGGAGCAGCGATTACAAACCGCTTGCCCAAGGGCTGATCGATGACCTCAGTGGCTTTCTCAAACAACTGGAACTCAGTGGCCGTCGGGTAGTGGTGGTGATCGTGCCGGAGCATGGTGCGGCGCTGCATGGCGACCGTATGCAGATCGCCGGCATGCGCGAGATTCCGAGCCAGTCCATTACCCACGTGCCGGTCGGCATCAAGTTGGTGGGCATGGGGCATAACCCCGGTTCTGCCCCCCGGCACATCACCGATCCGAGCAGTTTCCTGGCCCTGTCGGAGATCATCAGCCGCTTGTATAGCGCCCAACCCCAGGCGGATGGCCAGGGTCCGAACTGGTCGGCTCTGCTGAGCAATCTGCCGCAGACAGCGGCAGTCTCCGAAAACGCTGGCACGGTGGTCGTTGACTACGCCGGGAAACCTTACATACGAATCAAGGAGAAAGCAGCATGGCTGCCTTACCCACAGCGCTTCAAGTGAAGGCCAGGGTGCAGTCGCGTGCGGATCGTGCCGATGACATCGCCCGCCTGAAACTGGCACTTGAGCTGCCCGAACTGGACTACGTGGACACCTCCGCACAGATCGAATTGCAAAAGGCCCTGCATCGCTGGCCGCTGCTGGCAGAGATGGACCGCCTGCAGCCGGCGGTCCTGCCGATGATACGTGAGCCCGAACTGGAGATGCTGTCGTGACCGCACTTAGCCTGCGTGGTCTACGCGGCGGTGTCGGCACCAGCTCGCTGCTGGCGGCCACAGGCTATGCACTGCATAGCCTGGGCGAGCGCGTGCTGCTGGTCGACATGTGCCCGGAAAACCTGCTTCGCCTGCACTTCAGTGTCAGCTTCGGCGAGCGCGGTGGCTGGGCGCGCGCCATGATCGAAGGTAAGGGTTGGAACACCGAGGCCTGGACCGTGGAACCGGGATTGAGTGTGTTGCCTTACGGCCGCCTGAAACGGGACGAGCAGGACCACATCGAGCAGCGCCTGCTAAACGAGCCGAATCTATGGCGCCGCCGACAGGCCGCCCTTGCCGAACACTTTGACTGGATCCTGTTCGATGTGCCCTTGCGACTGTCCGGTCATGCTTGTGTCGGACCCTGTGCGTTGCGCCTGCAGATTGTCGAGGCGGATGCTGCCTGTCACGTGCTGTTGCAGCAGGAGGAAGCCCCTCGCGAGCATCTGCTGATCAACCGCTTCGACCCGGTCAGCCAATTGCAGCGCGACCTGCTGCTGATCTGGCGCAAACAATATGGTGCCCGCCTGCTGCCTCTCAACGTGCATCAGGATGAAGCGATGCGCGAAGCCCAGGCGTTCAAGATGCCGGTGGGGGCATATGCCGAGGCCAGTCTGGTTGCCCAGGATGTGCTGAGCCTGGCCACCTGGTGCCTGACCCAACGCATGGGGACGGCATGATCGCTCGCATTTTCCCTTACGCTCACCTGCGTCGGCGCTATGACTGTGCTCCGCCAATTGCGTTGCTGCTGACGACAATGAACGCCCTGGCATGGCTGTTGTTGCGTCTGGAGTCACCGAACTGGCGCGCAGTGCTCGATCAGCCAAAGCGCTGGTATCCACAACTGAACGACAAGGCTCCGAGCCTGGGCGATCCGTTGCGCTATGCGGTACAAAGCCTCTGGCTACTGCTGGTTCGCCCGGCCAGGCCGCGGGGGTGGACGCTGTCGACCCCAGCCTGGCTCAAACGTGTCGGCGCGCTGTACCTGCGGCAGTGGACGCGCATTGGCAAGGTGCTGGAAGCGTTGCCCCAGCGCACCGAGTCCAGCCAGCCAATTCGTCAGAGCAGCCATTGGTGGAAAGGCCTGGACCGTCACAGCCAACGATTGGCCAATGCGGCCATCGGTGTCGTCGCCTTCATTTTTATGTTGCTGTGCATCACCGAGCCCTTCGGCTACGTCTCCCAGTTGGTATTCGTCTTGCTGCTGTGGAGCTTGGCCATGCTGGTGCGGCGGGTTCCGGGCCGCTTTGCGACGTTGTTGATGGTGGTCCTGTCGACCATCGTCTCGTGCCGTTACCTGTGGTGGCGCTACACCTCGACCCTGAACTGGAACCAGCCCCTGGACCTGATGTGCGGGATGATCCTGCTGGTGGCCGAAACTTATTCCTGGGTAGTGCTGATCCTGGGGTACATCCAGACGTGCTGGCCCTTGGGCCGAAAACCGGCGCCGCTGCCGCGCGACACGCGCCTGTGGCCGAGCGTCGACCTGTTGATCCCGACCTACAACGAAGACCTGTCGATCGTGCGAGGTACGGTGTACGCGGCCATGGGCATCGACTGGCCGGCCGACAAGCTGAACATCTACATTCTCGATGACGGCAGACGCGAGAGTTTCCGCCAGTTCGCCGCCGAAGTAGGGGTGGGCTACATCACTCGCAGCGACAATCGTCATGCCAAGGCCGGTAATCTCAACCACGCGCTGAAGCAACTGAACGGCGAACTGGTCGCCATTTTCGACTGTGACCACGTACCTGTGCGCTCTTTCCTGCAGATGACCACCGGGGGCTTTTTGCGTGATCCGAAACTCGCGCTGGTGCAGACCCCGCACCATTTCCTGTCACCGGACCCCTTCGAGCGAAACCTCAATGTATTCCGCGAGCACCCCAACGAGGGCGAGTTGTTCTACGGGTTGATTCAGGACGGCAACGACATGTGGAACGCGGCGTTTTTCTGCGGCTCATGCGCGGTGCTGCGGCGCACCGCGCTGGATGCGATTGGCGGCTTTGCCGTCGAGACGGTTACCGAAGACGCCCACACGGCGCTACGCCTACACCGCAACGGCTGGAACTCGGCCTATATCAAATTGCCGCAAGCGGCTGGCCTGGCGACCGAAAGCCTGTCAGCGCATATCGGCCAGCGCATTCGCTGGGCCCGTGGCATGGCGCAGATCTTCCGCACCGACAACCCCTTGCTCGGAAAAGGCCTGACCCTCTTCCAGCGCATCTGTTACGCCAACGCGATGATGCACTTTTTGGCCGGCCTGCCGCGCTTGGTGTTTCTGATGGCGCCGCTGGCGTTTTTGTTCCTGCATGCCTACATCATCTACGCCCCGGCGCTGATGATCCTGCTGTACGTGCTACCACACATGATCCACGCAAGCATCACCAACTCGCGGCTGCAGGGCGCCTATCGTCGGACTTTCTGGGGGGAGGTGTACGAGACCGTCCTGGCTTGGTACATCGCGCGCCCTACCACCGTGGCACTGTTTAACCCCAGCAAAGGCAAGTTCAATGTCACCGCCAAGGGCGGCCTGATGGAGCAGAACCAGTTTGACTGGAAAATCGCCCAGCCGTACCTGCTACTGGCGTTGCTGAACATTACCGGCCTGGGTTTTGCCGTCTGGCGTCTGATCTGCGGCCCCCGCGAGGAGATTGTCACCGTTGTGGTGAGTATTCTCTGGGTGATCTACAACCTGCTGATCATCGGGGGCGCCATGGCGGTCGCCGCTGAAGTTCGCCAGGTTCGCCACACCCACCGGGTATACGTCAAGTTGCCCGCGGCAGTGCGCCTTGAGAATGGTCACTGTTATCCAGGCATGTTGCAGGACTATTCCGACGGTGGCGCAGGCATCCAGCTCGACACCCCACAGTCGCTGGCGGTGGGTGGGAGCATCTCGCTGATGATGCAGCGCGGCACCCGTGAATTCCTGTTCCCGGGCTATATCAGCCGCAGCCACAAGCACTTCATCGGTATCAGCTTCACCGGCCTCAATGCACAACAGAAAGTCGACTTTGTGCAGTGCACGTTTGCCCGCGCCGACGCGTGGCTCAACTGGGGCGAGAAATTCACCCCGGATCGCCCGCTGCACAGTTTTGTGGACATTCTCAAACTTGGCGGTACCGGTTACTACCGCCTCTACGAATACCTGCCTGCCTGGATCCGCCGCATCGCCGGCCCGCCGTTGCGAATATTGCGCTGGCTGGCCAGTTTTCTGCCGCGCATGCCGGCCGTTGCCCCATCTCTCAACTCTCGATCAGTGAGCGCACCATGAGCCGCTACTTCAGCAAAACCCTTTTTGCCAGTCTGGCGCTCCTGACCACCGTTTGTGCCCAGGCCGCCACCGCACTAGCGCCAGCCGCGCCAGCCGCGCCAGCCGCGGTCAGCAACGTACCGAGCTGGAACACCGCGTACAGCTTCGAACAGCTGGGCCGTCCCGCCGACAGCCTATTGCTGGGCATCCACAATAGCGACCAGATCGAGTTCAGCCTGCGTCGTGATCGTATTGCCAGTGACGCGAAACTGCAGCTGGAGTACACGCCGTCGCCTTCGCTGCAGCCACAGATCTCGCATTTACGTGTGTATCTCAACGACGTGCTAATGAGCGTTGTACCGATCGAAAAGGAGCAATTGGGTAAGAGGGTCACCCAATCGGTAGCCCTGGACCCGCGACTGATTTCGGACTTCAACCGCGTACGCCTGGAGTTCGTCGGCCACTACACCGATATCTGCGAAGATCCGGCCAACAGCACGCTATGGCTGAACGTTGGGCGCAGCAGCCAGATCCAATTGCAGGAGCAGGCACTCGCACTCAAGAACGACCTGGCCTATTTCCCGATGCCTTTCTTCGACACTCGGGGCCAGGACAAGCCGGTCCTGAACATGGTCTTGGCCGATGCGCCGACCTTGGGCGAGCAGCGTGCAGCCGGTATCCTGGTGTCCTATTTCGGCAGTCTGGCCGCCTGGCGTGGTGCGCAGTTCCCCGTTCTGTTCGACCAGCTGCCGCCCGCTGATGAACACCATCGCGCCAAGTCGGCCATTGTCTTTGCCACCAACGATCATCGTCCGTCCTTCCTCGCTGACACAGACAAGTTCCCGGCCGTGGATGCACCCGTTGTACAGATGATCGACAACCCGCAGGATCCCTACAGTAAAGTCTTGCTGGTATTGGGTCGCAATGACGATGACCTGGCTGTAGCTGCCCGCGCCCTGGCCTTGGGCGCAGGCGCGTTCCGGGGCTCGAGCGTGACTGTCAACAAGGTCGAGCAGCTCAAGCCTCGGGTGCCTTATGACGCGCCGAACTGGATGCGCACGGACCGCTCGGTACGTTTCGCCGAGTTGATCAAGTACCCCGAGCAGCTTCAGGCCAACGGGCTGCAGCCACGTCCCATCACGGTGGACGTGAATCTGCCGCCTGACCTGTTCCTCTGGCGTAACCAAGGGATTGCGCTGCAAACCAAGTTCCGTTACACGCCACCGTCGGTCAACGACGAATCGCGCTTGACCATCAGCCTGAACAACCAGTTCATCACCAGCCTGGCGCTGCAAAGCAAGACCGACAGCCGTCTGGAGGCGCTGCGCCTGGCGGTGCTGTCCAACGAGTCGGCTAACCACAGCGACAAGTTGCTGGTGCCAGCGCTGAAGATTGGCGACCGTAACACCCTGCGTTTCGACTTCAACTTCGCCAGCACCTTTGGCAGTGCCCAGCGCGACCGTTGCCAGTCTTCACTGCCGGTGAACAACCAGGCCGTGATTGATGAAGAGTCGACCATCGACCTGTCCGGTTACTATCACTACATCGCCATGCCCGACCTGCGCGCCCTTGCCCGAAGCGGTTTTCCATACAGCCGTATGGCTGACCTGTCGCAAACCCTGGTGATGGTGCCGCCCCACATCAGTGCCGTGCAACTGAGTACGGTGTTCGAGACCATCGCCGCAATCTCTGCGCGCTCAGGCCTGCCCGCGTTTGGCCTGCGGCTGTCGGACAACTGGGACGACGCCAAGGCGGATGTCGATCTGCTGGTGTTCGGCGCCATGGCGCCGGGCGTGGGCGATGGCGCCGATGCCAATCTGGTGCTGAACAAGACGCGTGCCTGGCTACTCAAACCGTCCCACGAGCAGAGCGGCAAGTCGACCCGCGCCGGTCAGTTCAGCGATGAACGCGACCTGGCTGCCAACCGCGTCGAAGTCAGCGCCCAGGCACCGATCGCCGCCATCGTTGGCTTGCAGTCGCCGTATCACCCACAGCGCAGCATCGTGGCCTTGCTGGCGAGCGATGACGCCGATTACCAACTGCTGCGCGACACCCTGGGCGACGTGGGAAAAATGGACGCTGTTACCGGTTCTGTGGCGCTGATCCGCAGCAGTGGCGTAGAGAGCAGTTGGGTGGGCCAGCAGTACTTCGTCGGCCACCTTCCGTGGTGGCTGCTGCTCTGGTACCAATTGTCCGAGCACCCGATCCTGCTGGCGGTCATGGCCACCATCAGTGCGCTGCTGACGGCATTCCTACTGTGGCGCGCACTCCGTTGGGCTGCCCGTCGTCGCCTGGCCGGTCAGGAGTAGTCGGGTGAAAGCTTTTTTCGCGTCAGCCTTGGCCGCGTTGATCGTAGCGCCTAGCTTTGCCGGTGCTGCCGAATGCGCTTGGCCGGCCTGGCAGAATTTTCGTCAGGCGATGCTCAGCTCGGACGGACGGGTCATTGACCACTCCTCGGAGCAGTTGATCTCCACGTCTGAAGGACAGAGCTACGGGCTGTTTTTCGCCCTGCTGGGCAACGACCGTGATAGCTTCGCCAAAGTGCTGCGCTGGACTCAGGACAATTTGGCCGGCGGAGACCTTAACCGGCAGCTTCCGGCATGGCAGTGGGGCCGCGACAACGCTGGCCGCTGGCAGGTACTCGATAGCAATAACGCCACCGATGCCGACTTGTGGATCGCCTATAGCCTGCTGGAAGCCGGGCGTCTGTGGCATCAACCGGATTACCTGGCCTTGGGCCGCAGCTTGCTCTGGCGCAGTGCGGCACAAAGCCTGCGCAAGCTACCAGGCCTGGGCCTGATGCTGTTGCCCGGCGACTCCGGATTCGAAAACGCCGAGGGTTGGCGTCTGAATGCCAGCTATCTGCCGCCGCAATTGCTGGCACGCTTCGCCCTGGAAGCACCGATCTGGGCGGAGCTGGCCAGCAACACCGAGCGTCTGCTGATCGAAAGCTCACCCAAGGGCCTGGCACCCGACTGGCAACGGTGGAAACCCGGGCAGGGTTGGGCCGTGGACACTCAGAAAGGCAGCGTTGGTAGCTATGACGCCATTCGTGTCTACCTCTGGCTGGGCATGCTGGACAAGGATACCCCCGGGCGCACCAGGTTGATCGAACACTTCAAACCCATGCTGGACCTGACTGTGCGGCGGGGCCACGTTCCGGAAAAAGTCGACACACTCACCGGTCTTGACAATGGCGCCGGCCCGGTTGGTTTCAGTGCCGCATTGCTGCCCTTGCTGGCTGCCAGCCCGGACAGCGTGGCTGCCCTCAAGACCCAACGCCAACGCCTGCAACAACAGCCGCCCTTGGCAGATGCCTATTACAACCAATCACTGACGCTGTTCGGGCAGGGCTGGGACCAACAACGTTATCGCTTCGATAAGAACGGACGCCTCGTGCCAAACTGGATTGCCCCATGCAAAAAATGACCGGTTTCGGGCTGCTGCTGAGCAGCGTTTATGGGGTCGCCCTGGGCCAGCCTCTCAGCCCGCCCGACCAGCAGCAATGGCTGCTGGAGCAGGTCCGCATTGGTGAGGCTCTGTACCGCGAAGACCTGGTGCATGACTCGCTGGCTCGTCTGGAGCTGATCGCCCCGAACAATCCGCAGGTGAAAGTTCTCGAAGTCCGCCAGGCACTGCTGCAAAAAAATCAACCGGAAGCCGAACGCCTGGTCGCTCAACTGCGCCAACAGGCACCAGGCACGGCGGCCCTGCGTCAGGCCGAGAGCTTGTTGAAAATGCACGGTGCCGACGGTCAAAAGGCTCTGCAGGAGGCGCGCCTGCTGGCCGTCGCCGGCCGCTCTGAAGACGCAATCAAGGCATATCGACAGTTGTTCGGCGATGATATGCCGGACTTTGCCACGGCGCTGGAATATCTGAATGTGCGTAGCGGCATCAAGGCCGAGCGCCCTGTCGTGATAGAGCAACTGCGCGAACTGGACCGGCAGTACCCCGGCAATGCCTCGCTGCGCCAGACCTTGGTCGGCCTGCTGTTTGCCGAAAAGCGTGATCCTGAGGCGCTGGACGTCCTGCATCAATTGGCTGGCGATCCGAACGCCAGCAACAACGCTGCCGAGCGCGAATACAACTATTGGCTCGAACAACCGGTAGGGCCCGAAACCGCGCAGGGCTGGCGAGTGTTTCTGAAGCACTATCCCAATACCAGCTTGCGCCCCGACGCGACTAAACAGCTGCAAAAGCAGGAGCAATACCTGACTGATCCGGCCTGGCAGGCCGGAGTCAAAGGCAAGGCATTGCTTGAGGCCGGCAACAACGTCGGCGCTGAAGCCCGTTTGCGGCGGGCGATCAAGCGTTACCCGCAAGACTCCAGCCTGCTGGGTTCACTGGGTGTTTCGCTGATGCGCCAGAACAGGCACGAAGCGGCATACCACGCTTTCGTCAAAGCCTCGTCCATCGAGCAAGACACCTTCTGGATGACCAAATGGCAGGATCTCAAGGCTGCCAACTATCAGTGGATGCTGCTGCAAAAGGGTGATGAAGCCCTTGAGCGAAAGGATTATCGCGTTGCAAAAAAATGGTACCGGCAGGCGAACCGAGCCAAGCCAAACGACCCTGCGCCGCTGATCGGCTTGTCCTACGTTGCCCAGGGCGAAGCCGATGACATCACCGCAGAAGCCTTGCTGGTGCGTGCGCGCAAGCTCGATCCGAGCAATGCAAGCACGGTGCGTGCGATGGTCCGCCTGTACCAGTCGCAATCACCGGAAAAGGCCGAGCACTACCTCGACAGCCTGACGCCCAAAGAACAGCAAGAGTTCCAAAGCGTGCGTCGGGAGCTGACGCTGGATCGCCTCAATGCGCAGGCCGATGGCGCTACCCGGCGCAGCGATTGGGCGCAGGTGACGGTAGCCTTGAGCAAGGCTCGCGTGCTGGACCCGGACAATCCCTGGTTGGTGTACCGCTTGGCCAATGCCCAACGCGAACTTGGTCTCCATGCCGAGGCCGATCAAAGCTTCCACGGGCTGTTACAACGTCGGGGCCAGAACGCCGACGCGCGCTATGCCCACGGCCTGTTTCTGGCCAATGCCGAGCGTGACGGCGATGCCATGGGCACTCTGCAACAGATCCCCCGTGCCGCCTGGAACGACAACATGAACGCGCTGTGGGCTCGTCTGCAGCGTCGCCAGTTGCTCGCGAAGGCCCGAGCGCTACGCGACGGCGGCCATGAGGCCCAGGCCGAAGCGCTGCTGATGCGCGCGCCGACCACTGACGACCAACTGACCCTGGCCGACTGGGCTCAGCAGCGTGGCGACCTGGTACAGGCCGAAAGCCGCTATCGCAAGGTGCTGACCAGCGTGCCGAACAATGCCGAGGCCCAACTCGGCCTGAGCGAAGTGCTGATCGCCAGCGGTCAACCGAACGCCGCCAAGGTCAGTCTTATGGCCGTGTCGGCGCCGGTACCGGCGGATGTGTCGTTTCAGCGCCGGCTGGCCAATGCCTGGGCGTCGCTGGGCGACAAGACGCGTGCGAACGCGCTGTTCGCGCAGTTGCTCAAGACCCCGCAAAGTGATCCGTTGGTCTATCGGGATGCGGCGCGTCTGCTGTCCCGAGAAGAGCCGCAGCGGGCTCTGGATGACTATGCGCGCAGCATGGGCGCGGCAAGGATGATCGAACCGCCACAGGCCCAACCGCGCGACAACCGCGCCATGACCTTGGCCAGCCGTGCCAGCGACAGCGATGACTGGTTGAAGCGCAGCATCCGCAGCGACGTCGACGAGCTGTACCAAAAACAGAATCCGACGGTGAACCTATACCACGACCTCGCCTGGCGCACCGACAACAGTTCCTCGGGGGTCTCGGACCTGACCACCCAAACCACCATCCTGCGCATCGACGCGCCGGTGGCGCAAGGGCAGGGTTTTGTCCAGGCTGAAGACATAAATCTGGATGTCAGCAATTTTTCCAGCAGCGACCGGTTCGGCTTGTGCGCGGTGGTGGCGAATGGCTGTACCAGCGCTTCGCAGAGCGTGCGCGGCACCCAGCTGGGCATGGGCTGGCACGATGATCGATGGGCCTTCGACCTTGGTCATACGCCACAAGAGTTCACCGTGTCGAACTGGGTGGGCGGTGTCACCTACAGCGGCGACTGGAGCAGCCTGGACTACCGCCTCACGGCATCGCGGCGCCCCCTGACCAATTCACTGGTGTCGTATGCCGGTGCGGTCGATCCGGTCACCGGAACCCAGTGGGGCGGCGTTACCGCCAACGGCTTCACCTTGGGCCTGAGCCATGACCGAGGCGCCAAGGATGGCGTGTGGGCAAGCCTGAGCAGTCATTGGTTAGTGGGGCAGAACGTTGAGAACAACCAACGGCGCACAGCCATGGGCGGTTACTACTATCGCCTGATGGAACGTGCCGACGAACGTCTGCGCACTGGCCTGACCCTGATGTACATGGGTTTCGACAAGGACTTGAGCGAAGATACACTCGGCCAGGGCGGCTACTACAGCCCACAGCAGTACTACTCGGTCAGCGTGCCGGTGAACTACGCCTGGCGTAACGCCGACTGGTCGGCCCTGCTCGAAAGCTCAGTGGGTTGGTCGTTCGCGCAAATCGACGGCTCTGATTTCTACCCCAAAGACAATCGCGAAGCTGATCTGCAGAGCCTGCTGGCGCAATCGAACAAGACGCTGGTGGACAACCCGTCCCTGACCAAGAGTGGCAGTAGCAGCAACGGCTACAATTTACGTGTCCAGGGCCTCGTGGAACGTCGCCTTTCCGATAACCTGGTCCTGGGCGCCGGCATCACCTGGCAGCACAGCGAAGGCTACGCCCCGAGCCGGGCCTTGCTTTACTTGCGCTACACATTTGACCCTTGGCAAGGCAACCTGCCGCTACCGGTGGAGCCGATCTCGCCTTATGCGGATATGCGCTAGAGCGCCACAGCAGCGGCGCCGGGCTGTACACGCAACCCTGTCAGCAAGGCACCGCAGCGCGCATCATGCTGAGCAGCCCCTGGCGTGATGCGTGATTGACGGCGCTTGTCACCGCCTTGAGCGACGCCAGCAAACTACTGCCGTCGCGCGCGGCGCCGAATAGCAGCCGGTTATTCACGCGAATCTCGACATAGGCCAGTGCTTCGGCCTGAGCCCCATCGCGAGCAGCGTGCTCATGATAATCGGCGATATCGAAGTGAACGCCTCGCTGGGCAAATGCATCGACCAGCGCCGCCAGCGGCCCGTTGCCCTCACCGCTGAGATCGAACTGGGTGCCACCCATGTCGAGCACGCCCTCCAGGTAAGTCACAGCGCCTTCGCTGACCAATTTAGGCTGCAACAACGTGTAGGGCTTGCCCTCCTCCAGATAATGCCGGGTAAAGCACGCAAGGATCATCTCGCTACTGATCTCCTGGCCCGATCCATCCGCCTCTTGCTGGACCAGGGTGCTGAACTCCATCTGCAACCGGCGCGGCATCACGACCCCATGCTGTTCAAGCAGATAGGCCACACCGCCTTTGCCGGATTGGCTATTGACGCGAATGACCGCCTCATAACTGCGCCCCATGTCCGCCGGATCAATAGGCAGATAAGGCACTTCCCAGAAGCCATCGGGGTTGGCCTGGCGCACTGCAAAGCCTTTCTTGATCGCGTCTTGATGCGACCCTGAAAAAGCCGTGAACACCAGCTCGCCCGCGTAAGGATGGCGAGGATGCGTGGGCAGCTGATTACAGTGCTCCACCTCGCGCTGGACGTGGAGGATGTCCGAGAAATCCAGCTGTGGATCGATACCGCTGGTGTAGAGATTCATGGCCAGGGTGAGGACATCGACATTGCCGGTTCGCTCGCCGTTACCAAACAGCGTGCCCTCGACCCGTTCGGCACCGGCCAGGCAGGCCTGCTCGGCGGTGGCAACCCCGGTGCCCCGGTCATTGTGCGGATGGACGCTGATGATCACGCTGTCACGACGGCTGAAATGCCGGCAAAACCATTCGATCTGATCGGCGAAAACATTGGCCGTGGAGACTTCGACGGTCGTCGGCAGGTTCAGGATCATCTTGTTGCAAGGCGTTGGGGCGAAGACGTCCGTCACCGCCTCGCAGACTTGCAATGCAAAATCCAACTCGGTGAAACAAAAGGTTTCGGGGGAATACTGGAAGGTCCACTGCGTCTCGGGATTGTCGTCCATGTGCTGTTTGATTTCGCGAGTGGCCTGGGTGGCAATCTCGATGCACCCGGCGCGGTCAACACCGAATACCACGTCTCGAAACACCGGGGCGGTCGCGTTGTACACATGCACGATAGCGCGAGGAGCGCCCTTCAATGCCTCAAACGTGCGCTCGATGAGATGGCTGCGGGCTTGCGTCATGACCTGAATCGTCACGTCATCGGGAATCGCACCGGTTTCGATAAGTTCGCGCACGTAGTCGAAGTCAGTCTGCGAAGCGGCGGGAAAGCCTACTTCGATTTCCTTGAAACCGACCTTGACCAACAGGTCGAAGAAACGGCGCTTGCGTTCGGCATTCATCGGCTCAATCAAGGCCTGATTGCCATCGCGCATATCGACGCTGCACCAGCTAGGCGCAACGGACTGGACCCGGCTGGGCCAGGCGCGGTCCGGCAGATCCACGGTGGTGAAATGTCGATATTTGCTGGAAGGATCCTTCAGCATCATGGCGTTTATCCTTTTTGATACGTCCGTAGGTGGGCAGGCTCGGCATCTGACGTCACCGAACATTGGATCCAATCATAAATGAACATAACTTGAGGCAAATTGCTTTTTCACATCAAAAGAAGGATAAAACAACAAAAAATAACCAATAAAATTTAACGTCTTGGTTATTTATGCTCAATATCTAAATATTTGAACAATTTCAGCTCCAGCAGGATCCAGCCCAGCGCTAATGCGACGAAACATAAACAGACGGCGCAACAGGTGCCGGCAACGCATAAGTCGCCTTCATCCATTCAATCTCCGCCTGAGGCGTTCGCCCGAACATCCGCTTGAATTCGCGACTGAATTGCGAGGCGCTTTCGTAGCCGACGTTGAACGCGGCCGTCGAAGCGCTCATGGGGTTGTGCAGCATCAATAGTCGCGCCTGGTGCAGGCGTGTCGATTTCAAGTACTGCATGGGCGTGGAGTCCGTCACGCTGCGAAAGTGCAGATGAAAGTTGGGGATGCTCATGTTGGCTTCATGGGCGAGCGCTTCGACGTCCAGATGCTCGTGGTAGCAGCTATGGATCTTGCGGATTGCCCGGGTGATCTTGCCGAAGTGCCCCTGGCGACTGAGCGCGGCGCGCATCGAGCCGCCCTGCTCGCCGGTCAGGATCCGGTAGTAGATTTCCCGTACCAGTGACGGCCCGAGTATTTGCGCTTCGCCCGGGCGGCTCATGGCTTCCAGCAAACGCAGCGTCGAGCTGCGCAGCAAATCGTCCATGGGCGAGGCGTACATGCCTTTGGGTTGGGCATCGCTGGGGCCGAGGGTCTCTTGCAACATCAACTCGCTGGCCAGCTGTAAGTCGAGGCGCATGTAGACCGCCAGCATGGGCTCAGCTTCGGTGGCGTCGGTCTCCATGGTGAACGGAACCGGGACAGACACCACCAGATAGTGCTGGGCGTCATACACATAGACGTCCTCACCCAGATAACCGCGCTTGCGCCCCTGGCACAGGATCACGATACCGGGCTCATACAACACCGGCGTGCGCGTCAGCGGCCGGTTCGAACGCAGAAAACGGATGTCCTCCAACGCGCTGAGGTTGTAGCCCTCGACCGGCGCAAGATGTTCCATCAACTGCACCATGCGCGAGGTGTTTGAGGCCTGAGTCATTGATGCCCCTTTGCTGGTCGCTCAACCGTCGGTCGAACGGGTCAGCGCTTCCCATTGATCGATCTCACTGGCCGCACGACTGAGTTTGTCGCGCACCAGGTTCAGTGCATCGCTGCCCAACAACACATGCGCAGGAGGCGTCGGGCTGGCAATGATCTGCAACATCGCTTGCGCCGCTTTCCGAGGATCGCCCAGTTGCTTGCCGCTTTTTTCCACGCGCGCTTTACGTATCGGATCGAAACTGGCGTCGTAGTCGGCAATGCTCCGCGCCGTACGCTGCATCGAACGCCCCGCCCAGTCGGTGCGAAACGAGCCTGGCGCGACCGCGGTCACGAAGATGTTGAACGGTAGCAGCTCCTTGCTCAGCGTATCGGAGAGGCCTTCGAGGGCAAACTTGCTCGCGCAGTAATAGGAAATGCCCGGCATGGTAATGGTGCCGCCCATGGAAGTGATATTGAGGATATGACCGGCACGGCGCTGACGAAAGTACGGCACGAAGGCCTTGGTCACCGCTACCGCGCCAAACACGTTGACGTCGAACTGGCGACGCATCTCCTCCAGCGGCGATTCTTCGAAGATGCCTTCATGGCCGTAGCCGGCATTGTTGACCAGGACATCGACCGGGCCGTAAGTGGTTTCTATCTGCGCCACTGCGCTATCGATTCGGTCGAACTCGGTGACGTCCAGGATCACGCCATGGGCACGTTCCGTGGAGAGCGCTTCGAAGGCCTGCAACGCCGCCTCACTGCGCACAGTGCCGATGACACGGTGGCCCGCTGCGAGCGCCTCTTGCGCCAGGGCGTTGCCCAAGCCGCTGCTCACGCCGGTGATGAAGAGGGTTTTTCTGTCGTGCATGGTGAACTCCAATGGATAAACAGGAGGCCATGGTAACGATCGAAAAATGGCCCACCTATGCCGGTTTGCCTTGGGGCATTGCCTATTCCTATCAGCGCGTCAGATTCCGGGACCTGTCACGTGGGCTGGCAACCTGGCCAAGCGATCCCAACCGTCTGCATCGATCCCGGCGCAGTTGGGCAACCACAGTGTTTGCAGCGGTAGTTGCTCCAACACCGGCACCACGGCCGACGTGATCCGCGATTCCCCTGGATCAGCGCCGAGTGTCAGGTCCCGCAGCGGCAATCGCTTTCACCCTATGGCGAGGGAGTTTGCTCCCGCTGGACTGCGTAGCGGCCCCACGATTTTACGGTCGCTGCGCAACCGAGCGGGAGCAAGCTCCCTCGCCACGATCACCTCTCTAGCCATGATGATGTGCCGAATGGACGGCTGGTTTCGAGCTTGTTGATAGCCACAAAGCGATGTAGGGAAATACCGCCACTGAAAGGCCAAAGCTCCTACATGAAGCTCGGAAAGCGGTGTCTTGTAGCGCTTGATCGGGGCGGCCTATAGTTCCTCGTCGCCCCAATGGCGACTCGGGTTTGGCGACCCGGCAACGAGGTAGCTCCTTTCAACTGAATGAGGTCCTACCGATGAACCGATACATGCCCATCACCGGCGTCGACTGCATCCCCGCTACCCTGCTGATCGACACCCAAGCCCCGCTTGATGTCCTCTTCGAAACCGCTGACTACCGCATCCGCACCGTGACCCAACTGCTGGAAAACATCGCGTTCCGCTCGGAGATCAGTTCCGACACGCTGGTGCTTTCCGACTTTTGCAAAATGCTGACGATCGCGTTGCGCGACGGGTGTGATGTGATGGATGTGATTGGCAGGCGATTGCGGGCGCAGGCGGCGGAGTAAGTGAAGACGGGCGACTATGGCCATAACGTAGCCCCCACCGTCGGGAGCAACTACATCCATCTGCTGCGATGAGCTGTGGCGCAGTTCGTCAAGAACTGCGCCACATTTTCAATCCAAAATGGCGCGATTCTGAGAACTGCGCCATAATCGCGCCAAATCTTCTCTAACAGCGCCAACATAACCATGCCTTCGACCACCGACATACTGAACAGTATCCTGGCATCCAGGAGCGGGGCGAGCCTCTCAGAGCTTTTGACCAAGCACCCGGAAATCGCCCGGCGAACGGCGCAGCGCATCCTTGCAAACCTGGTCGAAAGCAGCCAAATCACTGCACAGGGAGAAGGCAGGGCACGACGTTATTTCGCAATAGAACACCAGGCCGAAACCCACGCCCTGAATACTGACACCGATGCCTTCCCTGCCTTCATTCCATTATCTGCAGACAGCCGGGACATACTCGCCTATATCAACCAGCCCACAGAAGCGCGCAAGCCGGTGGGCTACCAACGTGACTTTCTGGACGCCTATCGTCCTAACGAGACAGGGTACTTACCTGAGTCGTTGCGGCGCCAATTGCACAGGATGGGCAAAACCGCTGATGCGACGGAGCCAGCAGGCACTTACAGCCGGGCGGTCCTGAATCGCTTGTTGATTGATCTGTCGTGGGCATCAAGCCATCTGGAAGGGAACACCTACTCACGGCTCGACACACGACAACTCATCGAGCAAGGTAAGGCAGCACAGGGCAAGGCCGCTATAGAAACGCAGATGATCTTGAACCATAAGACAGCTATCGAGCTTTTGGTCGAGAACATCGAGAGTGCCGAGTTCAACCGTTACACATTAATGAACCTGCATAGCGCCTTGGCCGAAAACCTACTGCCCAACCCAGCAGACGAGGGCCGAATTCGCCAGCACGCCGTCGACATCGGGAAAAGCACCTATCGCCCGCTCTCAACGCCACAGCAAATTGAAGATGCACTGGACGTCCTGCTTGGCAAAGCCAATCAGATCGCTGATCCGTTCGAGCAGTCTTTCTTCATGATGGTGCACCTGCCCTACTTGCAGCCCTTTGCCGACATCAATAAACGCACATCCCGACTGGCAGCGAATCTCCCCTTGTTCCGTGCCAATCTTTGTCCGCTGACCTTTCTGGATGTACCGGAGCAGGCCTACAGCCGAGCCACATTGGGTGTGTACGAAATGACCCGTGTAGAGCTGCTTCGCGACCTGTATATCTGGGCCTACGAACGCTCGACACAGGAATATCTGGCAATCAAGCAAGACCTTGCGGAGCCGGACCCTTTACGCCTGGCATGGCGAGACCTCATCAAGAAGACCATTCGGGAAATCATCACTCACCCAGAACTTGACCCGTTGTCATGTATTCAACGCTCGGTAGCGGAATATGTTTCAGAAAGAGAGCAGCCGCAAGTGCAAGCACTGATCATCGAAGAACTCCGTCGCCTGCACGAAGGGGTGCTCGCGCGCTACGGGTTACGACCATCGGAGTTCATGTCCTGGAAGTCGCTCCATGGCCACTGATGGATGATCACTGAGGTGATGTTTGCCCTCTGCATCGCCGCGCTGAACGCCACCATCGGTGTACTCATCAAAGTGTTGATGAGCACCTTCACGATAGACAAGCTGACGGCCCTTGGGCCAGTCACCTATCCAGCCACACGGCCATCCACCTCTTAAATAGATGGAAAATATTGCCTTTTTCAGATGGAGCATGAGTTTTGTACAAGAAATTTACAGGGATCGTTTTTCTGCTATTGAGCGGCTGCTCACTGCATCCGTATACCAAGGACGAGCTGCTGAACACTGGCGTAACCAGCCCCGAGTACTGCCTGACGCAAGAGCGGGCGGTGGTCGAAGAGCGGGTGCAAGGCTACCTGAACCACTGCTTTCACCCACAAGTGACCGAGCTCACGACGGGTGGGAGACTCGTCAATACCATCCAATTGAAAGTCGACAGCAATGCCGACAGAAGCGACATGGTGCTATGGGCACCAACGATCTACGGCAGCCAGTTCTATATGAACGTGATCGTCTCGGAAAAGAACCCCGCCTGCAAAACCACCATGACCGCCGTGGCCTCAGGCTGGGGATTTGGACGAAATTTTCCGAAGATCCTGGAAAGCGCGAATGGGGGAGACCCGTGGTGTCCGCTGTAACCACAAAAGAAGGGGATAGCAAAATAAAACTGCGCCATGGGCGAGCGATCAACAATCCGGCTTCTGTGGCGAGGGAGCTTGCTCCCGCTGGGCTGCGAAGCAACCCTCGCTATTCATCGCCAACCGACAGAGAGCAAACGCCCTTTCCACGATAAAACTATTGGACCGCCTGCCCGGCTGATCCAGAAGGCGTCGTTGTGACGGCCGGCTCTATAACTTTCGCCGAAAGACCTGTCTCGACATCACGAACTTCGTAATACCACCATTTCATCGAAGAAATGCCATAAAGCCCATAGGTACGGCCACCGACCAAATCCACGGTCATTTCAATTGGACGTGAGTATCCAGTTCCAATAGCGTACTTAACGGAAAGTTTATGCTTTCCTGCGTCGAGTCGATACTCGGTTTGGCGGGCTAGCCAATATAGCGACGTATCGTCATCGATCTTGTCTATCGACAAATGCTTGTCGAACTGCCGAATTGTCGCGACCTCGGCCCAGGGTTTTCCTTCTGGCATATTCATCTAAATCCGGAACGACTTCCAGCATCATGTTCAACACGATACCGGGCGACTTTCCATCCAATATTTGCGCTAATAAATTTCTATTCCCCAAAGATGACATAGGTAATTCCGTCAATGGGTTCAATTTTTTCGACCTTCGTGCATCCATATTTCTGGGAATAACTGGTCGACGCAAAAAAAATGCAAGATTTATTTATATACTTAAAAACAGAACACCAGTCCCGCTTACACCTCAAAAACAGATCCCACCTTTAATTTTTTCGACATTCTACCCTTCTATACTCTCCACATAAATTCCGTATGCGCTTTTCATATAATGACAGTATTCACCCCCAGCACGAATTAAAACACCTTGTTCCCACCAGTGCCCCCCTTCAAGCACAGAGACGCCTGACTGCAATAAACACTTAAATTTTTCGTCAAGGCGGAACACCTCCGAAAAAAGATGTCCCAACGCATCGGCATTGGAGATCCTTGGATCGTTCAGCAACTCCTCTATTAAGCCCCTCACCCGAAGCTCATTTCTATACTCAGAATAGTCCCAATCATATCCCTCCTGACATTCCTCAATAAAAAACCTCCATTTCTGAATCAAAGACATCAAAGTTTCATTACCAAAACCAAGCTTGGTCAAAACTGCTGAGCAAAGCTCAAAAACATTCTCATCTTTCACAACTGATCCTTGAAATATTTTAGCCGTGCGGCGGCGTCGCCATCAGGCCTAAAGAAAGTATTTATCTTTCCATTTCGCATGACACCAAAATATCCAGTTGACGGCTCAAACCTAAGAACAGAGCCATCTGCTCGAATGCCCTGATGAATACCCGCCCGAGTAGATGGAGCCCAAAAAGACCGCGCAGCACTGACATACGAATCATACGAAATGAACTCAGGCACATCGGCACCATCTGGCTTCGCCACAGCTTTTCCTTTTTTGCCCAATATTACACCTTGGGAATGTTTGGCATAATGTTCAAATGCTTTTCGACTATTTGCGAAATCAGGCAATAGCTGAAGAGCATTAGCCCCCTCGTTTTGGATTGCTCCTCCACCTACTACCGCAGGAGGTACAACTCGTTCTGTTTCCTTTACGCCGATGCTAGCATTGCCTCTTCCCGGGGAGCCGATGATAGGAATCGATGACACGTTCGGCGTTGGCGTCGGCAGCGATGTCCAGATGCAGCGGTGGAGCGGGTGGGTCGGGGATGAGTTTGTCCATATGGACCTCCTAACGTCAGTCGGATCCGCCACTATTCGCGACTAAACGAAGTGGGGTGGCGGCTGTGCGCAGGTTAGTCGACCGGGACGTTAGGAAACCGGCGCACCCGAAAGTGCCCTGCGCACAGCCACCATAAAATCGGCGAGAAAACGCAGCCTGACTTCAAGGAGACCTTGCGCCTAACGAAATACCGAGCGACTAAACCCGACCGCTGAATTGGCAGCGGAGGACAAAGACTAGGCACCGAAATCAGCAGGCGCAAGGGACTGGAATTTTCTAGGAAATGTCCTGCAAGTCAATGGGGAATATTCGTTCAGTCAATTCCTACGACAAGCCTGTTTAACAATTCCATAACGGAACAAATTGCGTATAGTCCCGCCCGCCGCCCTTGCGGCAATCAGTTTTGGCAGCCCACAACCTCTGATGGAGCATGAGTTTTGTACAAGAAATTTACAGGGATCGTTTTCCTGCTATTGAGCGGCTGCTCACTGCATCCGTATACCAAGGACGAGCTGCTGAACACTGGCGTAACCAGCCCCGAGTACTGCCTGACGCAAGAGCGGGCAGTGGTCGAAGAGCGGGTGCAAGGCTACCTGAACCACTGCTTTCACCCGCAAGTGACCGAGCTCACAACGGGGGGGAGACTCGTCAATACCATCCAATTGAAAGTCGACAGCAATGCCGAGAGAAGCGACATGGTGCTATGGGCGCCGACAATCTACGGCAGCCAGTTCTATATGAACGTGATCGTCTCGAAAAAGAACCCCGCCTGCAAAACCACCATGACTGCCGTGGCTTCAGGCTGGGCCTTTGAGCGAAACTTTCCGAAGATCCTGGAAAGCGCGAAGGGGGGAGACCCGTGGTGTCCGCTGTAACCACAAAAGAAGGGGATAGCAAAATAAAACTGCGCCATGGGCGAGCGATCAACAATCCGGCTTCTGTGACGAGGGAGCTTGCTCCCGCTGGGCTGCGAAGCAGCCCTCGCTATTCATCGCCAACGGCTACGCCAACCGACAGAGAGCAAACGCCCTTTACACGATAATATTATTGGACCGCCTGCCCGGCTGATTCAGAAGGCGTCGTTGTGACCGCCGGCTCTATAACTTTCGCGGAACGCCCTGTCTCGACATCACGAACTTCGTAATACCACCATTTCATCGAAGAAACGCCATAAAGCCCATAGGTACGGCCACCGACCAAATCCACGGTCATTTCAATTGGACGTGAGTATCCGGTTCCAATAGCGTACAGCACGGAAAGTTTATGCCGTCCCGCTCCGACTCGATACTCGGTTTGGCGGGCTAGCCAATATAGCGACGTATCGTCATCGATCTCGTCTATCGACAGATGCTTGTCGAACTGCCGAATTGTCGCGACCTCGTCCCAGGGTTTTCCTTCTGCGCTTTTATGTTCGTAATTAATGCACCCGGTCAGCGTGAAGCAGAATAAAGTCATCACTACAAAGCGTAAAACAACATCGTGTCGCATCAATGGCCCTCCAAGGCATGCTTTTATCTCGACTCAGAGAAAAGAAGGAGAGAAAAGGGACAGATCTGAATGGCACTTACTTAACCTTCTTCGGGTGACCATTCTTCCTGACCTCGGCCCTGGCTGATCGACGTGTTTTCATCAGCATGGGATAAGGCTTGGGTCTTCGTTTTATCGCGCGCGGCTCAATCCT
>NZ_CAXAPG010000037.1:0-53605 GCF_963970585.1 Pseudomonas sp. RL_105y_Pfl2_101
CGGGTGCTGACACACCAGTGATAGCTACGGCCTCTTTCCCCGCGCGCACCCAATCTTAAGCCGAGCACTTGTTTGCTGCGCGACAGCGCAGCGTCGAAGACGCGGCGGGGACTCCCTCGCCACAAAAAGCTTGAATGTTTATCGCATTCCTCTCGACGTAGGAGCGAACTGCCTCACCTTGCGCCATTGCCTACAACTACGCCAGAATTCGCCGGCTTGTGCGCCTTGGGGCCAGGTTTTATCGTTTCCGGGTCGCTGACGAATCAGCGATCGGGTTTGGTAGCCCGGGTAAAACTAAGGCGCACGGCTCCGGCATATTTATTATGGCGGCTGTGCGCGGGGCGCCCTTGGGCGCGCTGGGTTTGCCTTGGTACCCGGTCTACCAACCTGCGTATAGCCGCCACCTAATGTTTGGTAGCAAAAGGTTGCGGCTCCAATTACCAAGGAGTTTCAATCCATGTTCAAGCCAACACCGAACCCACCGGATACTGATCCATCATCAAAAGCGTTCGACAAAGCCGCCGACCGCGCCCTCGACTACTACCTCAAGCCAAAAGCCACCAAAACCGAGGCTGAGCCAGGCCAACTCTTCACTGTCATCAACGGTGTCGACACCGAAACCCTGCTCGCCAACCTCAGCGAAAACCTGGCCTCGGCCAATGCCATGCTCGGCGACCTGGCCTTCGATCTGGAAGGCTCAAGGCGCCATATTGCCCTGGGCATCCAGCAATTGATCGAATTGAGTGGACAGCTGGCAAACCGAGCGTTGGACAACGTCGAAGCGCGCTAGCCGACTCACCCAAAAAACCTGTGGCGAGGGAGCTTGCTCCCGCTGGGCTGCGCAGCAGCCCCAAATGGGTTGACGCGGCCTTTCAGGCAGACCGCATCAACCGGTTTTACGACTGCTGCGCAGCCGAGCGGGAGCAAGCTCCCTCGCCACAAGAGCCTGCGTATCCTTAAAGGACGGGCAGCGCTTTACCGCCCAGCCAACTCCATGATCATCCGCGACAACAGGTAAATCCGCGGCACCACACTCTCGACTTCGGCGTATTCCTCAGGGGTGTGAATGTTGCCACCGACAATGCCAAAACCATCCAGCGTCGGCGTGCCAACCCCGGCCGACAGGCTGGCATCCGCCGCTCCACCGCTGCCTTCTTCCGTCAGTTTGCGCCCCAGTTCGCCATAGATGCCTTGGGCCATGGCCATCAACCGGTCCGACTCCGCCGTCTGCGGCATCGGTGGCAGGCCGCGCTTGAGGCTGGTGGTGACTTCGGTGTCGGCGATCAGCTTGTCCTGCGACACCCGGGCCAGGTCTTTTTCGATGCGGTCGAACTCTTCCGGCACCGCCGCACGCACATCCGCCTTGGCGCTCGCCTGGTCGGGGATCACGTTGGTCCGGTCGCCGGCCTTGATCACCGTGAAGTTGATGGTGGTTTTCTTTTCCGCGTCGCCGAGCTTGCCCAGTTGCAGAATCTGGTGCGCGGCTTCCATCGCCGCATTGCGCCCCAGTTCCGGCGCGACACCGGCGTGGGACGCCTTGCCCTTGACCTCCACCAGCGCCGTGGCACTGCCCTTGCGCCACACCACCAAACCATCGGCCGGGCGACCCGGCTCGAGGTTGAGGGTCACGTCATGGGCCTTGGCGGTTCTCTTGATCAGGTCGGTGGCGGCGTCCGAGCCGGTTTCTTCGCTGGCGTCGAGCAGGAAAGTAATCTGCGCGTAGTTCTTGAAGTCCAGGTTCTTGAGCACCTTCAGCGCATAGATCCCGGCAACGATGCCGCCCTTGTCATCCATCACCCCCGGCCCATAGGCCCGGCCATCCTTGATGTGGAAGGGACGCTCGGCGGCCGAGCCTTCCTTGAACACCGTGTCCATGTGGGCCATCAGCAGGATTTTTGCCTTGCCGGTGCCCTTGAGGGTCGCCAGGATGTGCTGGGTGCCGTCCGAGTTAGGCACCTTTTCGATGGTGGCGCCCAACTTCGTCAATTCATCGATCGCAATATCACCGACCTGGGTCAGCCCCGGCACATAGCCTGAGCCAGAGTCGATGTTCACCAACCGTTCGAGCAGTTTCAGGGCCTCGCCCTTGTACTGTCCGGCGTCGTTCAGGACTTGTTGATGGGGCTGCGCGAATGCAACGGGGGCGAAGGCGCCGAGGGCCAGGCTCAGGCCAAGACTGACGGCCAGACGGGAGCGAAGAGCGGTCATCATCATGATTTCATCCTTGTTCCGTATCGAAAGAGTGCCATAGGCACCCTACCCGACAATGGGCCAAGGCTCTAGACCGCAGGTGGCCACCTCAAGGGGAAATGACCGATGCCTCCAACGCCTGCCGATGCCGGTAACACGTGACCCGGTTGCGCCCGCCGGTCTTGGCCTCGTAAAGCGCCTGGTCGGCATCATTGAGCCAATGGGTCGCATCGCCATAGGCCGGGTTGAAGGCCGCCAGGCCAATGCTCAGGCTCACCTTCAGCGCCGGGTTCTGTTCATAGCTGAGCGTCGCAAAGCGCTCGCGCAACCCGTCCATGGCCTGCACGGCGTTGTGAAGCGTCAGGTCCGGCAGAATCACACAGAACTCGTCCCCGCCATAACGCCCGACCACATCGGCGGCGCGCAAGTTTTGCTTGAGCATCTTGCCCAGCTGGCGCAGCACGATGTCGCCGGCGACATGGCCATAGGTGTCATTGATGGCCTTGAAGTGATCGATATCGATCAGCACAAGCGCGCCGCGCCCTGCCCCGTCATCTGGGTGACGCAAACAGCGCTGGAACTCCTCGTTGAGGCGATCTTTCCAGGCGCCATGGTTAAGCAAGCCGGTCAGGCTGTCGGTGCGACTCAGGGCCAGCAACTCGCGCTTTTGCCGGCCCAGTGCGTAGGCTTGGCGATAGCAGAACCAACCCAGCGCCATCGGGTACAGGCACAGCAACGGCAAACAGGCATAGATCTGTGCCGGGCTGGTCATGGGCACGCTGGTCAGCGGGAAGATCAGCACGCCCACGACAATGCCGGCCACTTGGGCCAAGGCCCCAATGAGCAGGAAACGCAGGCCACCAATGGAGACATTGTTCATCGCCATCATCGCCAGCGTGACGGCTGCGGGCAGCGGGTTGAACTGCATTGCCGCGACCCAGAAGCCGCCAAGCACCGCATCGATCAATAAATTGATGTGTTCGACGTGGTACGGCATCGCGCAACGCCGGGCCCACCAGTAGGACAAGTGTGGCCAGAGCAGGCCATGGAATAACATGAAACCCCAGACCCACAGCGCCGGTTCGAGGGGAAAGACGGCAGCACTCACCAACAGCAACCCCAACGTCAGGCCCAGAATGCGCGATATATAGAGCCTCCTGGCCAGCGTCCGTCCCTTTTTTCCCGTTTTTTGCATAGGAACCTCTGCACCGCGGGTTTCCCAAGTCATTGGGAAGGGGGGTAGCTTGGAGTCTATCAGGGCGACATCAAATAGCCACCAATGAATGCAGGGCGATTTATTCTTCTTCAAATACGCAACTCTGCTCGGATTTTGGCTATATATGACATGGAAATCCTGTAAGCCTTCAGAAAGGAGGCCTCTGGGCAGCGATGTTCCCGGGTTTCAGCTTCACTTATCACCACCTGATCCGTTCGATCACATTCTGTCATCGCCCATGGAGGGCAAAACATGCTGGTGTTGTGTGTAGTTCTTGCTGTACTTATCGCCTGGAGTTGGTTGACGTATCCCGGCATTGGCCATGTGATCTACGACATGAACATGGCCTTGGAGGCACGCCTTTACCGGTTACGCAAAATCACCGTGCCCATCAGCGAGATGACCGTGTCGACCTGGCAGGGTGGGCCTTATGAAGCGTCCGCCAGCATACTGATGCTGCACGGCTACAGCGGCGACAAGAACCTCTGGCTACGCGTTGCCCGGCATTTTGTCGGTGACTACCGGGTAGTGATCCCCGACCTCCCCGGCCATGGCGAAACCGGCTTCAAGGCCGGTGGCGGCTACGACATCCCGACCCAGGCCCGGCGGATCATCGAGTTGCTCGATGCCTGCGGCCTGGACAAGGTCCATGTGATCGGTAATTCCATGGGTGGGCATCTCGCCGCGTGGCTGGCGGCCACTTCACCCGAACGTGTACTGACCCTGGCGCTGCTCAATCCGGCCGGCGTCACCGCGCCCCAGCCCAGCGACATGGACCGCCAACTGGCCGCCGGTCGTAACCCGTCCCTGGTGCACTCGCAAGAAGAATTCATGCCGTTCTACGCAATGACCATGGCCTCGCCGCCCTGGGTGCCGGGCATGGTGATGGCGGCCGTGGCCGAACGTTATGTACAGCACCGTGAAGAACTGGCGGAGATCTACTCCGACTTTCGCGCCAGCCCATCGATGGAGCCTCTCCTGGCCGACATTCGCGCCCCTTCGCTGCTGCTCTGGGGCCGTCAGGACCGGGTGATCGATGTAAGCAGCGTGCCGGTGTGGAGCAAGGGCATCGCGGACTTACGGGTGGAAATCTGGGACGGTATCGGCCACCTGCCCATGATCGAACAACCGGGAAAAACCGCGGCGCTGTACCGTGGTTTTCTCAAGGAGTTGGGGCAGTGACGGCGATGCAAGGGATGAGTCCGTGGCGAGGGAGCTTGCTCCCGCTGGGTTGCGCTCCGTAGGGGTGCCGCAGGCTCGGGCCGCGTTCGGACGATCTTTTGATCTTGATCTATGGGATCTTTCGCTCAAGGTTCAATCGCCAGGGGAAAGATCGCAGCCTCGTTACACTCGTCAGCTACAGGGTATCGGCTTCATGAACATCCTCTACGACGAACACCTCGACGGCCCCTTGCCCAAGGTGGACAAACAGGCCCTGCTTCAAGCCTTGCAGGCACAGATTCCAGACCTGGACATCCTGCATCAGGAGGAAGACCTCAAGCCCTACGAATGCGATGGCTTGTCGGCCTACCGCACCACGCCCCTGCTGGTGGTCTTGCCCAGGCGGGTCGAGCAGGTCCAGGCGCTGCTCAAGCTCTGCCATGGGCAGAATGTGCCGGTGGTCGCCAGGGGCGCCGGGACCGGTCTGTCCGGCGGCGCCCTGCCCCTGGCAAGCGGCGTGTTGCTGGTGATGGCACGGTTCAACCAGATCCTGCACATCGACCCCGATGCCCGCACCGCACGGCTTCAGCCGGGTGTGCGCAACCTGGCGATCTCCCAGGCGGCGGCGCCGTTCGGGCTGTATTACGCACCGGATCCTTCGTCGCAGATCGCCTGTTCCATCGGCGGCAATGTCGCGGAAAACGCCGGCGGCGTGCACTGCCTCAAGTACGGCCTGACGGTGCACAATCTGTTGAAGCTGGAAATCCTCACCGTCGAAGGCGAACGCCTGACCCTGGGCAGTGAAGCCCTGGATTCGCCGGGCCTGGACCTGCTGGCACTGTTCACCGGTTCCGAAGGTTTGCTGGGGGTGATCACCGAAGTGACCGTCAAACTGTTGCCCCGGCCCCAAGTCGCCAAGGTACTGCTGGCCAGTTTCGATTCGGTGGACAAGGCCGGGCGGGCAGTGGCCGACATTATCGCCGCCGGGATCATCCCCGGTGGCCTGGAAATGATGGACAACCTGGCGATCCGCGCCGCAGAGGACTTCATCCACGCCGGCTATCCGGTGGAGGCCGAAGCGATCCTGCTGTGCGAACTGGACGGGGTCGAGGCCGATGTCCATGACGATTGCGAACGGGTCCGCCAGGTGCTGCAACAGGCCGGTGCCACCGAGGTGCGTCAGGCGCGGGACGAGGCCGAGCGGCTGCGCTTCTGGGCCGGGCGCAAGAACGCCTTTGCGGCGGTGGGCCGCCTGGCGCCGGATTATTACTGCATGGACGGCACCATCCCGCGACGCGCCTTGCCCGAAGTACTGCAGCGCATCGCCAGCCTCGGTGCCGAGCATGGCCTGCGGGTCGCCAACGTCTTTCACGCCGGTGACGGCAATATGCACCCCCTGATCCTGTTCGATTCCAACCAGCCCGGCGAACTGGAGCGCGCCGAAACCCTGGGCGGAAAAATCCTCGAACTGTGTGTCCAGGTGGGCGGCAGCATCACTGGCGAACACGGTGTCGGCCGGGAAAAAATCAATCAGATGTGCACGCAATTCAACAGCGACGAACTGAACCTGTTTCACGCGGTAAAAGCAGCGTTCGATCCCCTAGGCCTGCTCAACCCTGGCAAGAACATCCCCACCCTGCAGCGCTGCGCCGAATTCGGCGCCATGCACATCCATGGCGGGCAACTGCCGTTTCCTGAACTGGAGCGTTTCTGATGAGCCGCGAAGCCGACCAGGACGCCAGCGACCTGCTGCTCGAACAGGTCAATCACGCCCGGGCCAACGCCACGCCGCTACGTATCCAGGGTTCGAATAGCAAGGCTTTCCTGGGGCGCGAAGTGGCCGGCGAAGTGCTGGACACCCGCGTGCACCGTGGCATCGTCCACTACGACCCCACCGAACTGGTCATCACCGCCCGTGCCGGCACCCCGCTGCGGGACCTGCTGGCCGCCCTGGACGCCGCCGGGCAACGGCTGCCCTGCGAACCGCCGGCGTTCGGCGACGACGCCACGGTCGGCGGCATGGTCGCTGCCGGGCTGTCGGGACCGCGTCGCCCATGGGCCGGTTCGGTGCGCGACTTCGTCCTGGGCACACGCCTGATCAGTGGCCATGGCAGGTTGTTGCGTTTCGGCGGCGAGGTGATGAAAAACGTCGCTGGCTACGACCTGTCGCGCCTGTTGACCGGCAGTTTCGGGTGCCTGGGGGTGATCACCGAAGTCTCCTTGAAGGTCCTGCCCAAGCCCCGTCACAGCCTGAGTATCCGCCTGGAACTGGACAGCACCGAGGCCCTGGAAAAACTCGCCGAATGGGGCCGTCAGCCCCTGCCCATCAACGCCGCCAGCCATGACGGCGACTGCCTGCACCTGCGCCTGGAGGGTGGCGAAGGCTCGGTCAGTGCCGCTCATCAGCGTTTCGGTGGCGAGGTGATCGACGATCGATACTGGATGGCACTCAATGAACATCAGTTGGCCTTCTTCGATGAAGGCTTGCCCCTGTGGCGCCTGTCGTTGCCCAACCATACCGGGCCGCTCACCCTGCCCGGCACGCAGTTGATCGACTGGGCCGGCGCCCAACGCTGGTTGAAAACCGAGGCCGACACGGTGCAAGCCCTGGCCCATGAAGTCGGCGGCCATGCCACCTGCTATCGTCAGGGTGTCAGCGACACACCGTTCCAGCCACTGGCCCCGGCACTGCTGCGCTATCACCGGCAACTCAAGGCCCAGCTTGATCCCCAGGGGCTGTTCAACCCTGGCCGGATGTACCCGGAGCTATAGTGTCCTGTGTCGCAAATGCGTTCCTTCTTGACGAGTGGCGGTTGTCGTCAGGCAGGGCGCCGCGACGGGTCATGGCCCGCTATGGCGAGGAGCGGCAGCGCTGCATGACGGCAACAGACGCCGTCAAAAAGAAACAGCATCTGTGATACAGGACACTCCCTATGCAGACTCGGTTTAGTGAGGAAAGCAAAAATCTGCCCCGCGCCGAAGAAGCCGAACGGATCCTGCGCAGTTGCGTGCATTGCGGTTTCTGCAATGCCACGTGCCCCACCTACCAATTGCTCGGCGATGAACTGGACGGCCCGCGCGGACGCATCTACCTGATCAAGCAAGTGCTCGAAGGCCAGCCGGCGACGGCCAGCACTCAACTGCACCTGGATCGCTGCCTGTCGTGTCGCAACTGCGAGACCACCTGTCCGTCCGGCGTGGATTACCACAACCTGCTGGACATCGGCCGGGCGGTGGTCGATCACGCCGTGCCACGCCCCGCCGGCCAACGCGCGCTGCGCCTGGGGCTGCGAAGCCTGGCCGCCAGCCCCGAGCGGTTCAGGGCCCTGCTGCGTCTTGGGACGATCTTCCGTCCGCTGCTGCCAACGAACCTGACCGCCAAGTTGCCTCGCGCTTCCTCAGCCCACAACGAGCGCCCACCTCTCCGGCATCGGCGTACGGTGTTGATGCTCGAAGGTTGCGTGCAACCGGGCCTGTCGCCCAACACCAACACTTCGGCAGCGCGGGTGCTGGATCGACTCGGCATCAGCGCGATCCCCTGTGCGCAGGCCGGCTGTTGCGGTGCGCTGGATTATCACCTCGACGCCCAGGCCACCGGGCTGGATCGCGCCCGGCAGAACATCGACGCCTGGTGGCCACACCTGGAAAACGGCGCTGAAGCCATCGTCCAGACGGCCAGCGGCTGCGGCGCATTCATCAAGGACTACGGGCACCTGCTGCAACACGACCGCGCCTATGCCGCCAAGGCCAGGCAGGTGAGTGAACGGGCACTGGACCTGGTGCAAGTACTCGGCCAGGAACCGCTGGAACAGATCTGCGCGGCCAGGAACCAGCGCATCGCCGTGCATTGCCCCTGCACCTTGCAGCACGCGCAGACACTCGGCGGCAGCATCGAAGCGCTGCTGACACGGCTGGGGTTCAACCTCACCGAGGTGCCCGACGGCCATTTGTGTTGCGGCTCGGCCGGCACCTATTCGCTGACCCAGCCTACCCTGGCGCGGCAATTGCGGGACAACCGCCTCAATGCGCTGGAAAGCGGCCAGCCGGCGCTGATCGTCACCGCCAACGTCGGCTGCCAGAACCACCTCGACGGCGCCGGTCGCACGCCCGTGCGGCACTGGATCGAACTGGTGGATCAGTCCCTGACAGAATGAAGTCCTGAAGATTCTTCGTTTGCCGGGGCCTGCGAAGGCTGCGATCTTTCGTCCACTTTCCCACCGCCCTCGCCCAGGAATTCTTACGATGAGCTTCGTCAGCCCCGACCTGATCCGCCAACGCTTCTCCAGAGCGATGTCCGACATGTATCGCGACGAGGTGCCGCTGTATGGCGCCCTGATGAAGCTGGTGGAGCACACCAACGCCCAGGTGCTGGCCGAAGACCCGGCCTTGGCGGCACACCTGCGCAGCACCGGTGAACTCGAACGCCTGGACCTGGAACGCCACGGTGCGATCCGCGTCGGCACCGCCGCCGAACTGGCGACCCTGGGGCGTCTGTTCGCGGTCATGGGCATGCAGCCGGTGGGTTATTACGACCTCACGCCTGCCGGGGTGCCGGTGCATTCCACCGCCTTCCGCGCCGTGCACGAAAGCGCGTTGCAGGTCAGCCCGTTCCGGGTGTTTACCTCGCTGCTGCGCCTGGAACTGATCGAGAACGCCGAGCTTCGGGCCTTTGCCGAGTCGGTGCTGGACAAGCGGCAGATCTTTACCCCCGGCGCCCTTGAGCTCATTGAGCTGACCGAACGCCAGGGTGGCCTGACGGAAGCCCAGGCTGAGGACTTCGTCCTACAAGCTCTGGAAACCTTTCGCTGGCACCACAGCGCCACCGTCACCGCCGAACAGTACCGGCAACTGAGCGCCCAACATCGCCTGATCGCCGACGTGGTGGCGTTCAAAGGCCCACACATCAATCACCTGACACCGCGCACCCTGGACATCGACATCGTCCAGGCCCGGATGCCCGTGCACGGCATTACCCCCAAGGCCGTGATCGAAGGCCCTCCCCGCCGCCAATGCCCGATCCTGCTGCGTCAGACCAGTTTCAAGGCACTCGACGAACCCGTCGCCTTCACTGACCAGTCACAGTCCCAAGGCAGCCACAGCGCCCGCTTCGGCGAAATCGAACAACGCGGCGCAGCTCTCACGCCCAAGGGCCGCGCGCTCTACGATCAATTGCTCAACGCCGCGCGCGACGCACTGGGGGAGTTTCCCAACGAAGCCAACGCCGAACGCTACAACCGACTGATGGCCGAACACTTCGTCGCATTCCCCGACAGCCACGATGAGCTGCGCCGACAGGCATTGGCGTACTTCCGCTATTTCGTCACCCCCAAGGGCCTCGCCGCCAAGGGCGCCCTTGAGCACGCGGCCTCGCTGGAGCACTTGCTTGAGCAGCAATACCTGCGCGCCGAACCCTTGGTGTACGAGGACTTCCTGCCCGTCAGCGCCGCCGGCATTTTCCAGTCGAACCTTGGCGATGCCGCCCAGAGTCATTATGCCGGTCAGTCCAATCGTCAAGCCTTCGAAGAGGCGCTGGGCCTAGCGACCATTGATGAGCTGGAGCTGTACGCCCAGACGCAACAACGCTCCATCGATGAGAGCAGGACTGCATTGGGCGTGTAGGAACAAGCCGAAGGACAAACGGCAAAAAACTGCCTGACAGGCGTGCGTGCGGCGCGCCTTTCTCGGTCACCCGGCCCGGGTATCGCGATGTCTGATCAGGCCGCGAGGAGCTGCAATGAGCCGGGCAAGCCTTTGAGCGATTTCTCGCTTGCCTGCAGGGAGCCCCCCCAAAATAAAACATCAACCTATTGATATATATAGATTTTTAAAAAATGGCATAGCTCTTGATAACCGTGAGGCCACCTCGGGGCGACTCCCGTCCCAGGCCCTATCGTTAGCATCCATTGGCTACCCCCGCGTCTATGTCCGTTACAGGCACCAAACAAGTGCTGATCACTGCCGGTGCGTTTACCGCCGGTTCGGTGGGCAACACCTACCAAGAGGGTCATGAAGACCAAGTCATGGTGCAGGCTTTCGAGCACCAAGTGACCATCCCTCGCGACCTTCAGTCCGGCCAGCCAACCGGTCAGCGCATACACAAACCCCTGATCATCACCAAGGTATTCGACAAAGCTTCGCCCCTGCAGCTAGTCGCCCTGACCAGCGGCGAACGCCTGACCGAAGTCAAGATCCAGTGGTACCGCACTTCGGCTGCCGGCACCCAGAAGCACGACTACACCACCACGTTGGAGGACGCGATCATCGTCGATATCAAGGACTACATGCTCAACTGCCAGGACCCAGAGAACGCTCATTTCACCCATCTGGAAGACGTGCACTTCACGTATCGCAAGATTACCTGGACCCACGAAGTCAGCGGTACCTCGGGCTCCGATGACGGGCGTGCACCGGCCGCCGGTTGAATCGCAGGCAGCCGCTCACGCATCGGCCAGCTCTGCGGGTCGATGTGCCGTTGAAAATAATCGATAGCGGTTGATTCAGGATGGTGTTCGCCCAGTGCGATGGCCTCGGCAATCCATGCACTGGTAAAGAGCCTGACACTGGGCGAACGGGAACAATAATAATCGAACTTTTAGAATATGTCCGTGAGCCTGTTTAAATAATTATTCATTATTGCAACTGCCCCCACTCAAGCGCTGGAGCGTAGGGGCGTAGGGGCGTAGGAGCTGTCGAGTGCAACGAGGCTGCGATCTTTCCCCACACACTTGAATCTCAAGCGAAAGATCAAAAGATCAAAAGATCAAAAGATCGCAGCCTCGTTGCACTCGACAGCTCCTACACAGAGTGCACACAACGCCTGTCTAGCCCGAGTTTGGGGGCTGCGTATCGCTGTACAAACAGTTATACAAAACATGGACAAGTAGACAAAGTTATCGGCAAAACAAAATTAAACAGTTCTGAAAAACTCTTTTTAATACCCGTCCGACGTGACGTCATTCAACCACGTCGACCGGTTTTCTGCGCATCGGTATCCCCTGCCTCAGGGTCGCCATGCCGTTGTTTGCGCTTGACCGGGTCATTGGGCCGCAAGGCGTCGTTATCGCGTTCCACTTCACCGGGCAATACCGGGGCGTCGGGGTTTTGCCAGGTTTGATCGGGGCGGTGCTGCATGGTGAACTCCTTGAACCTTTCAGGCCTGGAATCAGGCGTCGGGGTCGGCGACGGCTTCAGCGACATTGGTATTCGGGGAGCGCTGGTGCAGTTGCTCGGCCCGGGTCTTCAAGGCCTGCCACTGCGCCAGGTCTATAGCACCCTGACCGAACAGGTCATTGGCCACCCGCATCAGCTCGCTGAAGTGAGCATCGGGGGACTGCTGCCAGTAGGCCTTGTCGTCGAACAATCGCTGCCAATCGGCCAGCGACGCAAGTTTGAGGTCATCGCTCATGACGGGCTCCTGCGAGACATTCATAAACTATGAGGGTCGACGTTCGCGGGGAGTTCCGGCGATTCTCAGTAGCCGGTCATTTCCAGGTAACCGGTGCCGCCCTGGCTGCCACCCAGTCGCACCGGCCCTTCCCAATAGGGAATGCGCAGGTCCATCCAGGCATTGGGATTCAGTGCGTGAAGGGTGATGTCGAGTTGCTTGCTGGGGACCTTGATGGCCCAGCCTATCGGCATCGAGCGCCCAGCGACCTTGGCGGTGTCCTGGGGCACGAGGCTGATTTGCCCGGCGTGCAGGGTTTGCGCTTGGCCCTGGGCGTCGATCCAGGTGCCCGTGAGGTACGGCGCGCCGTCCTTGTGGCGCATGCGGTAGAGCATCAGGTGCTCGCCGGTGTCCAGATGCAGGGAAAACCAGTCCCAGCCGGTCTGGTTTGCGGTCAGGGGCTGGCTGCTCCATTCGCGGTCGAGCCAGGCCGGGCCACTGACCGCGTAACGCTGGCCATCGATTTCCAATTCACCGCTGGCCTGGAAGAACGGCTGGCTGTAGTAGTACGACGCCTGCCCCTGTTCGGATTTCTGGCTGAAACCTTGATCGCCCTGCAACACCAACGGCCGGCTCGACGTCAGCCGCAATGCATAGCTGAAGCGTGGGTCGCGCGCCTTCAATTGCATGTCCGCCAACGGCTCGGCCGCTAAAGCCTGGGTACTGAATTGCCAGTCGTCGATCCAGGCACTGAAGGGCGCCGTCTGCACCCCGGCCTGGCCCGTCCCGCCTCGCGCGTAACGCTCGGCGGCATGGTGCACGGTGGCGGACGTAACCGCAGCGTGACCGAGCCAGATGGTCTGGTTGCGCCAGCCGCTGACCTGGGGGGCGGCATTCAAGGCGCTGCGAAACAGCGTCCATTGCACGCCAAACTCAT
The DNA here is from genome assembly GCF_963970585.1 of Pseudomonas sp. RL_105y_Pfl2_101. NCBI lineage: Bacteria > Pseudomonadati > Pseudomonadota > Gammaproteobacteria > Pseudomonadales > Pseudomonadaceae > Pseudomonas > Pseudomonas sp. RL_105y_Pfl2_101. The sequence goes on from NZ_CAXAPG010000037.1 coordinate 12,889, forward strand.
GCCCCAGGGCATCCTTGAGATTGGCGGTGACGTACCACCACTCGATGCGAAAACCTTCATGAGGGCCATGGTCGGCGGGGAAACTGAATACCCGCCCAGGCACGACCGGCGTGAACGCAACAGCCCGGTCGCCGAGGCCGGCAAAGCCCCCTTGCGTTGGCACTGAGTCATCGCAACCACTGAGCAACGCCAGTAGCAACACGCCAACTTTAATCTTCATGGGCAAAGGTCCTCAGCAAATCCGCCGGTTGCGTGCGGTACAACGCATACAGCGGCCAGGCCGATGCCAGGAGCGTGGCGAGCATCGCCAGGGCCAGCAACTGCACCAATTGCAACGGGAACACCCGCAACGGCAGGCGCCAACCGAAGGCCTGCACGTTGATCACCGTGTCCAGGCACCAGGCCAGGGCGATGCCCAGCGGCAACGCCAGGACCAAGGTCAGCAGTGCCAGCAGCCAGGTCTGGCCGAGGTTGAGCAGCATCAACTGCCGACGCGTCACCCCCAGCGCCCACAGCGGCGCCAACTGGCCGAGGCGACTCTGGCTCTGGGTCAGCAGGCTGATGAACAACGCCACTCCGGCCACCGCCAGGGTCAGGCTGTTGAGGGCGGCGGTAGCGGCGAAGGTGCGTTCGAACACCTGGGTCGACCAGCCCTTGAGCCGGGCCTGGTCGACGATGCGGCTGTCGTCCAGGCTGAACCGGCCTTGCAAGGCTGTCAGTAGCGCCGGTATCGCGGGCGGTTCGATGCGCAGGTTGAAACGGTTCGGCGTCAGGTTCGGCCAGTACGCCAACAAGTGCTCGGCGTTGACCAGCACATGGCCCTTGGGATTGCCGTAGTCGGCATAGATTCCGACGATGCGCAGTGCCCATGGCCCCTGCGGCGTCGGCAGGGTCAACTGATCGCCGATACTCACCTTGAGGCGTCGGGCCAGTTGTTCGCTGAGCATGAGGGTGTCGGCGGCGGCCAGTTGCTCCCACGGCTTGTCGCCGGCCGACTCCAGCAGCGGCCAATGCTGTCGATAGTGGGCGTGATCGATGATGCCGTGGATCTCTGTCGGCCAGCCCTGCAACGGGATCGACACTTGCCAAAGGGGGACTACGGCAGTGATCGCCGGTTGCTGCTTGAGCCAGGCGTGCAGTTCGTCCGCCTGGGCCGGCGTTTGCGGGTTGATGTACAACTCGGCGGTCAGCCGTTGTTCGAGCCAGTTGCTGAAAGTCTGGCGGAAACCGGCGGTCATGCTGCCGGCGCCGATGTTCGCCGCCAACGCCAGCAACAAGGCCATCAACGCCAGGCTTAGCGTCGGCAATTGCTGGCGGCAATCAGCAAGAAACCATTGCCCGAGCACCGAGCGGCTGCGGCGCAACAGTCGCTTCAGCGCGCTGTTGAGCAATACCGGCAAGGCCAGCGCCGCCCCCAGCAACAAGGCGCTCATCAGGACAAAACCGCTGGCCAGGCTATCGCCCCACATCAACGCCCATGCGGCAATCAGCGCCGCCAGCGTCGCCACCCAACCCTGGCGGCGCAGCCATCGCCCATGGGCCTGATGCCAGGCCTGGGGGTTGGCCAGCGTCAACAAGGGCAGGCGCGCCGCCCGTAACAGACTGTTGGCGCCGGCCAGCAGCGCACCGAGCCAGCTCAGGCCGACACCGCTGAACCACCACCACGGGCTGAGGTTCAAGTGCCCGGCCACTTCGGCACCGTACAAACCCCGAAGGCTCGCCGCGACATCGGGCAACAACAGACTCGCCAGCCAATAGCCGCTGAGCACCCCGGCGATCCCGCCCAGCAAGGCCAACGCGCCCAATTCGATGGCCAGACTGGTGACCAGCACCCGCGCGCTGACGCCACAGGCGCGCAGGGTTCGCAACAGACTGCGGCGTTGCTCCAGGGCCAGGCCGATGGCCGCGTGAACGATGAACAGCCCTACCACGAAGGATAAAACCCCCAAGGCGTCGAGGTTCAGGTGAAAACTTTCGGTCAGGCGCGACAGGTTGTTTTCTTCATCGGCGTGCTTGAGTTGCAGGCGACCGTTGAACGCCTCCGGCAACGCGGCGCTGAACGTGGCGGACAACAGCAGCCGCGACAGTTGCTCCGGCAACCCGAGTACCTGTTGGGCAAAACCGATGTCCATCAACAGCACGCCCGGCGCCATGTCCTCCTGGGCATGCAGCGGTGGTAGGGATTGCCCATCGACGCTCTGGGGTTGGTCACCCTCGATCAACCCCAAGGCTTGCAAGGTTTGCGGGGCGATCCAGGTGCGACCGGGATCGGTAAAGAACGCCACTACCTCGCTCATCTCCCGCGCCTGCCCCGCCAGTGCGGCACCGGGCGGCAGCGACACCGGGTCGATGCCCATCAGTTGCAGGCGCTGATCCTCGTGGTCCTTGAGCGCCACCCGGGCCTGCAACACTGGCGACACCGGCCAGCCCTGGCGCCGCAGTTCGACAAACCATTGCTGAGGGAAAGTGCCGCCACCGGGTGCACTAAGGCTGGCCTGGGGTTCGCCGCCGATCAGTTGGCTGGCCCGGGCGTAGCTGTCCCGGGCCTGACTGTTCAATGCTTGCACGCCAGTGAGCAGACTGGTGGCCAGCCACAGGCCAGTCAGCACACTGAAAAATTGCACCGGGTGCTGGCGCCAATGGCTGAGCAGGGCCTTGAGGGTCTGGCGAAAAATCATCACCCTTGGGCCACTTGCGCCAACTGCCCGCCGTGCAACACCACGCGCTGGGCCAGGCGAGCCGCCACCCGTGGACTGTGGGTCACCATCAGCAGGCTGGTGGGGCTGCCCTCCAGCAGTTCCAGCAGCAGTTGCAGCACTTCGTCGCTGGTGGCTTCGTCGAGGCTGCCGGTGGGTTCATCGGCCAGCAACAAGGGCGGTCGCGAGGCCAGCGCCCGACCCAGCGCCACCCGCTGTTGCTGGCCGCCGGACAGTTGCTCGGGATAACGCCGCAACAGCGCTGAAAGCCCGAGCCGCTGCACCAGATGGGCTTGCCAAGCCGCGTCATAACGGCCGCACAGACGCGCCTGGAACGCCAGGTTGTCCTCCACCGACAAGCTGCTGATGAGGTTGAACTGCTGGAACACCAAGCCGATTTCCGTACGTCGCCAATTCGCCAGCTGGCCTTCGCTCATGCCGTCGAGTCGGTATTTGCCACTGCGAATGCTGCCGCCATCGACCTTGTCCAGCCCGGCGACCAGGTGCAGCAAGGTGCTCTTGCCACTGCCCGACTCTCCCATCAGCGCCAGGCTGCTGCCGGGCATCAGCGTCAGGTCGATGCCTTGCAGCACCGGCAATGGGCCTTGGGGCGTGGGGTAGCTTTTATGCACTTGGCGGACTTCAAGCATGGAAAGGCTCGATGAAAGAACGTGGGGGTCAGGATAGCGGAGTTGAGGGGCGGTCCCCACCCACGGGTTTCTCATCGCTCGTCGGGTTGGGGGTGTATATCCATTTCTGCGGTAACGGCCGCTTAGCAGCAAGGGATATGTACTCAACCAACAAGAGCTCAGCGCCAGTCAATGCCCCACCGCCATCTCAACCTGGCCGGACTGCGGTGTCACGATGTCGCCCAAGTCGATGTGTTTCCAAGCCGGCTTCGCCCCCAACCGCGCATTAAAGCGATAGTTGAAAGTGAAATCATCATCGGTTGGTTGGCTCAGGGATTTCCCATAGGCCGATTCAACCCCGGCCGGGTCGTAACCCATCAACTGCAACAGCGTCGGGAAGATGTTGTAGTGGCTCGAACGATCCTTGTTCTGGGCCCAGGCATCGCGCCAATCAAGGGTGTGCAATTGGCTGCCCTGGATCACCACCAACGGCACCAACCCCTCCTCCGCCACCGGGTCACCGCCACAATGGGTGTTGAGCCCGGGGTTGCCGCGCTCGTGAAGGTCCTGGCCGTGGTCGGAGGTGTAGATCAACACGGCATGGCTCAAATCGGCCTGCTGGAAGATTCGCTTGAAGAACTCGCCGACATTCCACAGCAAGGTGTTCTGGTAAGCGTTGCGGTACAGCAACCAGTCATCTTTCTGGCCGTTGAAGCCGTCGCGGCTGCCGGTGTCGGCCACGTCCTGGAACTGCCCTCGCGGCAAGGCCGGGCGGTAGGTCATGAAATCGTCGGGGTATTTGTCGTGTACGGGGAAATGCGCTCCCATCTTGTTGATCACCACCAGTTCGGCCTGGTTGTCACCCAGCAGCTCGATCAACTTCGCCGCAGCCGCCATGTCGCGGTCGCGCACGCTGGCCTGGTCGAATTGGACGAATTCGTCGATGTCCTGTTTTTCCAGCTCAGTCATCAGGTTCTGCAGGTAGCCACCGGTGCGCTGGGCGTCGATGTAGACGGTACGCAACCCCGCTTTTTTAGCATATTGCCAGATCGACGGCCGGGTGCTGTTGATCCGTATGTAGTCGGCGCGCGTACCGCCATAGCGCAGGGTCACGTTGGTGTCGGCGCTGCAATTGGCGATGGAGGCGGCATAGCCGAAGTTGAAAATATCCACGCCCTCAGGCGGCGTCTTCAGGCTGGTGTGCACGCCGAATGGCGCGTTGATATCCAGATAATTTCCGCCAATACTTTCGTCGATGATCAGCACGATATCCTGCTCGATCACAGACGATCGTCGCACCAGGGTGACCGGCTCCCGAGGGCCGACGGTGTTGTCCAAGGACTCGTAGGCAAACAGATTCAAATAGGCCAACGGCGTGTACATCACCGGCAGGCCCCGCGCGCCCTCGCCCGCCCGCATGAACAACACGCCACTGAGCAACAACACACCCAGCACGGGCGCCGCCATTGGCAGGTAGCCAGGCAACCGCACCGACCTTTGAGGCTTGAGCGCGATGCCGAACAACAGCAGCAAGCCACTGATCACCGCGCTGATAATCACCTCGCGGTACTGGTAGGCCGCCTCCTGGATAAATCCCCCTGAGTACACCAGCGAAACAAACTGGCTATAGGTCAGGTAACTGTCCGTGACCCGGGTGTATACCTCGAAAAACACCGCTGAAACAAACATCACCAAGGCAAATACATGCCTCACCAGGGTCTGGCGAATGTAGGCGCTCATCCACAGCGCCAGCACCAGCACCGCGAACATGGCGCCAAACAGCAACGTTGCGAACCCCAGGCCTAACGCGTTCAGACGGTCGAGGTAATAGTCGTACCCCTTGAGCAGGTACAGAACCAGCAGCAATTCCTTGAGGTAGCGGAGCATGTTTTCCTCGACCCGATCGCCGTGTCAAAAGCACTTCATTCCTGCACGTTAGCAGCCGCTTTTCAAAGCGCAAGAAATGCTTCCCCCCTCAACGCGTCAAAAAAAAGTTACCCCAAAAATGACACGTAACCACGTCGAGAAATGTAAAAATCTATGGGTTACTACCGTTCATCGATTTGTAAAAAACCCATTAATCCCAACAAAACAGCCACTTTGCTAAGGCAGTCAAGGACTTGATATCAAAATGCCCGACATCACTTGAATTACCAACACTGACAACTGTCATTTTGCTGACACGCTTTTCTGAGGCTGCGCTATACCCCTCTAAACAGTTTCATCCGAGTTACATCATTCGGTCTGCGAGGCACGCCAAAGATGGACGTAAGTGTATTTGGTACGGGGTATGTCGGATTGATCCAGGCGGCCGCAATGGCCGACGTTGGACACCGCGTTTTGTGCATCGATATCGACCCGAACAAAATCCGACAACTGCAGCAAGCCGTACCGACCATCAGCGAGCCCGGGCTGTCCACTTTGCTCGAAGACAACATCAAGGCCGGACGCTTGTCGTTCAGTTCCCAGGGCAGCGATGCAGTCAACCATGGCGAGCTGATTTTCATCGCCGTCGGTACCCCTGCCGATGAAGACGGCTCGGCAGACCTGAGCCATGTGCTGGCCGTCACCCGGCAAATCGCCGACTTCATGGACAGCGACCGCACGCTGGTCATCAAGTCCACGGTGCCGGTGGGCACGGCCGACAAGGTGGCTGAATGCGCCCGCCAGGCATTGGCGCGGCGGGGCCTGAAACAACTGAACATGCGCGTGGTGTCCAACCCCGAGTTTCTCAAGGAAGGCAGCGCCCTGGCCGATTGCATGCGCCCGGACCGGATCATCGTCGGCACCGCCGACCCGCTGGCTCGCGACCAGATGACGGAGCTCTACGCGCCTTTTTGCCGCAACCACGAAAAACTGATGTTCATGGACAACCGCAGCGCCGAACTGACCAAGTACGCCGCCAATGCCATGCTCGCCACCCGCATCAGCTTCATGAACGAACTGGCCAACCTCACCGAACGGCTGGGCGCCGACATCGAAGCGGTGCGCAAAGGCATCGGCTCGGACCCGCGCATCGGTTATCACTTCATCTACCCCGGTTGCGGTTTTGGCGGTTCGTGCTTTCCCAAGGACCTGCGGGCCTTGTTGCACACCGCCGAACAAAGCGGCATGCCGCTGCGCCTGCTGCGCAGCGTCACCGACGTCAACGACAGCCAGCGGCACATCCTCTTCGAGAAACTGGCGAAGCAATTCCAGGATGGCCTGGCCGGTAAGTCGATTGCCATCTGGGGGCTGGCGTTCAAGCCCAACACCGATGACATGCGCGAAGCCCCCAGCCGTTATCTGATGGAGGCGCTGTGGCGCGAAGGCGCACGTGTCCAGGCCTATGACCCGGAAGCCATGTCCGAGTGCCGTCGCCTCTATGGCTATCGCAAGGACCTGAACCTCTGTGCGACCCGCGACGACACCCTGGAAGACGCCGACGCCCTGGTGATCTGCACCGAATGGAAGAATTTTCGCGTGGTGGACTTCGACCTGCTGGCCAGCAAGTTGCGCGCCCGGGTGATCATTGATGGCCGCAATCTGTACAACCCCGAACACCTGGCCGCCGCCGGGCTGTTGTATCGCGGTATCGGGCTGCGGCACACCGTGCCAGGCACCCCGGCACCAGGGCCACAAGCGTGAACATCCTGGTCACCGGCGCGGCCGGTTTCATCGGCGCCCACGTCGTGCTGCGACTGCTGCGCGACGGCCATCGGGTGTGCGGGCTGGACAATTTCAACGACTACTACGACCCGCAGCTCAAGCACGACCGTGTGACCTGGGTAAACGACCAGGCCGGCGAATTTCCCCTGGCGCGGATCGACCTGGCCGACACACCCGCCATCGATGAACTGTTCCAGGCCCGGCGCCCGGACGTCGTGATTCACCTTGCCGCCCAGGCCGGCGTGCGCTACTCCCTGGAAAACCCGCAGGCCTATGTCGACAGCAACATCACCGGGTTCCTGAGCATTTTGGAAAGCTGCCGTCGCTATCCGGTCAAGCACCTGATCTACGCCTCCTCAAGCTCGGTATACGGTGCCAACCCGCGCACGCCTTATTCGGTTCAGGACAACGTCGACCATCCGCTGTCACTGTACGCGGCCAGCAAAAAAGCCAACGAACTGATGGCCCACAGCTACAGCCACCTGTTCGGCATCCCCTGCACCGGCCTGCGCTTCTTCACGGTGTACGGCCCTTGGGGCCGGCCAGACATGTCGCCGATCCAGTTTGCCCGCGCCATCGCCGAAGACCGCGTGCTGCAGCTGTTCAATTACGGCGAGCACCAACGCGATTTCACCTACATCGACGACATCGTCGAAAGCATCGCGCGCCTGATCGAGCATGCGCCCCCGGTCACGCCACTGTTGGATCACGCACAACCGGACCCAGCCAGCAGCCGCGCGCCCTGGCGGATCTACAACATCGGCGGGCAGCACCCGGTGGCGCTGCGCACCTATGTCGCGCTGCTGGAAAAACACCTGGGACGAACCGCCCGCATCGAACTGCTGCCCCTGCAAGCGGGGGATGTGCTCAACACCTGCGCCGATGCCAGCGACCTGGCACGGGCCACCGGCTTCAAGCCGTGTATCGAACTGGACGACGGCCTGGGTCGTTTCATCCAGTGGTTCCTCGATTACTACGCAGTACCCATCGCCCATACGCCGTTCGCGGCTGAAGTTCAGCGGAGGAGTCTATGACCCGACATGAGCAAGTCATCGAGATCAACGCCCCGGGACGCGACAAGCGTGTCGACCCTGATCACCGCAGGCGCCTGGACGCGGCCATCCACCGCCAGGGCCGTGGCTGGTTGACCGGTCGCGACGGCGGCCGGCCCTGGACCGTCTCACGCACCAACCGCGTAGTGGCCTGCCTCGGCGCACTGGCGATCCTGCTGCTGCTATTCCCGCTGCTGCTGAGCGTGGCGCTGCTGGTCAAGTTTTCCAGCCCCGGCCCCGTGCTGTTCGTGCAAAAGCGCACCGGTTATCGCGGCCGGGTCTTCGGCATGTACAAGTTCCGCACCATGGTCGCCGACGCCGAGGCTCTCAAGGAGTCGCTGCGCCACCTCAACAAACACGGCGCCGATGCCATCGACTTCAAGATCGACAACGATCCGCGCATCACGCCCATCGGCCGGTTCCTGCGACGCAGCAGCCTCGACGAACTGCCGAACCTGATCAATGTAGTGACCGGCGACATGCGCCTGGTGGGCCCGCGGCCGACCTCGTTCAACGCCTATCGCTACAAGGACAACCATCTTGTGCGCCTGAGCATCTACCCCGGCATGACCGGCCTTTGGCAGATATCCGGGCGCAGCAATATCGACTTCGACCAGCGTGTGGAATTGGACCTCAGCTATATCGCTGAACAAAGCCTGTGGCTGGACTTGAAGATCCTGATGATTACCCCCTTCAAAGTTTTCAGCGGCCACGGAGCGAGTTAAATGGACGGTTCAACCAATATCCTGACCATAGCAAGCCCGAGCGAGACCAACCTGACCTCGACCGTGCTCGACCCTTCCCTGCGGATCCTGCTCTTGACGGCCGCCAACACCGGCACCGGCACCAGCACCAGCGCGATGGCGCTGGCCGCTCAACTGGCGCAGATGAGCAGCGGTCGCGTACTGCTGGTGGATGCCAGCCAGTCACCGCGCAACCTCAGCCAGCAACTGTCGTTGCACAAGGAGCGCGGTTTCACCGATCTGTTGTTCAACAGCCTCGCCCCGCCCTTGTTGCAGGACTGCGTGGTGCAGACGTCCAGCCTGCCCTTCGACCTGCTGCCCCAGGGGCGCTTGGGCCGTAATGCCGAACGCTTGAGCCCCGAGCGACTGCGCCCACTGTTCAGGCAACTGGCGGCGCAATACCGCTTTGTGGTGATCGACGCCGACGCGGTGTATTCGGCCAGCGACACCCTGGTGCTCAGCACCCAGGTAGACGGCGTGGTGCTGGTGGTGCGTGGTGAAGAGACCCGCTGGGAAGTGGCCCAGGCCGCCCACCAACGCCTGTCCCAAGCCGGCGCGAAAGTGGTGGGCAGCGTGTTCAATCGCCGCAAGTACTACATGCCCAAGTGGCTCTACAACAACCTGTAAGCCTGCAAAAGGATGACGAGATGAACGCCAGAATGCTTGTCCTGCTGTTGCTGCCGCTTGCCGGTTGCTCCAGCAATACCGATACCCGATCGATGCCGGTGCAGATCCTCACGGCCGCGCCGGCCAACGCCCAGGCCACCGACATGCCCAAGGTCGAGCAAACCTTGAGGCCCCAGGATGTGTTGGACGTGATTTTTCACATCGACACGACCTCGTCCCAGGCTTATCGAGTACAGCCGGGCGACCAGGTTGCCCTGAACTTCACCGCCGCCAGCCAGCTCAACGGCACGCAACAGGTGATGCCCGACGGCAGTATCGAACTGCCAGGGGCCAACACCTCGGTAAAAATCGCCGGTCTGACCACCGACGAAGCCCGCCTGGCGGTGCAACGTGCCTATGACCAGAAAATGCTGTTCCAGCCCAATCGCAACCAATTGACGGTGCTGGTGACCAGCCCACTGTCCAGCGAGACGCATCTGCGCAACACCTTGACCCACCCGGGCACCGGCATGAGCCGGGAGATCATCGTGGGCCGGGATGGTTATGCCAGCTTCCCGGAAATCGGCGCGGTGCCGTTGCAGGGCATGACCGTGACCCAACTGGAGACCTTCCTCAACGAGCGCTATGCCCAATTGCCAGGCCACATGACCGTCGATGTGCTGCTCAAGTCCACCGCCGGCAACGAGATCTACGTCCTCGGCGAAGTGGCCCAGCCCGGTTCCTACCCGATCCGCCGGCCGATCTCGGTCCTCGAGGCCTTGACCCTGGCCCGGGGCACAAACGTCAAGGCAAGGCTCGACTCGGTGGTGATCATGCGGCGCACCGGCAACCAGGTCGAAGCCCGCCACTATGACGTGGAGAAAGCCCTGAGCGGTGACGCCTCGCAGATCGCCTACCTGCAACCGGAAGACATGCTTTACGTGCCCAAGACCAAACTTGCCAGCGCCGGTGAACTGGCCAGGCAACTGGCTGACGTGGTGCTGTTCCAGGGCGTGGGGTTCAGCTTCGGCTACCGCGTCGACAACAAAGGCAGCGACAACTGAAACTCAGGTGACCGATCATGAACCCCAAGGAAAACTATCTGCATGAGTTCTTCAGGATCTTCTTCGCCAACAAGCAGTGGGTGAAGCGCGTCTTCCTGATTTTCGCCGTGATCGCCCTGGTGCTGCCGTTGATGCTCAAGCAGAGCTTCGATATCACCGCCCAGGTGATCGTCCAGTCGAAAAAACTCTCCCAGGGCGACGCCACCACGTCGCTGAACCAGGAGAACGCAACCTTCATCCCGCCGTCCCTGGCGGACATGGAAACCGAGAGCAATATCCTGCGCTCGCCCGCGTTGATCCGGCAGACCATCAGCACCCTGCATGACCAGGGCGAATACACCCCAAGCCCCGGCATTTTCAACAAATGGGTGAGCGAACCACTCAAGCGCTACATCACCCAGCCCCTGCGCGAGTACGTCATCAACCCGCTGCGCGATGGCCTGGGGCTAGAGGTCGATCCGGTGCGCGACACAACGCTCGATACACTGACCGACAAGGCCATCGAAAACCTGAAGATCGAGACCCTGCCTGGCTCCAACGTCATCTCCATCGTCTACAGTTTCGGCGACCCGGCCCAGGGCACCCGGTTCGTGGCGCAACTGCTGCAGAACTACCTCAGCAGCCGCCAGGAGCTGCAATCGATCGAACTGCCGCAGACGTTCTATGAACAGAAGAAAACCCAATACCAGACCCGTCTCGACGGTCTGGAAGGCACCCGGTTGGGGCTGCTTGAAAACATCGGTTCATCCGACCCCAAGGAAGAAATCACCTTCCGCCTGAACGCCATCAATACCGAAGAACAGGCCCTGAACCTGTACCAGGATCGCCTGCTGCAAAGCCAACGCTGGCTCGACTACCTCAAGACCAATCTTGCGGCGGCGAACAAATCGCGGTTCAACGACTACACCTTCCCGTTCACCTTCACCACCACCGTGGACAACATTGCCTTCGAAGACCGGGAAATCAGGCAACTGGGCGAGCAACTGACCAGCCAGGTCAGCCGCTACATGAATGACCTGGCGATCTTCCAGCCCGGCAGCGAACCGATGCTGTTGGCCCGGGAGCAGATCATCCGCACACGCCAGCAGTTCCTGAAGATAGTGAACAACCGGATCCAGGAGCGCACCACCGACCTGGCGGTGGTCAGTTCGGTGATCGATCAGAAGGTCGAGCGTATCGCCGCCTTCAAGGAGCGCATCCACCAACTCCAGGAAACCCAGAGCAAGCTGCGGCAGATGGACACCGAGATCAACGCCCTGCATGCGGCGTTCTCCACCTATGCCCAGCGCTTCGCCGAAGCCAGCACCGCGCGCTCGCTGGACACCGACCTGTCCAACGCCCGAGTCCTGAGCCCACCGTTCGAACCCACCGCTGCGGCCTTTCCCAAGCCGATGTTGATCATTGCCTTCGGCATGTTCAGCGGCCTGCTGCTAGCGATTGCCCTGGTCTATGTACGTGAGTTCTTCGACCATCGCTTCAAGCATCCAGCGCAAATCACCCAGCAACTGGATGTGCCGGTGCTGTTGGTGATCAACGAGCAGTCCCCCGACCAGATCAACCCCCACCGTAACTGGAGCCTGCCCAGCCTTGTCCATTGGGTGCGAAATTGAACGCGCCGTTCGGCCCGACCCGCCACAGCAGCCCCCTGTCGATCATTCATCTGCTCGACAGCGGCGGCTTCTACGGGGCCGAGCGGATGCTGCTCGATCATTGCCTGGCAACGCCCGGACAGCACCAGGTGCTGTTCCTGGCGGCACCGCCGACCTTGATCACGCGTTTTCGCCAGGCCGGGGTCGATTGCCGTCATTGCGCCAGTTGGGCCGAGCTGTTGCAGCACCTGCGCCAGCGCCGGGACGAGCAACCGCTGCTCAACACCCACAACTTCAAGGGGTTGTTGTTCGGCTGGTCCGCCGCCACGCTGCTGCGCCTGCCGCTGGTGATCACTCAACATGGCTTCACACCGCGCAGTCCCAAACAGCGCTTCTATACCTGGCTGAGCCTGCAACTGTGCCGCACCGCCTCGGTCAAGCGGGTCGTCTGCGTGGCCGAGAGCATTGCCACGTTGCATCGCCGGGCCAGCGTGCGGGCGGAAAAACTCGATGTCATCCCCAATGGCCTGCCAGCACCCAGCACGCCATTGGCCCATCGCGCCGACAAACAACGCTGGCGGGTCGGCTACGTCGGCCGCTTGAGCAGCGAGAAAGGCCCGGACCTGTTCCTCGACGCCATGATCCCGCTGTGCCAGAAGCATTCATCGCTGCACGCGGTGATGCTCGGCGACGGCCCGGAACGCCAGGCGCTGCTCAAGCGCATCACCGATGCCGGACTGCCCACGCGTATCGAATTACCGGGTTACCAGACCGACATGAACGCCTGGTGGAGTCGCCTCGACGCCCTGGTGATCAGCTCGCGCACCGAAGGCACCCCGATGATTCTGCTCGAAGCCATGCAGGCCGGCGTGCCGGTGGTGGCGTTCGGCGTTGGCGGCATTCCCGACGTGCTACAGGACCGTCACAACGGCCTGCTCGCAGCACCGACCGACAGCGCGGAACTGGCGGCGCAGATCGAAACGTTGTTCAGCGAACCGCCTCTGGCGCAGATCCTGGCCGACAACGCACGCCGCACCCAACGGGACTGCTACGACCTGCGCACGTTGGCCGAACGCTGGTCGCAGCTTTACATCCGCACGGCACGGGAGGCTCGCTCATGATTGTCCCGCTCTCGATCGTCAGCCTGCTGGGCCTTGTGTGCCTGGCGTTGCTGGCCAGCCCTTATCCGTTCCTGGCACCGGGCGCTGTGCTCGGCCTGGTCGGTGTCGCCGTACTGTACCGCAAGCCCGGCTGGGGTTTGCTGGGCATTGCCGCCCTGGTGCCGTTCGAAGGCCTGTTCAAGGACAACGCCTTTTCCGGCAGCAAGTTCCTTGGCTTGGCGCTGATCATGATCCTGATGTTGCAGTTGGCCTTGCGCCAGATTCCCAGGACGCGCCTGCGCAGCAATATCTGGCGGCCGCTGATCGGTTTCATGGTGCTCTATGGCCTGAGCCTGCTGTTGTCGGAAAACATGGGCCTGTCCACGCCCCATTTTCGCGAGCTGACGGTGGGGCTGATCCTGTTCGTCATCACCCTGCTGATCGGTCGTGGATTGAACCTGGAGCTGTTCTGTCGCCTGGTGACCTTGAGCGTCACCACCACTTGCGTGCTGGCGATGTTTTCGACCCGGTACCAGGATCAGGGCCGTGCGTCCGGCCTGCTGGAAGACCCGAACTCCTTTGCTCTGTTGATTGCCTTTACCGTACCGCTGGCGCTGCTGTTGGTGCTGCGCAGCTCGAACCTGCTTTACCGGTTGTTCTGGGGCGGCTGTTTCATCCTGCTGCTGGGCGGCATGACCAAGACCGAATCGCGCTCAGGGCTGGTGGTGTTGATGCTCAGCCTGATGATCGGGCTCTATCACTACCGCGCGCAGTTACCACGCATCCGCCCACGGCACTTGGGCTTCGCCATGCTTGGGCTGGCATTGCTGATTCCCTTGGCAATCGCCGTGATGCCGGCCGGCTATGTCGCGCGCATCCAGTCGCTGAGCATCCTCAGTGCCGGCGCCAGCGCCCACCAGGATGAATCCCTGGGCCGCCGCGCCTCGTACATCATCGTCGGCAGCCAGATGATCCGCGAAAATCCGATACTCGGCTCAGGCCCCGGGACCTTTCCCCTGCACTACGCCCCCACCGGCTATGCCAAGGCATTCTCGGCCAATCGCAAGCTGGGAGACCTTTATCGCCGGGCCCATAACACTTACTTGGAAATCTTCAGCGAAATCGGCGTCCCCGGCGGGCTGATGTTCGTCGGCATGATCGGCCTTGGCCTGTACAACCTGCTGCGCGCCCGCCAACGCTGGTTGCATCGGCGGGACTGGGCGCAGGCGGACCTGCTGACGCACCTGGGTATGAGTTTCCTCTCGCTGGCGTTGTTTCTGATGTTCCTCAGTGCGCCGAACCACAAATTGCTGTGGATCATGCTCGCCCTCACCAGTGTGTTGCGCTACGACGCCGAGCAGGCCGCGCCACAGGAGGCTCGCCCATGAGCTGCGTCAGCATTGTCATCCCGATGTACAACGAAGCCCGACACATCGGTCGTACGCTGCAAGCCGCGCAGGAAGCCGCCCGCCAGGCAGGCCTCGGATGTGAATTGATCGTGGTGGACAACGGCTCCGACGACCACGGCCCGCGCATCGCCAACGAGTTGGGGGCACGGGTGTTGATCGTGCCAGGCGTGCACATCGGCGCCCTGCGCAACCGCGGTGCTGCGCTCGCCAGCGGTGACTGGCTGGCGTTCATCGACGCCGACATCGAGATGCCGGCCGACTGGCTCAAGCTGTTGCTGGAGCTCGAAGGCCACCAGGGCGACGTACTCGGCCTGGACCTCGACACGCCCCGGCAGGCGCCGTGGTTCGCCGAAGCCTGGCAGCGCCGCAGCCAACGTCCCGGGTCACGTCTCCTGCATCGGGTGCACTGGCTGCCCAGTGCCAATCTGTTGATGCGCCGCCGTTGGTTCGACCGGGTCGGTGGCTTCGACGAAACCCTGCGCACCGGCGAAGACAAGGATTTCTCCTTGCGCCTGCGCCAGACCGACGCGCAATTGCTGCTGGTCAAGGAAAGCGTCGCCCTGCACTGGGGCTACGAAGGCAGCTGGCGCGAGTGGATGCGCAAGGAGCTGTGGCGTCAGGGCAGTCATCTGCAATTGCTTCGCAGCCATGGCCCGAGCCTGCGCCTGCTGCGCTTCCCGGCGCTGTCCGTTGGCGCCTGGGGCTTGGACCTGCTGGCAGTGCTCGCGGTGCTCCAGGGGCAGTTGCACCTGGCGCTGACGCTGTTGCTGGTCACCGCCCTGCCGCCCTTGTTCCTGAGCCTGCGCCAGAGCCGGCGTGATCCGCGCCTGAGCTTGCAATTGTGGGCCTTGCACTGGGTGCGCCTGCACCTGACCGGCGCCGCACTGCTGCTTAACCTGTGTCATTGGAATACCAGGAGACCTGCCCGTGGCTGAATTCATTTACTGGTCGTGCCTGTTGCTGCCGGTGTACGCCTACCTCGGTTATCCCTTGCTGCTGAGCCTGCTGGCGCCACTGTTTCCGCGGCGTCGCTATGGCAAGGCGTTGCCGATGGACGTGAGCATTGTCATTGCCGCCCACAACGAGGCGCGGCACATCGAGGAGAAGTTGCGCTGCTTGCTGACCCAGGATTATCGGGCCCATTCGCTGCAAATCATCCTCGCCAGCGACGGCTCCACCGACGACACAGTGGCCTGCGCACGCAAGGTGATCGATCCGCGCATCAGCGTGCTCGACCTCCCGCGCCAGGGCAAGGCCGCCGCCCTCAATACCGGTGTCGCCCACAGCAGCGGCGACATCCTGGTATTTACCGACGCCGATAACCAATGGGCCAGCGACACCCTCAGCCATCTGTTGGCGCCCTTGGGCGATCCGGAAGTCGGCGCCTGTGCCGGGCACATGGAAATCCCGGTGCCGGGCAAGGGCCTGAGCCTGGGCGACAGCCTGTATCGCCATTACGAAGGCTGGCTGCGGCGGGTGGAGAGCCGCACCGGTTGCATGGTCTCGGCCGACGGCGCCCTGTTGGCCCTGCGCCGGGTGTTGTTTCAACCGATACCGGCCCAGGTCAACGACGATTTTTTCCTCAGCACCTGCGCGCCGGCCGCCGGCAAGTCCATCGTCTACGCCCCCCTGGCCCGGGTGACCGACCAGGGCGTGGACGAAGCCGACAAGCAGTTTCGTCGGCGCCAGCGGGTCACCGTTGGCGGGTTGCAGAGCCTGGCCCAGCGCCGGGAACTGCTCAACCCGCTGCGTCACGGCCTCTATGCCATCGGGCTGATCAGCCACAAGTTGATCCGCCGCCTCGCGCCGGTGCTGCTGTTACCCCTGTTGCTGAGCAACGTCTGGCTGTGGAACGAGCATCCGTTCTATCGCCTGAGCCTGGTGGCGCAATTGCTCGGTTACGCCATGGCGCTGATCGGCTTGATGGACGCGCGCCACCGCTTGCCCCGGCCCTTTCGCCTGGCCGCATTCGTACTGGTGACGCTGGCGGGCATGAGCATCGGGCTCTGGCAGTTCCTGCGGGGCCAGCGCTACAGCCAGTGGAACCCCGAACAGAACCGCTGAGGAGAAGGGCCGATGTCGATCAAACAAGTCTTCAAGCGCACCGGCGGCTGGCTGTACCTGAACACGTCCCTGGGCCGCCACCCGCTGCGTGGCGCCGGCGTGATCCTGATGCTCCATCGCGTGTTGAACAACGACCGCGCCGCCGAATTGCCCCATCGCAACGAGCTGTGCGTGGGGCCCGAAGCGTTTGAACATTTGCTGATCTGGCTGCAACGGCATTTCGAGTGCGTGCCGCTGATGACCTTGTTGCTGGCCGATCCTGAAAACGTTCCGAACCGTCCGCGGGTGGCCCTGACCTTCGACGACGGTTGGCGCGACAACGCCATGAATGCCTTTCCGTTGCTGCGTCAATACCAGGTGCCAGCGAGTATTTTCCTCTCCACCGATTTCATCGGCAGTCGCCAGCACTTCTGGTGGGAAAGCATCGGCGAAACCCTCTGGGGCAGCCATGGCCAGGTGGCGCGGCATTCGTTGATCGAGCATTTGCAGCACGTTGGTCGACCGCTGCCGGTGATGCTCGATGACATCGATGACGAGCGCCGCAGCCTGGCGCTGATGCACTACCTGCAAAGCCTCAAGAGCCTCGATGCTGGGACCTTGAGCGACCTCAGCGAAGCCTGCCCCCAGGGCTCCCAACCCCAGGCTCTGGACTGGCCTCAGGTGCGCATGCTCGAAGATTCCGGGCTGATCCGCTTCGGCCCCCATGGCGCCAGTCACGCGATCCTGACCGGGCTGGATGACCAGCGCCTGCACGAAGAGCTGACGCGCAGTTGGATCGCCCTGGAAAACGGCTGCGCCCAACCCTTGCCGGTATATTGCTACCCCAACGGCGACCACGATGCCCGGGTGCGCCAACAGGTGGCGGCCCATGGTTTTGCCTTCGCCCTCGGCACCGAGGCGGGGCTGTATCGCAACGACGGCGACCCGTTGAACGTGCCGCGTTTCGGCGTCAGCCAACTCAATGCCCATCACCCTGAATTACTGGCCTGGCGCATTCGCCGAGGGGCACGCCCATGAGCCGCGCACATTACCTCAAGCACTTGGCGCTGAGCATGGGCACACGCCTGGCGATGATCGGCCTGCGCCTGCTGCGCAATGTGCTGCTGGCACGGATTCTCGGGCCCAGCGAACGTGGGTTGTTTGCGTTGCTCAGCACCCTGCCGGACCTGATCAGCGCCGCCACCAGCGGTGGCCTGAATTCTGCCGTGGGTTATCAGGCAGCGCAGCAACGCTCGATGGGGCTGTTGCTCAGCCAGGTGCTGGTCTTCGGCTGCCTGCTAGCCGGGCTACTGACCTTGCTGGTGGTGGCGCTGGTGCGCGAGTTCGGCGGCGAGCTGGACATCGCCACGCAATTGGGATTGCTCGCCTGGCTGTTGTTGCTGGCCGTGCCGTTGACCGTGCTCAAGAGCGGCCTGCTGACACTGCACAACGCCTCGGGTGGCGTGGGTGCCTTCAATGCCTTGCGCCTGATGGAATCCCTGGCGCCGCTGCTGCTGTTTGTCACGCTGTTCTGGATGTGGAAAGACGCCGCCCTGGAAGCGGCGCTAATCAGTTGGCTGGCGGGCCTGAGTCTGGTGGCGCTGGCCGGTTGGGTGTGGTTGCGCCGCGATCATGTGGTCACCCTGCGCTGGGATCGCACCCATCAGAACGAACTGTTGCGCTACGGCGCCCGCAGCCATCCGGACCTGCTGTTCCAGCAAGTGCTGCTGCGCTCGGACTTCCTGTTCATCGGTGCCCTGCTGGGCAGCACGGCGCTGGGACACTACGCCATGGCCAGCGCTGCCGCCGAACTGCTGCTGATCGTGCCGGAAGCCGTCACCACGCCGCTGATGAAACGCCTGTTGCAACAGGACAGCGACATGCAGCGCCTGACCCCCCTGGCCCTGCGCCTGACCGCCACGGTGATGCTCGGCGCCTGCCTGAGCATGGCACTGATCGGCCAATGGCTGATCGTCACCTTGTTTGGCGCGGCCTACCAGCCGGCTTATCCGGCCTTGCTGGCGCTCCTGCCGGGGCTGTTCGGGCTGTGCTATGCGAGCATCCTGCGCCTGGATCTGCTAGGCAAGAACCGACCCGGCACGGTTTCGCTGCTGATGGGCGTGGGCGCTCTGCTGAACCTGGCGCTGAACCTGATCCTGATCCCCCTCTACGGCATCGTCGGGGCCGCCGCCGCGTCTTCAATCGCCTACCTGAGCGTGACCGTGGCGCTACTGGCCATGTACTGCCGCCTCAGCGGCGTGGCGGTGTGGCAGACACTGATCATCCTGCCCAGCGACTTGCTGCCGATGCGCAAAATGCTGCTCGGGAAATCGGCATGAGTGCGGTTGCCAGCCAAACCACCCTCGCGAGCAAGCTCGCTCCCTCAGGGGGTGGTAATGCCCTTGCTGGAGCGGTGGGTCGGCTTGCAGTGAGAGTGGCTGCTGGCCTGTGCCTCTGGGGCCTGGCCTTTTGGGCTCATGGCGCGGCGATGCAATGGACCGGTATCCGCGACGGCAGCCTGTACCTGCAGACCGACCGCCCCGCTTACGTGACCGTGCGTTGGGTGCCGGCCTGGCAGGCCGATGCCAATACAGAACACCTGTACCTGCTCAACGGCCAGGGGCGCCTAGTGGGCGAACGTTTGATCAAGGCGACCCAGGCGCGTGGCGAGCAGCAGTGGCCTTTGTTGCCGGGGGCGGCCAGCTATCGGCTGGAAATTCCCGGCTACAGTTTTCGCCGCTACACCGTCGAGCACGATGCCCGTACCCGGGCGTTGTTCGCCCCGGCCAAGGTGCATTTCAACGCCGAAAGCCACGACGGCGATGAGTTGTATTTCAAGGTCGCACCCGGCGAACAGGCCGTGCTGGCGGGCAAGTTCCACGGCGGCGTGCGCAGCCTGCAAGCCCGGCGCATCGCCGATGGCAAACAGGTACGGTTGCACCTCAAGCCATACCCGGCCTATTGGCAGTTCGATCAAGTCGCCCTGCCCGTCGCCAATGTCGAGCAAACCTGGCGCCTGCAATTGCAGGGCAACGGCAAGGCGGCGTTCTGGCTGGACGGCACCGCGAACCTGTTCGCCCAGGACGCCGAGCATCTGCAGCCGCTGCGCCAGGACCCGGGGCAAACGCGCCTGAAACTCTATGGCGATGTCCTGGGAACAACCCCGAAACTGGGGGTATACCTGCCCTACGTCATGCCCCCACCATCGGCCTACCCGGTGATCGAAGCCCTCAAGCCCCAGGCCGCCAGCTATTACAGCCTGGTCGACATCACCGCTAGCAAGCCGGACTATGAAAATCAGTTCCGGCGCCTGTACCAGGACCGCTTCGGCATCACCCGGGACATCACCCTGCTGGCCGGCAGCGCACGCAAAGCTGACTTGCGAGCCGACCGCGTCAGCAACAGCGGCTTGCAGGCCTGGCTCAAATCGACCCGCGCCTTGGGCGGCAACGGTATCCATTACCTCAGTTTCGCCGATGAACCGAACCTCAACTACCCGGATTTCGCCAGCTACCAGCAGGTGTTCGAGAGCATGGCCAATCAGGTTCGCGCCATCCCCGCCAACGCCCGCGCGGGGGTGCGCATTGCCATACCGGCCAGCTCGCGATTGACCAATGGTCCTATGGCGGAAAACGCCGCGGACCGGCGCGGCATTGATTGGGCGCGGCGCTTGCTCGCCAAATACAGTGACCAGATCGACGCCCTGGCCTGGCATGAATGGATGGTCCGCGACCTGCTGGCGACCCGGGTCTATCGCAACAGCGTGCGCCAGGCCGCCGACCTGGTGGGCCTGGATACCACTGGCCGGCCGCGCAAGGCCTTGTTGCTGGACCAGACCAACATGTCCAGCGGCTCGAGCCTGAGCCCCTACGATCAGGAAACTCACTACGCCGCCCTCTGGTGGACATCCGTGGTGATCAACGCCTCTGCCGACGGCCTGCTGGACATGCTCAATTGGTTCATGCTCGCCGACGAACCGGAGTACCCAAAAGGCATGGTTCGAGTGCTGGACAGCCAGCGCTTCGAACTCAAGCCAGTGGGCCTGGCCCAGCAGTTCATCCAAAAGCATTGGCTCACCCAAGTGCTGCGCCTGGATAACGACGCCTTCGAAGTCGACGTGCTGGCCATGGCCACCGACGCCAGACGCAGCCTGCTGGGCGTGAACAAAAGCACGCGCCCGCAACAGGTCAGCCTGGACGGCGCGCCCTGCCCCCAGGCCAAAGCCGAGCTGGTGTATTTCGGCCCCGACAACCATAGCCGCAGCGCCCCGTTCAACTGCGAGGCCGGGCAGATCCGCTTTCTCCTGCCAGGGGAAACCCTGTTTGCCCTGAGCTGGACCGCACCCTCTTCCCCCCAACCCGCCACCCGTCAGGAGGCACCATGAACGCTCTGCAGAAATTGCGTGATCGCATCCAGAAAAAAGGCCTGCGCGCCGTCCTCAAACAGCTATTCAGGCGCTATGTGTATTTCCACTCACAACTGGTGTGGATGGAACGCGACCTGGTCTCCCCGATACGGCCGCACAACCTCAAACCGTATCGACCGGTGCGCCAGGAATTCATTACCGCAGAAAACGTCGACGCCTTTGCCACCCATTTTGGTGACCGCGTCGAGACCATGCGCGAGCTGGCCACCGAAGGTCACACCGGATTGATGTATCTGGACGACCAGGGCGACACCGTCAGCTTCATATGGGGCAGTACACGGGATTACTTTGACCGCCATTTCTATGGCTGCTGGTTCCCGGTCAAGCCTGGCGAGTTCTTCGAATTCGGGGGGGAAATGATCCGGGCCTACTGGGGCAGCCAAATGTCGGTGGATGTGCAATTGAATCTATGGAAAGTCATGGCGGACAAGGGCTGCGACAAAGTCGTCGATGTGTGTGACCTGCGCAACATCCCAGCGGTCAAGCTGCACCTGCGCATGGACTACCAGGAGCGCGGCCAGATCACCCATGTGCACTGCTTGTTCGGTCGCTGGCGGTTTTTCCGCGATACGTTTTACACAGGCTCGGTACTGGACGCCTTTCGTAAACCGGCCCGGTCGGCTCCATCGACTGCGACGGCCTGATGGCCATGGCGATCCGGCTCCAATGGTGTCGCTCCCTGGGCGCTGAGGACTTTCCCATAGCCGCTTATGAACAGCTGCGAGCCCAAGTGCCCGACGCTACGCCTTTCAACACCCTGGCCTGGCTGCAAGCGGCGGAATTCGCCCTGCTGCCAGACCAGCAGTTGCACGTGTTGCTGGGCTGGCAAGACCAGACGCTATGCCTGTGCCTGCCTCTGGTATCGGCGCGTGAGCGCATCGGCGGTCTGCGGTTCCGGGTGTTGCGTCACCTGGGTTATCCATTGGCCGATCGCATCGCCTTGCTGGTACGCCTGGACGCCGAAGGCATGGGGCAGGCGCTGATACAGATCCGCCAGCACCTGCCCCACGCGTTACTACAATTGAATGAGGTGGTCGAACCGGTCGGTGAAGAAAGCGTCCTCAGTGCCTGGATGGCGCTGAGTTCCACCGGAGAACGACGCCTGAGTTGCCGGGTTCCGGTGCACCTGATCAGCGACAGCGACCACCAGGAAATCTCTGGCAACCCACGCTACAAGCTACGACGGGCACGCAAGCGGATCACCGCCTGCGGTGCCGAGATCCGCCGGGTGAAACCGGATGCCATCAGCATGGGGCAACTGTTGCGCAACATCGCCGATGTCGAGGCGGCCAGCTGGAAAGGCGAGGAAGGTGTCGGCATCTTCGCCGACCCCAGGCGCCGACAATGGATGAACCTCGCCTTCACCGCCCTCGCCGCCCAGGGCCTGGTGCGCGTGGTGATGCTGGAGCTGAACGGCGAATGCATCAGCTATCGCCTCGGTTTGCTGGATCAGGGGCGGCTGTATGACTACAACCTGGCGTTCCTGCCGCAGCACGCTGATCTGGGCAGCGGCCGGGTCTTGCTCGAAGAGTGGATCCGCTGGGGGCTGGACGAAAACTGGCGCTGGATCGATGCATCACGAGTCAGCCTGGAGAACTCCAGCCATCAGTTACATGAACGCATGACCGGCCAACTGGAACACTGGCGCTGGAGTTTTTATTCATGGCAACCCGGGGGCTTGCTCCTGGGATTTGCCTTGCGGCTATGGAAAAGCTTGAAACCATGGTTTGGCAAGCGCCAAAGCAAACCAACCGCGACGACGGCATCGTCCTCCCCCAAGCACCAGGAGAACACCAATGCCTCGTCAAGTGATCGTCAACGCTGACGACTTCGGGCTCAGCCTCAGTGAAAACGCGCTGATCCTGCGCGCCTTCGAGACCGGCGTCATCAGCTCGGCCACGGCCATGGCCAACATGCCAGGTTTCGAGCAGGCGTGTGAACTGGCTCGGCAACCGTTGCTCAAAGGCCACGTTGGCCTGCACTTCAACCTCAGCTACGGCCCGCCGTTGGGCCGGGCGATCACCTCGCGAGCGCTTTTTTGCGACGCCAATGGCCAGTTCGACCTGAACCTGTCGCGTTATTGCCTGCGCCTGGGTTCAAAGGATTTGGCGGCGGTGGAAGATGAACTGCAGACGCAATGGCAATGTTGCCTGGACCACGGCCTGCGTCCCAGTCATCTCGATTCCCATCAACATGTGCACAACATCTGGCCCATCGGCGAATTGGTGGCCCGCTTCGCCGCCCGGCAGCGCGTGCCCATGCGCCTGGCGCGCAACCTGGGGGCCAACTTGAACCTGCCCAAGCGCCTCTTCAAGACCCTGCTCAACCGGCGCATGCGCAGCCTGTGCGGTGCGACAGCCGACTATGTCTGCACCCCAGCCGACCTGGACCACGCCGCGCCACCGGCACATGGCTCGCTTGAGGTCATCGTGCATCCGCTGCAACTGGACGGAGACTTTGGCGATGCTAGCCTGATGCCAGGAGAGTCGTTGACCCAGGTCCTGCACAAACGCCTGGCGGGCGTTCCCAAGGTCGCGTATGACCGGACCACGCGGGTGTTGACGCTGCTTGAGTATGAGGATGCGCACTGATGTATCGCCCGTAAACGCTGCATAGGCGCTGCGTAGGAGCTGCGTAGGAGCTGTCGAGTGAAACGAGGCTGCGATCCTTCCACAGCCCATTGAGTCAAAAGCGAAAGATCAAGATCAAAAGATCGCAGGCTTCGCCAGCTCCTACGGGTTCCGGCGCGAGCGTCCCCCTCGCCACGGTCATTCGAAATCCCTGCACCGCTTTCGGAGAATCTGCTACAAGGCATCTTCTGTTTCGAGTAGTGAATTGCGTCGATGCCTTTACCTTTATTCTCTCGCCTTCGGCGGCGCTGGCTGGCCTTCCTTGTCATGAGCGCAATGGTGGTCGGGCTGCCGGTGGGCTGTGCAGTGCTGCAACATAAGGAGCGCGAGCTGGTCTTTCGCATTGAGCCGGGGACGGCCAGCTGGTTCAGTGGGCTGCCCAGCGGTGTGCAGGAATTCGATCTCAAGTCCAAGCACTTCAAGGCCGGGGAAAATATCCACGGCTGGTGGTGGCCGGCCAAACGCAAGAACGCGCCGGCCATCCTGTACTTGCACGGTGTGCGCTGGAATTTGACCGGCCAATTGTTTCGTATCCAGCAGTTGAGGGCGCTGGGCTATTCGGTACTGGCCATCGACTACCGGGGCTTTGGCAAAAGCCATGGGGATCTGCCGTCGGAAGCCAGCGTCTATGAAGATGCACGCATCGCCTGGGAGCGCCTCAAGGTACTGCAACCAGACCCGGCCCTGCGGCTGATCTACGGTCATTCATTGGGCGGGGCCATCGCGGTGGACCTCGCCGCGCAGTTGGGCCAGGAGGCCGCGAAGAATGGCGCCGCCCAGGTCCGAGGTCTGGTCATCGAATCCACGTTCACGTCCCTGGGCGATGTCGCCACCGCGATGGCGAATACGTCCCTGCCGGTGCGCTGGTTGCTGTCGCAGAAATTCGACTCCATCGACAAAATCGGCGAAATCAACATGCCACTGCTGGTGGTGCACGGCTCTGCCGATCGCTACGTACCGCCGCGCTTCAGCGAGCAACTGTTCAACGCCGCCCGGGAGCCCAAGCGCCTGTTGCTGGTGCCGGGGGCGACGCATAACAACAGCATGAGTCTGGCGGGCAAAAACTACCGGCAAGCGCTGGACACGCTGATGAACAACAAGCCATCGCCCATGGCCGCAAACACCTTGCCCACCCCGGCCAAAGCGGGCTGATCACCCTCCCTCCAGATCACCACAATCCCCCTGCGGGAGCGGGCTTGCTCGCGAAAGCGTCAGCCCAGTCAACATCGCCGCAAGCTGACCCGCCGCCTGCTCGCGATGGCGGTGCAAGCGCACGCAAAAAAAAACGGCACCTTTCGGTGCCGTTCGTTTTCACGCTTGGGGCTTTACTTGCGGGCTGCCTCCCACGATTTCAACAGCTCGGTGTAGCTCACTGTTTCGCCTTTAGGCTTCTCGTTCGCCAGTTTCGGCTTCGGTGCACCCGGTTGGTCGAACCAGTATTGCGCGTCGCGCTCGGGGTTCATTTTCGGGGCGCAGGTGGCTTGGGCCTTGGAGCGTTCCAGGCGAGTCATGATCGCATCCTGGTCCTTGGCCAACCCATCGAGGGCCTGCTGCGGCGTTTTCTCGCCACTGGCGGCTTCGGCGATGTGGCTCCACCACAACTGGGCCAGACGCGGGTAGTCCGGCACGTTGGTCCCGGTCGGGGTCCATTGCACGCGGGCCGGACTGCGGTAGAACTCAACCAGGCCACCGAGCTTCGGCGCCAGGTCGGTCATCGCCTGGGAGTTGATGTCCGACTCACGAATCGGCGTCAGGCCAACGATGGTCTTCTTCAGCGACACGGTCTTGGACGTCACGAACTGTGCATAGAGCCAGGCCGCGAGTTTCTGTTTCTCAGGCGTGGATTTCATAAATGTCCAGGAGCCCACGTCCTGATACCCCAGTTTCATGCCCTCTTCCCAATACGGACCGCGTGGCGAAGGCGCCATGCGCCATTTCGGCGTGCCATCGGCATTTACCACCGGTAGGCCCGGCTTGGTCATGTCGGCGGTAAACGCGGTGTACCAGAAAATCTGCTGGGCGATGTTGCCTTGGGACGGTACCGGACCTGATTCGGAGAACGTCATGCCCGCCGCTTCCGGTGGCGCGTACTTCTTCATCCAGTCCACGTATTTGGTGGTGGCAAACACTGCCGCAGGTCCGTTGGTGTCGCCGCCACGGGTGACGCTGGAACCAACCGGATGGCAGTCTTCGACGCGAATCCCCCACTCATCCACCGGCAGACCATTGGGCAGGCCCTTGTCGCCGCCGCCAGCCATGGAGAACCAGGCATCGGTGAAACGCCAGCCCAGGGACGGGTCTTTCTTGCCGTAGTCCATGTGGCCGTAGATGCGCTTGCCGTCGATTTCCTTGACGTCTTCGGAGAAGAACTTGGCGATGTCTTCATAGGCCGACCAGTTCACCGGTACGCCCAGCTCGTAGCCGTATTTCTCCTTGAACTTGGCCTTCAGGTCCGCGCGCTCGAACCAGTCGGCGCGGAACCAGTACAAGTTGGCGAATTGCTGGTCGGGCAGTTGATAGATCTTGCCGTCCGGCGCGGTGGTGAAGGAGATGCCGATGAAGTCCTTGATGTCCAGGGTCGGCGAGGTGAAATCCTTGCCTTCGTTGGCCATCAGATCGGTGATCGACTCGGTCTTGCCGTAGCGAAAGTGCGTACCAATCAAGTCCGAGTCGTTGACCCAGCCGTCATAGATGTTCTTGTCCGACTGCATCACCGTCTGCATTTTCTCCACCACGTCGCCTTCTTGCAGAAGGTCATGGGTCAACTGGATCCCGGTGATTTCGGTGAAGGCCTTGGCCAGTACCTTGGACTCGTATTCGTGAGTGGTGAGGGTTTCCGACACCACGTTGATCTTCATACCGCGAAACGGCTCGGATGCCTTGATGAACCATTTGAGTTCTTCGAGCTGCTGCTCGGCTGTCAGGGTCGACGGTTTGAATTCACTGCCGATCCATTTTTTAGCGGCGTCTTCATAGGCATCGGCCCAGGCCGCAGCACTCAGCCCGCTGAGTGCCAGCATGGCTGCCAATGAAACGCTATGTCGCAGCTTATTGTTTTTATTGAACATAGAGACCTCCTGTTTGGGTTTAAGAGCCTGAGCGTCGAACCTTCGACTAGGGGCCTGTACGGTTAATTCGAGTACTCGAATTAGCCACACAGACCCCTTTTAGCCCCACCGCATCACTGCCAACAGCCACACCAAGGACAACGCGAACGCTATCCAGATGCTCCAGTCGGTAGCACCGATCACCAGCATATGCAGGTAAGCGCTACCGAGAAGACCGATAAACAACCGATCGCCACGGGTGGTGGCAATCGGCAGGAAACCCCGCCGAGGGATGCTCGGCGAACGCAGTTCCCACGTGGTCATGCCTGCCAGCAGCAAGGCGATGACCCCAAAGAATGTCGCCGTGGGGGCGGTCCAGTTCATCCATTCCATCATCGACTCCTCAGACTCGGCCCAGGGCAAAGCCCTTGGCCACGTGGTTGCGAACGAACCAGATCACCAGCATGCCCGGCAGGATGGTCAACACCCCCGCCGCCGCCAGCACGCCCCAATCGATACCCGAGGCCGACACGGTGCGGGTCATGACCGCCGCGATCGGCTTGGCATTCACCGAGGTGAGCGTACGTGCCAGCAGCAGTTCGACCCAGGAAAACATAAAGCAGAAAAACGCCGTGACACCGATGCCGGAACCGATCAACGGGACGAATATCTTCACGAAAAACTTGGGGAAACTGTAGCCGTCAATGTAGGCGGTCTCGTCAATTTCTTTCGGCACCCCAGACATGAACCCTTCGAGGATCCACACCGCCAGCGGCACGTTGAACAGGCAGTGAGCCAGGGCCACGGCGATATGGGTGTCGAACAGCCCAATGGACGAATACAGCTGGAAGAACGGCAACAGGAACACCGCCGGTGGAGCCATGCGGTTGGTCAGCAGCCAGAAGAACAGGTGCTTGTCCCCCAGGAACCGGTAACGGGAAAACGCATAGGCCGCCGGCAATGCGACCCCCAGGGAAATCACCGTGTTCAGGCTCACGTAGTACAGCGAGTTGAGGTAACCGGTGTACCAGCTCGGGTCGGTGAAGATCACCTTGTAGTTGTGGAAGGTAAAATCCTGGGGCCACAGGGTCAGGCTGCCGAGGATCTCGGTGTTGCTCTTGAACGACATGTTCAGCAACCAGTAGATGGGCACCAGCAGGAACAGGATGTAGATCAGCAGCGGAATCAGCTTTCTCTTGCTCATTGTGCGGGCCTCAACGGTTGGCGTCGGAGTGCGTCATGGCGGTATAGAACAGCCACGACACCAACAGAATGATCAGGAAGTACACCAGGGAAAACGCCGCCGCCGGGCCCAGGTCGAATTGGCCGATGGCCATCTGCGTCAAGGTCTGGCTGAGGAAGGTGGTGGCGTTGCCCGGCCCGCCGCCGGTCAGCACGAACGGCTCGGTGTAGATCATGAAGCTGTCCATGAAGCGCAGCATCACGGCGATCAGCAGCACGCTCTTCATCTTCGGCAACTGGATGTGCCGGAACACCGCCCAGCTGGAGGCCCGGTCGATCCGCGCGGCCTGGTAGTACACGTCGGGAATAGCCCGCAACCCCGAATAGCACAGCAGCGCCACCAACGACGTCCAGTGCCAGACGTCCATCACCAGCACGGTGAGCCAGGCGTCCATGGTGTTGGCCGCATAGTTATAGTTGATGCCCAGGCCATTGAGGGTGGAGCCCAGCAAGCCGATGTCGGTGCGGCCGAAAATCTGCCAGATGGTGCCCACTACGTTCCAGGGGATCAGTAGCGGGATCGCCAGGATGATCAACACCAGGGACGACCATTTGCCCTTGGTCGGCATGGTCAGGGCGATGGCGATGCCCAGGGGGATTTCAATCAGTAGTACGCACGCCGAATAGATGAACTGGCGCAACAGCGAATCGTGCAGCCGTGGATCGAGCAGCACCTGCTTGTACCACTCGGCGCCGACGAAGTAGCGGCTGGACTGGTCGAAGATGTCCTGCACCGAATAGTTGACCACGGTCATCATCGGGATCACGGCGCTGAAGGCCACCAGCAGGAACACCGGCAACACCAGCCACCAGGCCTTGTTGTTTTGCACCTTGTTCATGGCTGCACCTCACTCAACGGTTCCAGCAGGTATTCATCGGCATAAACCATCAGCCATTGGCCCGGAAAGCTGATGTACGCGGTGCCTTCCGGCACGGGCTTGTCTTCAGCCAAGCGGACTTTCAGCGGTACGCCATCGAGGTTGAGGGTCAGGATCTTGTAGGTGCCCAGGTCTTCGACGTGCACCACATCAGCCCGCATTGCGTCGTCATAGGGGCCGTCCCAGACATGCACGAACTCGGGACGGATACCGACCTTCAGGCTTTTTCCTCCAGCTTCGGCGACCCGTCGTTGCAAGGTTTCCGACAGCGGCAAGTGCGTCGAGGCGAAGCCGACGCCACCGGGCTGTGCCGTGACCTCGATCAGGTTCATCCCCGGGCTGCCGATGAAGTAGCCGACAAAGGTGTGGCTGGGGCGCTCGAACAAGTCCCGGGGTGTGCCGAACTGCACGATCTGGCCGCCGTACATCACCGCGATCTTGTCGGCGAACGTCGAAGCCTCCAACTGGTCGTGGGTGACGTAGACCATGGTGATGTTGAACTGCTCGTGGATCTGTTTGAGCTTGCGCCGCAGCTTCCATTTCAGGTGCGGGTCGATCACCGTCAGCGGCTCGTCAAACAGAATCGCCGACACATCGTCGCGCACCAGGCCGCGGCCCATGGAGACTTTCTGTTTTTCGTCGGCGGTGAGGTTGCTGGCCTTTTTGCCCAGCAGGTTTTGCAGGTCCAGGACCTCGGCGATTTCCTGCACCTTGGTGTGGATCCTCGCCTCGGCCATGCCCTGGTTACGCAGCGGGAACGCCAGGTTGTCAAACACGGTCATGGTGTCGTACACCACCGGAAACTGAAACACCTGGGCGATGTTGCGCCGTTCCGGGGTCAGCTCGTTAACGACCTTGCTGTCGAACATCACCTGCCCTTCGGAAGGGCTGAGCAGTCCGGAAATGATGTTGAGCAACGTGGACTTGCCACAGCCCGAAGGCCCGAGCAGCGCATAGGCGCCGCCCTGCTCCCAGATGTGGTTCATCTCGCGAATCGCGTAGTCCTCGGGGCCCGCCGGGGTGCTGGTATAGCTGTGGGCGAGGTTCTGCAAACGAATTTCAGCCATCAGGCAACCCTCGCGATACGCTGCCCTGGGGCTTGGACCAGCTTGCCCTGGGCGTCGAAGACAAACAGTTTATGGGTCGGAATGTAGATGCGGATCGGCGCATCCACGTCGTACTCATGCACCCCTGGCAAATGCAGCACCAGCAGGAAATGTTCATTGCGCACGTGCAGGAACGTCTCCGAGCCACTGATCTCGGCCACCTCGACGGATACCGCCAGTTCGAGGTCGTCGTCGTTGCTCGGCACCAGGGAAATATGACTGGGGCGCACGCCGAAACGAAATTCACCCTCGCCCACCGGGCGCAGGTCGACGTTCAGCGGGAAGTGCACGAAATTGGCGAAACTCACCTCGTTGCCGGCGATGCGTCCCGGCATGAGGTTGATGGGTGGTTCGGAGAACAATTCGGCGGCCAGCACGGTTTGCGGCTGGTGATACACCGAAGACGATTTGCCGCTCTGGATCACCCGGCCCTCATGCAGGATCGTGGTGGTGCCGCCCAAGGCCAACGCCTCGTTGGGCTCGGTGGTGGCGTAGACGGCGATGGTGTGGCGGGCCTGGAACAATTCGCGCATTTCCTGACGCAGCTCTTCACGCAGCTTGTAGTCCAGGTTCACCAGCGGCTCGTCGAACAGAATCAGTTCAGCGTCCTTGACCAATGCGCGGGCCATGGCGGTGCGCTGCTGCTGACCGCCGGACAACTCCAGCGGATGACGCTTGAGGAATTTCTCGATCCGCAACATTTTTGCGGTTTCCAGGACTTTGCCCTGGATGACCTCTTCGGACACGCCGGCCTGGCGCAGCGGCGAGGCGATGTTTTCGAAAACGGTCATGGTCGGGTAGTTGATGAACTGTTGATAGACCATCGACACGTTGCGCAGCCGCACGGGGCGATTGGTAACGTCGACGCCGTTCATCAGGATGCGGCCGCTGTCGGGCTTGTCCAGACCGGCCATCAGACGCATGAGGCTGGTCTTGCCGGACAGCGTGCGGCCCAACAGGACGTTGAAGGATCCGGGTTCGAAACTCAGATTGGCATCGTCGATCCAGGTTTGGCCTTCGACGGTGCGACAGATGTGCTCAAGCGTTAATGACATGGCTCGGCCTTTTTATTATTGGAGTCAAGCGACCCGAGTCAGAAAGCGAAAGCCGTGCCAGAAATCACAAGCCATTGATAAAGTTGAAATTTCTATTTATTTGCAGGAAAAAGACGTTCGCGGATGAACGCAAGTGAACAATCAAGAATGAACAACTGAACAATCTGTGGGTTGACAATGAACAATTTTGAACAACACTGAAAGAACGTTCTCGGCTAGCCTGGCTGCAAGCCCGCTCCCACAGGTTCTGTGCATGAAGTGGTATTCAGGCCTGCCCCAGCACAAGGAGTCTGTGCGAGACTTGCCACAACAATAAAAACAGCTCCTGCGAGAGTGTCCCATGGCCGCACCTGCTCCAGCCTTGTCCCACGAGGCCATCATCCAGGCCTCCTGGTCCCGTTGCCGCGCCTTTGGCCTGAACCATCAAAGCGTGCCGGCCTTCGACCAGTTGCCCGCCCAAGGCATCGCCCAGTTGCTGGAGAACCAGCATTCGCTGGTGCAGACCACCCACCAGGAAGTCTTGCCGTACTACGAAAACATCCTGAGCAACTCCAACTGCCTGATCATGCTGGCCGACAACCAGGGCCAAGTGCTGACCTCCTGGGGCACCCAGCGCTTCATCGAACCGAAACTGGCCCATGGCTTCAGCGCCGGGGCGAGCTGGATGGAGCGCTGCACCGGCACCAACGCCATCGGCACCGCGCTGGCCTGCGAACAGGCGGTGCACATCGAGCACGATGAACACTTCCTCAAGGCCAATCGCTTCATGACCGGCTCCGCCGCGCCGATCTTCGATGCCGAGCGCAAGGTCATCGCCGTGCTGGACGTCTCCAGCGACAGCTACCTGCCACCGTCCCACACCCTGGGCATGGTCAAGATGATGAGCCAGACCGTGGAGAACCGGCTGATCCTCAACCTGTTTCGCGGTGAACACTTCCAACTGACCTTTAACACCGGTCTGAACAACCTCGACAGCCAATGGGCCGGGCTGCTGATCTTCGATGAGAGCGGCCAGATCCTGTCCGCCAACCGCCGGGCCGACAACCTGCTGGGCCTGAGCCTGTCGCGGGTCAGCATCGAAAGCCTGTTCAAGGTCTCGCTGCTGGAGCTGCTGAACCAGCCCGATGACCTGCCGTTCGCCCTGCAAGCATCCGGTAGCAATCGTTTCCAGTGCCTGCTCAGGCGTCCGAGCCAGGTGTCGATCAAGGCTCGCGTATTCACCGAAACAGCACCTGTGCCGGCCCCCGCCAGCAACGCTATCAGCCTCAACACCCTGCACTTCGGTGACAGCCGCGTGGAGAAAGCCGTGCGCCAGGCCGAGCGGTTGCTGGAGAAGGACATTCCGCTGCTGATCCATGGCGAGACCGGCGTCGGCAAGGAAGTCTTCGTCAAAGCCCTGCACCAGGCCAGTTCGCGCTGCAAGCAACCGTTCATTGCCGTCAACTGCGCAGCGATCCCCGCCGAGCTGGTGGAATCGGAACTGTTCGGTTATGAAAAAGGCGCCTTCACCGGTGCCAACCAGAAAGGCAGCATTGGCCTGATCCGCAAGGCCGACCGCGGCACGCTGTTTCTTGACGAGATCGGCGACATGCCCCTGCCGACCCAGGCCCGGCTGCTGCGGGTCTTGCAGGAACGTTGCGTACAACCGGTGGGCAGCGCCGAGTTGTTCCCAGTGGACATCCGCATCATCTCCGCCACCAACCGCTCACTGCGTGAACAGGTGCAACTGGGGCGGTTTCGCGAAGACTTGTACTACCGCATCGGTGGCCTGACCCTGGAACTGCCGCCCCTGCGCGAACGCAGCGACAAGCAGGCCCTGTTCAAGCGCCTCTGGGAACACCACCGCGAACCGACCCAATGGGCCGGCCTGAGCCGTGAGGTACTGGATCTGCTCGAACGCCACCCATGGCCGGGCAACCTGCGACAGGTCAGCAGCGTGCTGCAAGTGGCCCTGGCGATGGCCGAGGAACAGCCGATCCGCCCGGAACATCTGCCCGACGACTTCTTTGTCGACCTTGAAATGGAACCGGTGGAAACACCTGAGCCGCTGACGGTGGACCTCAACGATGCCGAGGACCTGAACCGTCAGTTGCAGGCCGTGGGCGGGAATATTTCACACTTGGCGCGACGGCTGGGGGTCAGCCGCAATACCTTGTACAAACGCTTGCGGCAACTTGAAAGCTGATACGAAACCAGTGGGAGCGAACCTGCTCGCGAAGGTGGCGGCACAGCCAACAGCACGCAAGCTGACCCACCGCTTTCGCGAGCAAACCCGCTCCCACAGGTGTTTTGCTTAACTGATAGGCATTACTGCGACTTAGTCGAACACGCCATTGAGCACTTCATAGATGATGCCAGTGGCGATCGCCACCAGGATCAGGTCCGTGCCGACCTGTTGCCACTCATAACCGTCATAGTGCGGCAACCGTCCCAGCAACCGACCGTCGAGCTTCTTGGCGATACCGGGTGGCAACGGCTTGCCCCGTGCAAGATTTTTCTGGATGCCAGGCGGCAACGCCGGGCCGGGGCTCCAGTAATCGCGATAGCTGCCAATCACACCGAGGATGCCGCCGCGGTCGAGGATCGGGCCGTTATGCCAATCGCCGCCACCACCGCCTTGGTTTCCCTTGCCGCCCTGGTTGCCCTTGTTACCGGGATTTCCTTGACCACCCTTGTTGCCCTGCCCGCCTTTGCCTCCCTGTCCGTGGCCAGGACCTTGATCGAATTGAGCGTTTCCCTTACCGTTGCCGGGGTCCGCGACAACAATGCCAGGGCCCGCCACCAGGGCGACGCAGGTAACGGCTGCAATCAACGAGCGCGATTTGAACATGGCAGTTCTCTCAAAAAAGGAATGTCCCCTGTAAAGATATAGAGACTCACGGTGATATTAGTTCCATATCACGCTGCACGTCGCTTGCCTGAACCGGATAACACCTGAACACAGCAATCAGGGCGTTTCATGCGCAAGGACTACCTGGCTTTTTTCGTCGCGATGTTCCTCTCCCGGTTGGCCGACCAGATCTTGCTGTTCATCGTCCCGCTGATTGTTTTCCAGACCACCAACAGCGTCTCCTGGGCAGGCCTGGCCTTCTTCGTCGAAGCCTTGCCACGCTACCTGTCGTTCC
The DNA here is from genome assembly GCF_963970585.1 of Pseudomonas sp. RL_105y_Pfl2_101. NCBI lineage: Bacteria > Pseudomonadati > Pseudomonadota > Gammaproteobacteria > Pseudomonadales > Pseudomonadaceae > Pseudomonas > Pseudomonas sp. RL_105y_Pfl2_101. The sequence goes on from NZ_CAXAPG010000037.1 coordinate 46,977, forward strand.
CGATCTGCGGCGTGGCAGTCGTGCTCTATGGTGTCTTCGGCGGCATCTATTGGATCGTCGCGCTCTCGGCCCTCTGCGGCGTGCTGACCACGCAGGGCATCATGGTCCGCGAAGTGGTGATGCCTTACATCTTCAAGCACTACACCTACACCAAGACCCTCTCCTACTCGCAAATCGCCGACCAGAGCGGCATGGTGCTGGGCCCGCTGATCGCTGCGCTGTTGCTTGAGGTATGGGCGTGGCACTGGGTGGTGCTGGCGATTGCCGGGCTGTTCCTCCTGGCGGACCTGGCGATGTTGTACTGGCAGCGCACCAGCTCGGTCACCCTGGAAACCTTCGAGCAACATCACGATCTCTGGCTGAACCCGCTGCGCATTGCCTTCGGCCACATTCGCAAGCTGGCGGAACTGCAAAAGATCATCAGCCTGGCGGTGGGCGTCAACCTGGTCATCGGCGTCACCCTCGCCACCTCAGCGGCCATGGTCATCGGCCATTACGGCGCCGACAAGGATGACTACGCAGGCTTACAGGCAGCCGGTGCCGTGACCACCATCCTCATCCTGTTCCTCCTGGCCCGAGTGACCTTGCCCTTGAAACTGCTGGGCACCCTCTCCTACACGCTGATTGCCGTCGGCGCCTTCATCACCGCGCTCAGCCCGAACACAGAGGGCTACGTCGTCGGTTTCTTGCTGATTGTCGGTTTCGACAAAATGTTCAACGTGTACTTCCGTACCCTCCGCCAGCAAGTCATTGCGCCTCAGGACTTCGGCAAGACCGTCGGCGTCATCACGCTGCTCAACAACCTGTCGCAACCGCTCGCGGGCTTACTGGTCGCGGTGCTGACCGCGCCGCTTGGAACGCAGCAGGTGATTCTGCTGCTGGCGGTTGCCACCAGCCTGATCGGAGCCGCAGTGGTTGTGGTGCACAGGCATTCGACACTGCGGTCAAGTGTCTACAACGCCGAGACCGACTGACCCTATCGGGGCGGTTTGTATTATCAGTGACTTATTGTTGAGGCATGGTTGAAACGTTGCCGACGTCAATGCACGTCTGCCCCGCCATTCGTCACCTGTTAAATATCGGGGCCAACAGGCGGCCACGTCTGGCTCAGGGTTTGCACTGGCCTGTCTCAGCAGCCAAGAACGACGTAATTCTGACGCGGCGGCAAATTAATCAATGCTTGGTCAGCAAACGGAGATGTACCGTGTCAACTCTCAACGAAATCGCAGCGAATCACGCGAGAATGGCAAAGTTAAAGGAAGAAGAGTCGATGCGGCTGAGTGCGCTTCAGGGTCAGGTGGTGGGGAGTTTTGAAATTCCACCCCTCGAAGCGCCACAGGAGATGTCACTACACTTTATGACAGGGGTGCAGGATCACTCGTTTGGGGAAGCGGCGACGCTGAGTTTTCGATCTGGGTGTTGATTGGGATCCGTCGCCTGCTTATGCAGCGGGCGACTCGACCGTTCAGAACTGCCTGGCTAAAGCCGCTGCAAGTATGCCGGCGGCAATTGCCGGCAGCGGTTTTTTCAGTGTCAGCATGACGATTGCCGTAGCCAGCAAAGCCAGCCGTGCGCCGTTATCACCTTTAACCGCCAGCGGAGCCAACACCGCCACCAACACCGAACCAGACATGGCCGTGATGAACTGCTGCACCCGATAGTTGATCGGCACGAACGACATCACGAAAACACCGCCCCACCGAGTCGCCAATGTCACTGCGGCCATTATCAATATGACGACCAAAGTGCCATAACCCGCCGTTTCAATGCTCATGGTTTTTTCTCCATCCACAACGCACCCAGAATGCCCCCCGCCAAAGCGCCGACCACGACATGACTGTTCGCCGGCAAGTACCAGTAAGCCAACAACGATGAGCAGGCCGCCACGGTCCAGATGATGAACATGCGCAGGTTCTTCTTCCCGCCGACGACCATCGCCAACAAGAAACAGCCCATCACCATATCCAGCCCGAAACTGACCGGGTTCTCAATGGCGCTGCCAAAATGAAGCCCCAGCCAACTGCCCAGGATCCAGGCGACCCAGAGTGCAATGCCGCCGCCGAATAAAAGCCCAAGCCCCGGTTTGTCCCTACTGAACGCCTGCATCGCCATGGCCCAGTTGGCGTCCGAAACAACCAGCATGACACCATAGCGCTTGGCAACGGGCAGCTCCCGCAGCCAGGGGTAAAGCGTCGCGCCCATCAACAAGTGCCGGGCGTTGATGGCGAAGACGGTGATCATCAGCGGAACGACCGGCACTTGCTGTCCCCACAGATCCAGCGCGGCAAATTGAGAGGCGCCAGCAAAAACCAGCGTGCTCATGAGCACGGCAGACGTATCACTCAAGCCCGTTTGCGCAGCCGCCAGGCCGAAAGCCACGCCGAACACGACGACGAAAAGAGAGATTGGGATCAGCTGTTTGAAACCGTCATAAATGTGATTCAACGTCAGCGCGTGCAGGTGGGGTTCAACATTCGACAAAACATGACCTCTTCTGGATATCTGCGGTGCAAAACCGAGAGTATGAGGCTGAATCTCCCTGTCGAAAACTGTTTGGCGGGTCAATGGACAACTCCACCCACCGAGCCTAGAGATTGCGCGTGGCAAATCCGCCAAAACTGGAAAACGTCAGATCCTTGCACAACCCTTCCAGGTCGCCATAAACGAGCTTTGAACCCACATTCATCAGCAACAGCTCGGAAAATAGCGTTGCCACACTTTGTTTCTTTATGATGATTTGGTGCGCCTCTGACGCTGGAAAGCTGTCCTCTACCTCGTAGCCAATACTGAACAACCCGCTTTGAGACCTCAGTCGGTCATTCATATAGTTCGGTGTGTAGAAACAGAACCCGTCTTCGCGAGCATCGGGGACGTTCGAAAAAACGTCTTCAGGCAAGGCGTTGGTTTCCACCCAAGTATGGTCACCTCCTTGTCCGCAAGGTGTCACCACATACACCGCCGCGTCATTTTCAACGACCCCAACCCTGTTATCCGTATCGACAGGAATCGTATCGTTTTCATTGTAGTCAGCCATCAAGCCAACACTTTCGATCAGAGGAATCCGTTTGTACCTCACGCCGTCCAATGCGAAAAAAAGCGCGACCAAAGGCGACAACGACCAATCCAGTAAGCGAGTGGGCATGCCGTAGTGCTGCGCAAGCGCGAGCACATCCCAATCATTGTGGGAGGACAGGTGATGATAGGCGTGACGTTCGGCGTTGAATTTTCTGAAGGCCTTTGTGGCCCTGGAGATCAAATCCCCTGACTTGGTTTTGGGGCTGCGGGCCAGAGAAGTCATTAATCCCCAGTTCGCGTTGCCTTGGCCTCGATAAACCGAGCCGGGGGTGGACCGTACCGGATTCTTTATTGAGTTTCTTAACTGCGTCGATGTACTCAGTCAGACTCGACACAACAACCGTGGTTTTATACACAACACTTCGCTCCCTGAATAAAAGTCAACCACTCACCTGCCAGAGGTAAATAGTCGTAAAGCCCGCGCCAAACGGGTACCTTGGCCCATTTCTCGGTTCAAAACGGTGTCATTCAACCCGAAACAACATCAAATTGCCACCATGCTACAGGTGAATGCCATGAGTACCCTTGAAAGAGCGATATCGATTTGCGCGCGAGCCCATGAAGGACAAGTGGATAAGGGCGACTCCCCTTACGTTTTGCACCCACTAAAAGTCATGCTGCGCCTGGCCCATGACGAGGAGCGCATCGTGGCGGTGTTGCATGACGTGGTCGAAGATACCGCGATCACCTTCGCCGACCTGCGCAATGAAGGCTTCAGCGAGACGGTCCTTGGCGCAATCGACGCTCTCACCAAGCGCAAGGGTGAGACTTACCAGGCCTTTATCGAGCGGGCTGCACGTGACCCGATAGCGCGCCGAGTGAAGCTGGCGGATCTTGCGGAAAACAGCGATTTATCTCGCCTAAACGAGCCAAGCCAAAAAGACCTGGACCGCATTGAAAAGTACCGCAAGGCGACTGACTACCTGACGGCCTTGGAGCAATAGGAACCCCATTGAAACAAATAGAGTGAAACACCTCACAGATCGGGCGACCGCTCAAACGGCCAGTGCGCAATGTCCCACACCAACGGCCATAACACGGGAAAATGAACACCTCAGGCGACTCACTCGCGCCCGTCGTCAAAGATCAAAGCAATCAATGCGCTAGAAACAGAGCACAGGATTTCTTGGAAGAAAAAAAATTACTTACGGAAAGCAGGAGCCTTGAAAATGAGCACAACTGAACAAGTACAAAGTACGGGTAAATACAGCGCCAAGTGGCAAGAACGCTTTGACTTCTTTGACACTTTCGGCGCGCCAAACGACCCGCGCTACAAGGAAGCCGTCAAGACGCTGCCTGGCGTCAAGAAGAAAATCCTCATCAACGCCAACGTGATTGCGTTTTTCTTCGGCCCTATCTACCTGTTCGTCCTCGGCCTCTGGAAGAAAAACCTCGCCCTGCTGGGTATTTTCCTAGCGATCAATATCGCATTGAGCGTGATTTTCGCAATCCTCGGCATGGAATTTCCCCGGCCGTTGAGTACAGGCCTGAGCATCGCCCTGTCGATGATGTACGCACTCATGGCCAACTACTCGTACTACCTCAAAGAAGTGAAAGGCGAGCAAGGCTGGAACCCATTCAAAGGCATGCGTCTCTGATTGCAGGCGTGGGTCATCAAGAACCCGCACCTCTCTGAGAACCCTTCACTGCAAGTGGCAACACCGAGCCTGGTGCCAAGGCATCGGTGTCTCTTGCCTGTCTTGGCAGTCTGTCCGGTCAACTCATTTCTGAAACGAGATGACTCATGAACGTCAGGTTTTCAATAGCGTACATATACTCAGAGAATCTCGGATCTCCATCGTTGAACGCCTTTGCCACCTTTTGTGCGCTCTCAAGACTGTCCCACATTGCTAAGTCCACGAAGACTCGATCGTCGCTCATCGGGCAGTAGGCGCGGTACTCGATCAAACCAGGAAAGGCCTTTAACGTTTCACGAAGCCCTGCGCGAAGCACAGGCATTTGCGCAACGCATTCCTGTTTGACCTTGAAAATGGCAAGTTCGAGTACATGAGACGAGTGCTGCATAGGAATGACCTTCCGTGTGTTAAGAAGTCCCCATTATCAGTGGCTCATACTGACAGCGTAGTGTCAGTCGTGGTGATCGCTTTCCACTGGCTTGCCTGGTGCTTCATATACGCTTGGAGATCAAGGGCAGGATTGTCGGGTGATGGTTGCTGGGCGCTAGCGATGGAGGTGATGCGATCGACCCGAAAATCGCGGTAAGCCGCCCTGGCGCAACACCAGCTTCCAACTGTCCACTTTCCCCCCCAGTAGAAAAGGCCGAGGGGGAAAATGAGGCGTTGCGAAACCGCACCGTCCAAACGGGTATACGTTATTTCCAGCATCTGAGTGTTTTCGATGGCATTTCGAAGCGCTGCCAGATGACCACGCGTGGAGGAAGGTGTTGTTCCAAGTGCCCTTATTTTTGCCGTGCTGGGGTCAACCTGGTGATGGACCAGAGACGCTGAAATTTTGCTCAGCAACATCCTTGCAGCAGCACTCAGATCGTTATCGGCAGAAGCTGAAAGCATTTCCATCCCGAGCATCAACGCATCCAGTTCGAGCCTGTTCAACGTTAAAGGCGGCATCTCAAAGTCGGCATCCAAGGCATATCCCACGCCGGCGGTCCCATAGATTGGGATTCCACTGAAGGAAAGGTCATCGATAGATCGAGCGAACAGAAACGCCAATTCGGCTCGCCAGTCGTTCAGCAGAGATTGGCTGATGGACACGAATCAGATTCACCAACTGAAATAAGCGATCAGCTTTACGCACCGGGTGCGCTCAACTGAGAGTTCTTTGCAAACTCAATGGCCGCGTTAATGGCGGCCCGAGCTTGGGGGCTGTTCTTCCAACACGTCGAACCCACTGCTGCCGATGCCTGAGCCAGGATGTCACAAGCATTCGCTTTACCAAGCACAGCGAGCGAGTCAATGCCCATCTGCTCCAGGCGAGCGATAACGGCTGGCCCTACGCCTTTTAGGGCCAACAAGGCATTCCGTTCCGTCAGTGGAAATGGCATCCGTAAACTCCTGTTATCAGCCAATGAAGCAACAGGAGTTTGCCCCACGGGAGAGTCCATCTCAATAGATAGACTCCATCGCTCTGAGCGGGGTCATCAGGAAAGTAAGTTCGGCAGACGTCTACGAAGAAACATCAGCCGAAGCTCAACTGCTTTAACGAGCTTAATGTTGTTTTTTTACACCGCTTTTAGCCTTGCGCTCGAAATAGGCGTGAACGAACCACAGTGCCAGGGCAAACCCAGCGAAGCCAAAAATGAAGAGCAACACCTCTATTGCAGCACCCTCATGAGAAAACATCGTATTCACCTCATCCTTAAGTCGTTTGATCAAAAAACGCCACGCTTGAAATTTCTCGTAACAATCCAACCATTTTCAGGGTAGTCACCCACAACCTGCGTGGCAACCTGCGGATTCCACGCGCACTTGGACACCCATTCCACGAACACTTGGACAGTGATTCCACGCTGACTTGGACACTCATTCCACGGTCACTTGGACACTGATTCCACGAGCATTTGGACAGTGATTTTC
>NZ_CAXAPG010000038.1:0-46354 GCF_963970585.1 Pseudomonas sp. RL_105y_Pfl2_101
CAACCGAAGCATTAGTGGCACTGGCCCGCAAGCTTGCCCGAGTAGTATTCGCCCTGCTGAAGAACCAGAGCGAATACTTACCGAAGGGCATTTAAGGGGTAGCCCTGCACCATAGAATCTCCCACAGTGGTTTAGTGTTGAACATAAATTTTTTGTTCACTGGAGATTGAATGTGGGAGCGAGCTTGCTCGCGATAGCGGTGGTGCAGCTACATAAATGCTGGATGTGCCGCGCTTTTGCTTTGTTTTGCTTTGGCTTTTGATCTCGGGCGCCCCGTTAACCACGCTGGCCGAACGCAGGCATTGCGCAGTGGGCATCCCGGTATGGATGCCGGGATAGCCGCGCTGGGCCATGGATGGCCCTTCGCGGCGGGCCCACGGAGCAATGCCGGAGTGAGGGCACACCGAGCCTAAGCAAGGTGCCGAGTGGTGGGGCAAAAGCGCTTTGGTTACTTTCGACTGGGCCGGCTTCCGGGCTCTTCGAAAGTGACCCGCCGTCAGGGCGGAACCCTAAGCGATCGTTACCGCAGAAACGGATATACCCCCCTCCCAAACCGCTTCTATCGCACTCAAGAGATCATCGGCTCTTTGAAATCACACCCCCCATATACTGATTCAAATCGCGAAAATCCTTAACACTCCAAGGATACGGCGATAGCTTTACACCATTCTCTCGCAAGGTCCTCGGAATCAAATCCCCATTGGGTCGAAGTATTATCGACGACACAATGACACCTGGATAATCACTCAGTCGTTTCTTGAAAACGGCAGTTGTAAGATCAGGTGTAGGAGGATTGCTTTTATGAGCCAACGGCCCTGTTCCCTTGATACCTGCCCCGTGACACATGGCACATCTCTGTAAATAGAGATTTTTACCATTGGCATTATCCGCAAAGGATGGTGCTGCATGAATGAGCGATAAAAAACCTAGCGAAGCAATGACTAATATTTTCATTATGCTTTCGGCACATGCGAGTTTTTATGGGCGCAACTCCCTGCGGGAACACACTCATTCCCACAGATTTTAGATGCTAAGATTCTTATCCGCTCGCACAAGCTGACTAGAACAGATAACCCATGTAGATCGCCGCACCACCACCGGCCTGCACACCCGCATTCACTCCGGCCATGACCACCGCGCCCTTGGCCGAGCGCGCCAGTTGCCGGTTGACCGTGGTCGAGGCGATGATCGAGGTTGCCGGGTTGGAGCTCAGGGCCACCGACAACGCCAGCAACTTGGGATCGAGCCCGAACAGCAGGGCCGTGGCCGAACCGCCGACCACCAGGCCCACACCCACTTCGGTGTACATGCAAGGGCCGGTGATGTCGTCACTGGTCAGGTCACGGTTGGCCATGGCGTCGCTGACAAACACCTTGCCAGTGCTGGGAAAAGCCTCCGCCGCCCCCACTCCGGCTACGCTCTTACCCTTGATCTGGATATTGATCTTGCCGAAGCGCGGCAACCGTGCGCCAAAGCCGATCCCCACGCCGACGCCGCCATAGCGGTAGCTGACGTCTTCGCCTTGGGGTGAGCGCAGGGTAATCGAGCCGCCGCTGCCTGCCACCATGACGACGGTCAGGCCACCGCCGCTGGCGGTCTGGTACTGCCAGCGACTTTCATTGACCGGGAGTGGGATGTTGTAGCTCATACGTTCAAAGTCCTTTATGTGAATGAGCCGCACCGCGGCCGCGTTGGCGGATGGCTTTTAGCAGGCCGACAAGGGTGAACACCAGGCCAATAAAACCCAGCACCCCGGAGGTCCCCCAGAGTGCCGCTGGGGCATCGACGATGGCACTGCCAGCCGGCTGCTCGGGCAGGTAATGCACCCGCACCGGCTGGTCCTTCTGATAACCGAAGATAAAGCCGCCCTGGGGGTAGGAAATCTTTTCGCCGCTGACGGTGGTGAAGGCGATCTCAGGATGCGAACCACCGGCATTCAAGTGGCTGACGATGCCATCGGTGGTCTGTGCCCGGGCAAGGAAGTCGCGTCGGTCGAGAGTGAGATTGACGGCAATGCCCAACAAGCCAATGCCAATCAGGCCAAAAAGCAGGCCCAGCAGTATCGTCCCGATGCGTGACGGGGTGTCGTTAGCCATGGCTTGTCCCGGTATTCGTCCATGAAAGAAGGCGGCGAGGATAACAAAAAGCCTGCTATGTCGTAATACAGTTCATTTGAAGTTTGTGATCGTCGTGGCGAGGGAACCTGCTCCCTCGCCACGAACATCCATTAGCCTCTTTTGATCTTGAAGCGCCCCAACACCCGCTGCATCAGCGATGCACGCTCCGAAAGGTCCTTGGCCGCCACTGCGCACTCTTGCGAGTTCGATTGGTTTTTCTGCGTCACTTCGTCGATCTGCTCAAGTCCGATGCTGGCCTGTTGCAAGCCTGAAGCCTGCTCGCTGGAGGCCTGGTAGATCAGCGAGACCAGGCTGGACACCGCGCCGGTTCCAGTGACGATGTTCTTCAGCGACTCGGCGGTCCGGCCCGCGATGATCATGCCGCGCTGGGTCTTGCTTGAGGAATCGGCGATCAGTGCAGCGGTCTGCTGGGCGGCCTCGGCGCTGCGGGCCGCCAGGCTGCGCACTTCATCGGCCACCACGGCAAAACCGCGCCCAAGCTCACCGGCCCGGGCGGCTTCGATGGCCGCGTTCAAGGCCAGCAGGTTGGTTTGTGCGGCGATGTTGTCGATGGTGGTGATGATCGCAGTGATGTCCTTGCCCGAGTTATCGATTTCGGCCATGGCGGCAATCAGTTCGCACATCAATTTGTCGCTTTCCCCGGCATCGGCTCGCGAGGCCTGGGATTGCTCGTCGGCTTTCTTGGCGTTGGCGGCATTGTCCCGGGTCTGGGCAGCCATTTGCGTCATCACCGCGCTGATTTCGGTGATGGACGAGGCGGAATTGGAGGCCCCGTCGGAGAGTGACTGACTCAAGTCGGTGACCTGCGCCGAGCTGCCGGTGATCTGGGTGGCGCTGATCTGAACCTCGGAAATCAGCTGGTTCAGGTTGCTGACCATCTTCTCCAATGACTTTCCGAGGGTGTCGTGGGGCGAAGACAACCGGACCTCCAGGTCCAGATCACCTTCGGAAATGCGCTCGGCCACCCGCACCTGCCGCTGCAGGCTTTCGGACATGTCGTTGAGGGCGGCAGATAGCTGCCCGACTTCATCCTCGGATTTCTGCACCAGGCGACGAGAGAAATCTCCCAGGCTGATGGTGGCGGCCAAGGCGGCGGCTTCGCGAATCGGCCCAACGATTTTTGCCGCGGCATACCACAGGGCAGCCAGGGCCAACAACGAAATGACCAACCCTACCGACACCTGCCAGATGCTGTTGTTGAGGCTTCGCGCCTGCAGCTCCTGCTCCAGGGCGATGGCCTGGCTCATGACCACTGCCTTGGGCAGGCGAATCAACACCGCCCAGGGTTTGCCCGTGCGACCGAGCGCAATGGGCATCAGCACTTCGATGGTCTGTGTTTGCACATTGAGCAGGCCATCACCCCGACCGCCCTGGATATCACTGAGCACTTTTTCCCAGGAACCAGGCAACAAGGCCTTGATCGGCTGGCCAATCAGGTCGGTCCGCTGGCTGTCCGCGACCACCAAGCCCTGGTTACTCAAAATCGAAACCGTGCCTTTGCCGCCATAGAGATCGGCAGACATTTGCTCGCTGAGCTTCTGGATAAACGCGATATCGAAGTCAGCCCCGACCACACCGTAGAACTTGCCATTGGACACGATAGGCACCGACAAAGTGGTCAGCCAGACGTTTTTCCCCTGGACCACATAAGGAATGGGGTCCAGCACGCTTTCCTTCAGGGAGTCGCGCGGGCCGCTGTACCAGCCGCCCTTGGGCACACCGTTGGGGTGACGGTCCGGAGAGTCATACTCGACCAATGGCTGCACCGCGACATGGCCATCGGCGCTACGCGTCCAGTAAGGCGTGAAGCGCCCGGTCAGCGGGTTATTGCCATCCTCTGCATTGCGGAACGCCGGATCCTGCCCATCCAACGCATTCGGTTCCCAGCAGGAATAGGTGCCGTTGAAGTCGGGGTTATCCTTGAGAACGCTGAGCAAGACGCTGTTGATCTGTTCACGGCCCAATACCAGAGGGCTTTGCGAGGCCTTGCTGGCGGCAAAGGCATTGGCCATCGTGCGAGCCGCATCCAGCGCATTCTGCAACTTGGCCTGGATGGCGTTGGCCCGGGATTCGGCCAGGTTCTGAATTTCCCGGATCGTTGATTTTTCAACCAGGGCGCTGACCTCGGTCGAGACATATTGCTCGTTGGCCCGGGCGCTGAAGAGCCCGTAGACAATCAGGCTGATGGATGAAACAAACAGGCATACGCCTGCCGTGACACAAATGCGTGCCTGCAATGACTTGAACTTCATATCATTCCCCGCCTGATTCTATTTTATGGCCAACCTCAAAGACGGCAGCCTCTAACGTGCACACGACACGGCAATAACAATCGATCACGGCCGCAACGCCGCCCACAAGGCAAACACCTTGGAACAACTTGGCGATACAGCTCTTTATAAGAACTTCAATATGGCAGGCGGTGCGCACAACCCCTGTCCACCCGCAGCGCAGAAGAGGTCATCAAACCAAGAACCGAGGGCCTTATGTCCAGGACAATAAGGGCGATAGCTGGAAAGAATGTGAAAGCCTGCTTTTTCAGTCACCACAGGGGTCACCTTTGAATAATGCTGCAGATTCCTTTCTAACCATTAACCACAACAGCAAGTTAACACGACCAACCTTTATACAAACACCCACTTAAGACTTATACAAACCAGTACTTTAGTCGCGACTACAATGTACTCATCAAGTAGCGATTCAAGCGTCACAATATTTCAACTTGAAACTTAATCCACGTACGGCACAGACCGAAGGACCTCAATACGCTGGCGGCCATCGCGTACTGTACAAATACGTTTCTTTTTGACGAGAGGCTGTTGCCGTCAGGCAAGGCGCCGCGACGAGTCATAGACCGCGATGGCGAGGAGTGGCAACGCAGCATGACGGCAACAGACGCCGTCAGAAAGGAACAGTATTGGTGATACAGGACACTGGGTACGCCGAGCCATCTGGGCATCCGGGTCTACGCCCCCTCGCGCCGCAACGACTTCAAACAGCCCGTTGCTGCTGGCATGCTGGGACTTCGTTTCGGGGCCTGGATGCCTGAATACCCACAACCCCATGTGGGAGCGAGCCCGCTTGCGAAGGCAGTGACTCAGCTACATGAATGCTTCTCACCTCAAGCCTTTCGAGTCCTCGGCAAGAAAATCGCCAACACCCCGAACAACGGCAGGAACGAGCACAACCAGTACACATACACGATGCCACGGATGTCCGCCAGGTGCCCCAGCAGGGCGGCGCCAATCCCGCCGAAACCGAACATCAGCCCGAAGAACACGCCGGCGATCATCCCGACATTGCCCGGTACCAGTTCCTGGGCATACACCACGATGGCCGAGAACGCCGAGGCCAGGATGAAACCGATGACCACGCTGAGGATGCTGGTCCACAACAGGTCGACATGAGGCAGGATCAGGGTGAACGGTGCCACGCCGAGGATCGAGAACCAGATCACCGCCTTGCGCCCTATCCTGTCGCCAATCGGTCCGCCGAAGAAGGTCCCCGCCGCCACTGCCCCGAGAAACAGGAACAGGTGCAACTGCGAAGAGGCCACCGACAGGTCGAACTTTTCGATCAGGTAGAACGTGAAGTAGCTGGTGAAACTGGCCATGTAGAAGTACTTGGAAAACACCAGCAGCCCCAGCACCACCAGCGCACTCAAGACCCGACCTTTGGATAGGCCATGGGTGGCCGCCTGGCCTTGCTTGAGGTTGAACAGGTTCAGGTGGTTGGCGTACCAACGGCTGATGCGGTACAGCACGAACAACGCAAACAGGGCGAATACCCCGAACCAGGCCACATTGCCTTGCCCATAGGGAATGATGATCGCCGCCGCCAGCAGCGGGCCGAAGGCTGAACCGGCGTTACCGCCCACCTGGAACGTCGATTGCGCCAGCCCGTAGCGGCCGCCCGAGGCCAATCGCGCCACCCGCGACGCTTCCGGGTGAAAGGTCGACGAGCCGATGCCGATCAATGCCGCCGCCAACAGGATCAAGGCAAAACTGCCGACCATGGACATCATCACAATGCCGATCAGCGTGCACACCGTCCCGGCCGGCAGCAGCCAGGGCTTGGGATGACGGTCGGTGTGATAACCGACCCAAGGCTGCAACAAAGAGGCGGTCAACTGGAACGTCAGGGTGATCAGGCCAACCTGGGTGAATGTCAGGCCATAGCTGTCCTTGAGCATTGGATAAATCGAGGGCAGCACGGCCTGGATCAAGTCGTTGATCAGGTGCGCCAGCGCCACGGCGCCAATGATCCGCATGACCAACGGGCTGCTTTGCGCAGTGGCGGCAACGACTGGGATCTCGGCCTGGGTATTGCTGATAGCCATGGGAGTTTCCATAAGACAGAGGGTGCACACAGGCAGGTGCGTCAATGTGCCATTTTTCGGTGCGGCACGGCTATTCCCTTAGCTAGCTATCGACCTCGAAAAATTGTCGAAATCCAAGGTGATAGCGCAACGCCATGGTCTGAATCTTGCCTTGTTAATGGCCTACAACGCGGCTCCTTACGAAGGGGACCGAGAATGGGAAGTTTCGCTACAGAGCAGGCCTACCGAGCCGATTTGGACAAACTTTCGAGGCCTTTTAAAAGGGCACCTGTTTCGGCACTTGTGTAGAAAACGCACAAAAATAGTGCAAGGGTGCTCAGGGGAGTATGGGCATGCAGGCTTTTTTATCACCGGGAATCAGGTTGTTGGGGCGTTTCGGCTTCGCCCGCAAATTCCAATTGCTGTTCCTGCTTTTTATCCTGCCGCTCATGGGCAGCCTGTGGCTCATCGGCCAGGACTATCGCGACAAACTCAGCCTGATTTCCGGGGAACGCGCTGGGGTGCGCCAATTGCTGGCCCTGGATAACCTGGACAATCTGCTCACCGCCCAGCGCAACCGCGCCGCCCGCTGGCGTGCCACCGAAACCAATCGGCAGCCGACACCCGCGACGCTGGCCGCCATGGCAACGTACGACGCAGTGCAACCGGCCCTCACCCAGGCCGCCAGTGACCTAGGCAACACCCTGCAAACCGAAGGGGCCGAAGCCGATACCCTCACCCGCTATCAAGCCCTGCAAACCAGCCTCAACGGTCTGGATTCGAAAAGCCTTGGCAGCGTGGGCTGGTGGCCGGATGGCTACGACCGCTTCACCGCCGCCCTCAGCGCCCTGCAAGCCTTGCGCGAGCAGATGGTCATGGACAACCGCCTGACCCTCGCCTCCTGGCTAGAGACGTATTTGCTGACGCAGATTTCCACCCAGCAGACGCCAGACCTGATCGAACGGGTCGGGCGCCTGGCCAGCGTTGGACAGGCTTCCGTGGTATCAGGCCAATTCACGTTGCAGAGTCGCCTGCAACTGCGAGACCTGCGCAGCCGAATCGGTGACGCCCGGGACCAACTGGTCAAGACCGGAGCGCTGCTGGAAACCCGCCTGCCCAGCGATCTGCAAACCTGGGCCGGACAATACCAGGGCAGCCTCAAGCACTTGGATGCTGGCCTGAAAGTGTTGGATGACGGCGTGTTCGGCGGTTCCATCAACCTCAAGCCCGAAGACTTCGAGAAACACATCGACGCCCTCCTCGCCGACCTGGCGACCCTGCGGCAACAGTCACTGGTGGCACTGGATACGCGGCTGGACCACTACCACGGTTCGGCGATTCGCCAGTTCACCCTGGTAGCGGCGGTACTGGGCTGCCTGCTGCTGGCGGCGCTGTATCTTTTTGTTTGCCTGCAAGCGTCGATCCGGCGCAGCGCCAGCGGTATCACCCTGCTGGCCGAAGCCCTGCGCGACGGCAATCTCAGCCTGCAAGTGCCGGTGCAAGGGCGCGATGAACTGGCGGCCATCAGCACCGCCCTCAACGTCGCCGTGGTGCAGTTGCGCAACAGCTTGCTGGGGGTGGACCACGAGACATTGCAGCTGAGCAATGCCGTGCGCACCCTCAATACCCACTCCAGCGGCGCTCTGGGAGAAGTCGAGGCCCAGCAGATACAGATCAGCCAGATCGCTGCCGCCGCAACGCAACTGGCCGCCACGTCCCAGGGTGTGGCGAAGAGTTGTGAACAGGCCTCCGATAGCGCCCAGCAGACCCGCCGCATCGCCACCGACAGCAGCCGCGATAGCCAACGCACCACGGCAAGCATCCAGCAGCTTAACCAGCGTCTCAACGAAACCGCCGCCGCATTGGGGCGAGTCAGCGAACAGGGGCAACAGATCCAACTGGTGGTCGATACCATTCGTG
This sequence comes from Pseudomonas sp. RL_105y_Pfl2_101, assembly GCF_963970585.1. Taxonomy (NCBI): domain Bacteria; kingdom Pseudomonadati; phylum Pseudomonadota; class Gammaproteobacteria; order Pseudomonadales; family Pseudomonadaceae; genus Pseudomonas; species Pseudomonas sp. RL_105y_Pfl2_101. The sequence goes on from NZ_CAXAPG010000038.1 coordinate 8,377, forward strand.
GCGTGGCCGAGCAGACCAATCTTCTGGCCCTCAATGCCGCCATCGAAGCCGCTCGCGCCGGGGAACAGGGCCGTGGTTTCGCGGTGGTGGCCGACGAGGTGCGCAGCCTGTCGCAACGCACCCAATCCTCTACGCAACAGATTGCCGCCACCGTCGACAGCCTGCGCGCCACGGTCAACGAAGCTGTCAGCCTGATGGAAGCTGCCTGCGGCCAGGCCCAGACCGACGCCCAAGCAGTCACCGGCCTTGGCGAACGGCTGGGTGAAATTGCCAGCGCGGTGCAAAGCGTCACCGACACCCTGGCGCAAATCGCCACCGCCGTGGATGAACAAGCCAGCACCGCCGACGAGGTCAGCGGCAATATCCAGCAGGTCGACCAGGCAGCGATGCGCTTGCTTGAAGGCGCGAGGGCCGTGAACGTGGCGGCGGATACCCTGAGCCAGGGAAGCCAGGCCTTGAGTGCCAATACGGGGAGATTTCAGCTCGGTTGATAGCGATTTACAGCGAGGATTGTTAAGCGGTTGAAAGCGCAGAGAAATATTTCAGATTTACGCTTGACACATCTTCGTTACCGGCGAATAATGCGCGCCACTTGGCTACATAGCTCAGTTGGTTAGAGCATAGCATTCATAATGCTGGGGTCCGGGGTTCAAGTCCCTGTGTAGCCACCAAGTACCGATCCATAGATGTCTACAGCAGTCTATGAATCACCTCAAGAAGCCCGCCTAGTGCGGGCTTTCTTGTTTCTGGCTGTCCACCTCTATCTACCCCTATCCTTCCCCACCGTGTATGCCCACGTGTATGCTTCAGAACTAATTGAACTGGAGGCATACACGGATGAAACGCGCCGATATCAAGCGACGCCCTCTCGCTGATACAACACTTTCCAGCCTGGAGCCTGAGGCCGGGGCATACCGCGAACTAGACAGCCCTGGGCTGTATTTCAGGGTCAAACCAAACGGCCAGAAATCTTGGGAATTACGCTACAAGAAACCGGACGGCAAATGGTCTTGGCTAGGTCTCGGCGGCTATCCAGAAGTAAGCGGCGCCTTCGCTCGGCAGAAAGCGGCAGAGCTGCGAGCTGACGCCTCAGAGGGCAAGAACCCAATCATCTCCAAGAAGGCTCGTCAGGCGGCTGACATTGACGCAGCCAATGACACCTTCGAATCGCTAGCCAGGGAATGGCATACGTCTCGCCTCAGCGGCTGGGATGCTGGGACTGCCAAAAGGATACTCGGCGCACTCGAACGCCACGTGTTCCCCTCGCTCGGTAAACGTCCCTATACCTCGATCATGTCTATGGAGTGGATGGAGCTATTGAGAGGACTTGAGCGCCAGGGGATTTTGGAACAGATGAGTCGCGTGAGGGCTTACTGCAAAGATATCTATGACTTAGCTCGCGTAACTGGCAGAGCCGTTAACAATCCCTTGGAGGGCGTGCATAAGTTTCTGTCATCGGGAAAGGCAGAGAACTACGCTCATGTCTCACCTGACGAGCTTCCTCAGTTACTCAGAGCGATACGTTCCTATCCGCATGCCAAAGATGTTCAGCTTGGCCTGCGGCTGTTGACCCTGATGGCAGTCCGTCCCAGCGAACTTCGCGAAGCTCATTGGTTGGAGTTCGACTTCGACAAAAAACTGTGGACAGTGCCTGTCGAACGTAAGGGACGTAAAAAAGGCCGCGAACATCTGGTGCCGCTATGCACTCAAGCCGTAGATGCTCTATTGGAGCTTCGGCAACTTACCGGTGCATACCCTCTCCTGTTTCCAGGTAGAAGCGACCGCACCAAACCCCGAAGCGACACCGTGTTTCTCATGGCACTCAGGCGTCTTGGTTACGAAGGCCGCCAGACCGGTCATGGCTTCCGCCACATCGCCAGCACCATCCTCAATGAGCATGGTTACCCCGCTGACCATATCGAGGCCCAACTCAGTCACAAGGCACAGGGTGTCCGAGGCATTTACAACAAAGCTCAGTACCTCGAGCAACGCGTGAAAATGATGCAGTGGTATGCAGATCACCTTGATGCCCTAGAGATAGGCAATGTCGTGCAAGGCCAATTTGGAAAGGCTGTATGAGTACGAATACCCAGCCCACCTCTAAAACCGGTGTAACGCGTGTGACACGTGTAACGGACGACACCAACCAATTGAATTTATTGTGTTTTTTTCGAGTTACACCGCGACCACCTCAACGATACACCGAGTGTAACGACACCAAGTCGTGTAACGAAAATCCGCCTCGCTCAGCCCTGCGGGCGGTGCCGTTTTCATATGCGCATCGCTGCAACTGCCTCCCAGCTCCGGGGCGACGGGGTGCCCAACATGCACATTGAATCAAGCACTGGAATAGAGGAGCTGGAAATTGCAGGGATCGATGTAAAGTGCTTAATCCAGGACATGGACGACGTCGAACGTGCCGTTCGCGAATTGGCTCTCTATCGCCAGTTCAGCGAGCACTTCCGACAAGCATTCGACCTTATCGACGACGCTACTTCATTCTGGCTTGAGGATGGCTCCTATGCGCTGTGTGCTGAGCCAGTCACAACAACGATCTTTGAGCTACGTGACGTCATCGATGACCATGCAAGCTTCGCGGGAGCAGCCTCACTGCCAAATGTCATTCGACATCTCCCTGGCTTCAACCATCAAGCTACAGACTCGCAACTGGCAGCGGCCTTTGCTCTCGTGCTTGGCACCGAAGCTGTAGAGGTACTCGGAAACTGGTTGTTTGAACTTGAACTTGCGACCTACGACATCGATGCAGAACTGCTAGAGCAGCTGAGAAATGACTCGCCCCCCCAATATCTAGACCTGGTCGAAAAAGAACGATACCGCCGCAGTGGAACCGAAATCAAAGCGCGAGAGCGATTCGCTGAATTGCTGGGTGAAGCCAAACAGACCCTATCGATGGCAGTACTGTATAGGCAAGCGGAAAACATCGACGTATTCAAGACTGGCTTCAACGCATCCAGCCTGATGCACCGAATGCTCGACGAGGCTTTCTCGGCAAAGGCATCAAAGCGAGGTCATGAGGCCGGTAAGGGAAACCGAGACCCTGACTCAAAAATACAATCGGACACGATGTATAGGCGCGCAAATATCAAGGCAGCAGCCGAAAAAATCATTAATGGCCGCTTGATTGAAAAGCGCAGTCTGAGCGATGCAGAGCTAACCAATCTGCTTTTCGACCAGAACGTTCATGGAACCAAAAAAACCATCAGAGACCATCTGACCATTCTGGGTCTAAGACCCCTCAAGTGAAAAAAAGGGGAGCGGACACTGTCCGTTCCCCCTCCCCTACGTAGCGTATGGCCTGTTGTCTCATTTCACTCAGGTTAAGCTCGCTATGAATACCGCATCAAAAACCATCGCTTCTCATGACCCAGCATCGATTCTCATCAGAATGCCAGAGGTCATTTCAATCGTAGGGCTCGCACGCCCGACCATCTACAAGCTCATGCGCCAACCGGACAGTGGATTCCCAATGCCGGTGAAGCTCAGCAACAGCAACGCCCGAAGCGCTCCGGTTGCATGGGTTTTGGCAGAAGTTCAAGCATGGACACGAGCACGCATCGCTGCCCGTGATCAGGTGGCCGCATGAGCCGCAAGATCGCCAACAAAGCCCTGATGTACCCGTTTTCCATTCTTCGCCAGATCGGCTTTTCGCCTCGCCTCATGCAACGCCTGGAGCGCTACCGCAGCCAGCAGGACAAACAAGGTCGTGTGGTCAGCGTGCTCAGTTGGGCCGACGGCACCTGGTGTGCGCTCTCCCTCCACTGCGAGAAGACCGGGGCGGTGATTGTCGACGAGGGCCAGCAAGCAGAAGCCTATGAGGATGCCCGCTCGATGCTCCAAGGCGGCTTCCTGCCCCTGCTTTCCCTACGCTTCGACTTTCATGCCTGAAACGAAAACGCCTCCGGGGGCGATCCGGAGGCGTTGAGGTAAATCTACATGCCCGAACAATTTATGCCACACCCGAAAAATCCGCAAGACACCCCCATGGTTGCACTTTCGAAAAACGGACGTTACTCTCTGGGCGTCGCTGCAAAATCAGCGACCGGACTTGGCCGTCCGAATTGCAAAAGGCGCACAAGCGCCCTCCATCCGATAGCAGGCGCTTTTTTTGTGCCCGTCGTATCGTGTTATGGCGGCTGTGCGTGGGACACCTTCGGGTGTGCCGGGTCCCTTTTGCCCCGGTCGGCCAACCCGCGTACAGCTGTCACCTTTCCTTGCTTGGCCGCAAGCGGTGGCAGCTCCTCAGCAAAAGGAGCCTTCACAAATGCACCACGCCCTCAATCCGTCCAAAATTCGCGCCGCTGCACACCGTGCAATGGCTCTCGCCGCTCTTCACGCCAACTCCAGCCTCGCTACTCGTCTTGCCCGCTACAACGCCCATATGGTCAAAGCTCGCGCTCTCGAAGCCGCAGGCGGTGCCCAATGAACTCCTCCCTCAGCTTCGCCTTGCCTGAAGACCTGCTCTGCGTCAGCAAAGACATCGAAAAGGGTGTCCCGGTTGATGCAATCACCTGCGCTATCAACCGCGCAGAGTCCGTACTGATGTTGCTTGAGGACCATTTCGAAAGCGAAAGCGACAGACCACGCCTAGCCAATCACGTCCTGGCCGCTGTTATTTGGGATGTCCGGGGCACCCTGGGACTGATCAAAACCCTGACCCTGCACGGTGACACCACGTCTGTTCCGATGGATCAGAAAGGCGGTGCCGTATGAGCGCTCACACCACACTAGGCCGAGCGTCGTTTTTCAATAAAACCTCCGGCAAGGGCTTGTTTCGGGTGAATGCGGGCATTCCTATTGAGGGCGCGCTCGAAACGGTTTCGCTCCTTCAGCACTACGCCAATCAACTCTCCCTTGATGCCGCCATGAGCGATAAAGGCGAACGCTATAGCTGGTGCGCGCTTTACCTCGGCGAAATGGCAAAAGCTCTGATCGATGACGTGAACGATGCCATGTTTATGCCGGGGGCCGATAAATGACCCAGCGCATGAACACCCCAACAAAACGCCCCAGCTTCGCCGACGTGAAAAGCGCCGCACTCAAGGACATTGATCGCGTGCTGTCTCACTGGCTGCCCAACGGCAAACGGGTCGATGGCGGCAAGGAATACACCGCCCCCAATCCGACGCGTACGGACAAACGTGCCGGGTCGCTCAAGGTCAACTTGAACAAAGGCACCTGGGCAGACTTTGCCACCGGTGACAAAGGCGGCGACCTGATCGACCTGGTGCGATACCTCGACGGCGGCACGGACGTGGAAGCCTGCAACAAGCTGGCGGACCTGCTGCACGTATCGGCAGGCGCCGCACGGTCCAAGCCAACAACGAGTAAAAGCAAAGCACCGGAATGGATTGCCATTCAGCCGATCCCGGTCGAGGCCATGAACAAGTGCCCCGCCAAGCACCGGCAACACGGCGCGCCCTCCAAGGTATGGATCTATCGCGATGCCCAAGGCCAGCCCCTCATGGCGCTTTATCGCTTCGACCTTGGGCCGGACGAAGACGGCAAGCCAAGGAAAGTCTTTGCACCGTTGACCTGGTGCCAACGCGCCGACGGCCAAACCACTCAATGGCGTTGGCAAGGTCTGCCCGATCCGCGCCCTCTTCTGCACCTGGACGAATTGTCGCAACGGCTCGATGCGCCGGTCGTACTGTGCGAAGGCGAGAAAGCCGCCGACGCTGCCGCCAAGCTGATGCAGGGCTACGTGGCGACCTGCTGGCCGAACGGTTCCAACTCTTGGCACAAGGCCGACCTGACACCGCTCAAAGGGCGGGCGGTCTTGTTGTGGCCGGACAATGACTCCAGCGGTCAGAGCTGCATGGAGGCCGTCGCGGAAAAGCTGCGTGACATCGGCGCCGCCTCAGTGCAAGCAATCGCCCTGGACGTCTTCAAACGCAAGCCCACGCTCAAGAATGGCAAACCGACCTTTGCCAAAGGTGGTCAATGGGACGATGGCGATGATGCAGCCGACGCACTCGCCAAGGGCTGGACATCGGCCCACCTCGCAGAGCTGGAGCGCACTGGCGAGCTGCTCGGCTCGGCACCTACCCCCGCTCCGGCCGGAGAAGTCGAAACAAAGGCGCAGCCCAAAACCAAGCGGCCCACCAAATCAAAAAATGACCTGCTGCCCGGTGGTTTTCGCCTGACGCCAGAAGGCGTGTTTTATTCTGGCGACGACGGCGAAGCACGGCCTGTGTGCTCGCCTCTGGAAATCCTTGCACGTACCCGTGACGACAAGGGGCATAACTGGGGCTTGCTGGTCGAGTTCGACGACCCGGACGGCCAGAAAAAACGCTGGAACATTCCAGCCCGCACCATGACCGGCGACTTTGGCAAGGATGTACTTGGCCCCCTTGTGGACATGGGTCTACGTCTAGCGGGCAGCCGCTCAGGACGCAACGCACGCAACGACCTGCAAAGCTATTTGCAGGGCTTTGACAGCGCGCAACGGGCTCGTCTGGTCACTCGGCTGGGCTGGCATGGGAATGCCTTCCTGTTGCCCGAACGGCAGATCGGTTCGCATGACGAACACCTGCACTTCTATGAGGCTGGGGCACAACTCCCACCGATCAGCGAGTCCGGCACACTGGACCAATGGCAAGAGCAAATCGGCGCACTGTGCATTGGTAACCATCGTCTAGCGTTCGTCGTCAGCGTGGCCTTTGCGGGACCGCTGTTGAATATGCTCGGTCACGAATCAGGCGGGTTTCACCTCTATGGCGACAGCTCCGGTGGCAAGACCACCCACCTGCAAGTGGCCGCCTCGATCTATGGCGGGCCGCGTGTAGTGCGTTCCTGGCGCTCGACAGATAACGCCCTGGAATCCATCGCCGCCGCGCACTCGGACGGGCTCCTGGTGCTCGATGAAATCGGCATGTGTGACCCGCGCATTATCGGTGAAACGGTGTACATGCTGGGCAACGGCACCGGCAAAGCTCGCGCCAATGATCGAGGACAAGCGGGCCGACAGGTGCAGGAGTGGCGCCTACTATTTCTCTCGACCGGCGAGAAGACTTTGGCGCAGCACATGGCCGAAGCCAACAAGGAGCTGAAAGCCGGTATGGAAGTTCGCATGCTGGCCGTGCCAGCGGATGCCAGTAAAGGCCTCGGCATGTTCGATGTATTGAGTGGCTTCGACGACGCAGCGGCCCTTTCTGACGCGCTGAAGGCTCGGGTAGCCAAATACTACGGCACGCCCCTCACCGCGTTCCTGGCGGCCCTTTGCGAGCCCGGCAAGATGCACGGATGGTCAACCATCCTCCGCCGGACTCTGGAAGCGTTCGTCGCCAAAGCCCTCCCCGCCTCAGCCAGCGGGCAGGCACACCGAGCCGCTGCACGCTTTGGCTTGGCCGCAGCAGCCGGAGAGCTGGCCACCGCGCTCGGCATCACCGGCTGGCCCGACGGGACCGCGACCACAGCGGCACGCGTGTGCCTGAGCGCGTGGCTGAATGAGCGTGGCGGCGCGGGAAACCTTGAAGGCGATGCGATCTTGGCCCGCTTGCGCCAGATCATCGAGCGCTTTGGCGAAAGCCGCTTCACCCGCTGGGAAACCGCCGCCGCGAAGATCGATGAGCATGGGCCCCGCACCATCGACCGTCTGGGCTTTCGCAAGACGCTAGAGCACGGCATGGGCGACACCATGCACACCACCCACACCTACTACGTACTACCCGAGGCATGGCGATCCGAGATATTTCGGGGCATGAACATCAACGCCGTGAACAAGGAGTTGCTGCACCGGGGTGTGCTGGAACCTGGTAGCGACGGCAAGGCATCGAGTTTGGTCCGGTTGCCCGGTCTAGGCCCGCAACGCTGCTACATCGTGAAGACGATACCGGGAACGGATGAGAGCGAGGCTCGGGCTGCCTGACGGCATCCCTCTAATCGAGGTAGCGCCGGCTGATTCCCGGCCTCGCCAGCCGCTCAACCCAACCCAATCGAATTACACAGAGACGAAACAATGAACGACATCCAAAAACTGAAAGACCGCCGTGAACAACTGACTTCCGAAATGGAACGCCTGCGAGCCGAACTCTTGCACTATGAGACCGCTCTAGCCACCCCCGAGTCTATCCAGCGAGGCCGGGAGCGGGACGTGCAGGATCAGTACGCCGACCGGAAAAGAAAATGTGATTCACTGGACTTTGAAATTGATCGGTTGAGTCAAAAAATTGTTCGACGCGAAAACATCGCCAATCACGAAACCCTGATGGCGGGCTACCGCGACGCCATGGCGACGTGGAAAGCCGACGAGCACGAGCTCAACGAAAAGCGGCAGAGTGTCAGCACCCGCCTGAATGAAATCCGTCAGCAAGCCACAGACGAAATGGCGAAGGCACGTCAGGCCGAGACAGAAGCGGCGACTGCCTACGCTCAGGCTGTCGCGTGGGGCGACACCGATGGCGAGAAGACCGCTAACGCTGATGCTCAAAAAGCCGCCAAAAACCTCGCGACGGTAGCCGAACAAAACCGCCGTCAGCAACTGATGATCAGCGCTCTGGAACAAGAGCTGACCACCATCGATCAGCACATCTCTGAAGCGCAGCAAGAACATCAAAAAATTGAGAACAAGGCGCTGCACCTCGCGAACGCGGTGCTCGAAGAGAAGTGGAATGAGGCCGCTCAGGCATTGCTCGATGTAGGCGGGCAACTCTGTGCGGCGCGTCGAATGATCGACCGAGATCCTGTTGCGCTGCTCAAGCTCAACGTTCCAGAGCAAGGCGAGAACTTCAGCAGTTGGGCCTGGAGTGACCTGTCGGAGCGCTCAGTGCGGTACAAGGTGCAAGACGTGCTGGCTTTGTAACGACCTGCCCCACCTGAAACAGCCTACGCGTGTGGGCTGTTTAAACACTGCCCAAGGATCAGCACTATGAACACTGCCACGCAGAACAGCCCCAGTCGTACCGAAACGCTGAAGGCAAGGAAAGCCCATCTGAGCGCCCTGCTAAAGATCATGGGCTCTCGCTGGGGGAAAAGCACAGCAATGCAAAGCCTCACCGCCAATGCGATCAAAGCGGAACTGAGCCTCATCGATCAGCAATTGAAGCGCCGGAGTTAATGTACGTGGAAGCCTATCCGGCTTCCGCTGCCTGCTCTATAGGTAATTGGTTGAGCCGACAGGTCTAACTGTTCAGTCCCACCCGCACATTGATTTAAACGGCAGCTTTCGGCCGAGGTTGTGTAAAACTTTTTTGGCGCGACAGGTGCTCAAAACCGTACTGGAAATCGCCCTCCAATACGAGATCCACACCTGCCGACGGGCCAATAAATTTCAGATTTGACGTAGATACGCACACTTCAATTTTGGCGAAGCGTTTTTTACACACTATGGGCCAGAAGCGGACGTACAGCCATCTCCCTAGAGTCCGCTTACGTGGGCAGTGAAAATCTTGATCTTCAGACTACATCGGACCTTTTTCAAAGATTGATTTCGGATTCTACAGTTTGTTAATCTCGCTCTCGGCTTACGGGCAGATTTTGGATCGCGCATCGCGATCAGTGAAAAAATTGTCCGAAAGGATTGCCCTTGTGGTGACTTGTCGCTTCTTGACGGTCCTGGCACAGTGCGTAGGAGTGCCCGTAAGCCCCTTTCCTTTATCAAAAAAGCCAATCCATGAAAAAGATCAGTGCCTTGCGCCTAGCAAAGACTAAGCCAGACCTTGCATTGCTGATGGGTATTGATGCTTCGTTTCTGACAAATATTCTTTACAGGCTAAAACCAACAACTCAATACAAGAGTTTCACCATCCCGAAAAAAAGTGGTGGGGTACGTACTATCTATGCTCCGTCCGATGAGCTGAAGTCGATCCAGAGCGCTCTCTCCACTTTACTGCAAGACTGCATTCAGGAAATAAATGCTTCAAAGGGAACAAAATTTAAGTCGACTCTTTCCCATGGCTTTGTGCGTGACCGATCAATCTTAACAAATGCAATAAGGCATCTTAACCAAAGAAACGTCTTAAACATTGACTTGAAGGATTTTTTTGACCAGTTTAATTTTGGTAGGGTTCGAGGTTATTTCATATCAAACAAGATCTTTCAGCTTGATCCAGCCGTAGCGACAGTAATTGCTCAAATTGCTTGCTACGACAACAAGCTGCCTCAAGGAAGCCCGTGCTCTCCAGTTATAACAAATTTGATAACCCATTCGCTTGACATTAGGCTAGCATCGTTGGCACGGGATAACTCATGCACTTATACTAGGTATGCTGACGACATCACCCTATCAACGCGAAAAAAAGAGTTCCCAAATAATTTAACGTCGGATCGAGCATCTGGGTACATTATTGGAAGTAGGCTCGCAGCGGAAATCAAGCGCGCCGGTTTTAGTGTTAACCCTGCAAAAACTAGAATTCAATACAAAGATTCTCGCCAAGATGTCACAGGATTAGTTGTCAACAAAAAACCCGGAGTCAAATCTGAATATTGGCGAACCGTTAAGTCTCAGTGCCACACGCTATTCCAAACTGGTAAATTTTTAGAGAATAGTTCAAACCCACCACAAGCTGGTAATATTTTTGTATTGGAGGGGAAGTTAAGCTTTATAGACCAGATCGATTTCTTTAATCGAAAGCGAAGCAAGCCGCTCTTGAATCCGGAGTATGAGTTCTCGAAGCACGGATCGAAAACTAGAAAACTTCTAAATGGGAGAGAACGTACGTTCAGTAGGTTCCTTTTCTATAAGCATTTTTATGGCAATACTAAGCCCACTATTGTATGCGAGGGGAAGACAGACAACGTCTACCTGAAAGCTGCTATTAATAAGCGTGCAGCTGCGTTCCCAAGCTTGGCCAAGGCTAAGTCCGGGAACGCCCCATACGAGCTCCTTGTTCACTTTATCAATTATACTAACCGAACCAGATTCCTCCTTGAACTTTACGGTGGAACGCCATATTTAAAAGAGTTTATATTAGATTATGATGAGCACTTTAAATTTTACAAAGCGCCCATACCGACTCACCCTGTTATTATCATTCTAGATAATGACGATGGTTTTGGAAAAATTGAAGGTGCTTTAAAAGGCAAAAGGTACAATCCGACAGTTTTCCCTATCACCTCACCAATTACCGACTTTCGGAATGCAGAATTCATACATGTTGTACACAATCTTTATATTGTGCTTACACCACTGAAAGGCAAGACTAGTCAGAGCTCAATTGAAGACTTATTCACAAAAAAAATCAGAGCCACAAAACTTGGAGGAAAAATATTTAATAAACAAAATAAGACTGACAGTGACACTGAGTATGGCAAAGAGTATTTTGCGAGCAAGGTTGTGGCGCCTAACAAGCATAAGATAAATTTTTCCGGCTTCAACCCTCTTTTAGGGCGTATCAATCAATGCATTCAACATTTCGCTTCAGTGAAGCTGGTGAAGCCGTGAGGATTTTATAGTCGCAGAGCGTTATTACAGACACTTAGCTCAACTTATTCACGCTAACACCTAGGCGCTAGGCCGCCCGCAGTAGATGTCCCGAGCTTGCACAAAAGATCGAGTGCGATCCACAAACCCCACCTACCACAAGATGTAACCTCGGTTTACCGTGGCATCTGTGGCGAGCAGTTCCACGGCAGCAGCGCTTCGTAATCTTCTACTGACGAGGCGTGCGGCAATCGCTCCAGTACGTGGCGCAGCCACGTATAGGGCTCTTGGCCGTTGACCTTGGCTGTCTCGACCAAACTGTAGATCTGCGCACTGGCCGTGGCGCCTTTAGGCGTGTCACTGAACAGCCACGCCTTGCGCCCAATAACAAACGGCTTTATCGCACGCTCCGCCAAGTTGTTATCGATCGGCAAATGGCCGGCCTCCACATAGCGCTCCAACCGGCTCCAGTTGTTCGCCAGGTAATTCACCGCCTTGCCCAGCACACTTTGCGGCGTGACTTGGGACTGTGTTTTCTCCAGCCAACTTTTCAACTCGGCGAGTACCGGCAAGCTTCTCTCCTGCCGACCGATAAACCGCTGTTCATCGCAGGCATCCTTGAGCTCGCGTTCGATGCCATACAACTTGCTCATCATCGCCAGCACGATATCGGCGCGACCGGTCTTGCCCTTGGGCTGTACCTTCTGCGCTTCGACGAACTTGCGTCGCGCATGGACCATACACGCCAAACGCTCAACTCCGGGTTGCAACGCCAATGCGTTGTAACCCGCATAATCATCGGTCATCACGTAGCCGCGATAGTCGCCGAGCAGGCGCAACGGCACCTCCTGCGCTCGGCTGGTGGTGTAGTCAAAAAGGATCACTGGCCGCTCTGGCGGGCCGCTGGCTTGCACCCACATCCAGGATTGGCTGGTCGGGTCTCGATCCGGTTCCTTGAGTACCTGGACGCGGGTTTCGTCGCAGTGGATCACCGGACTTTCCAGTAATCGATCACGCATCAGGTTCAGCAGTGGCTGAAAGTGTTCACTGCACTGGATCACCCAACGCGCCAGGGTTTGCCGTGGAATATCGACGCCGTGTCGACTCAGTACACTTTCAAAACGATGCAGCGGCAGACCATCGACATACTTGGTGGTCAACAACATCGCCAGCACACTGGGGCTGGCCATGCTCTTTTCGATTATCTGAGCGGGTTTGTCAGCGGTGACCGGCGCGGTTTCACAACTGCGGCAACCGTACACTTTGCGGATGTGTTTGAGTACGCGGATCTGCATCGGCACGATCTCCAGCTGTTCGCTGGTTTCTTCGCCAATGACGTGTTTGCGACAGCCGCAGGCGCAGGTCAGTTCGTGCTCTGGAAGTTCGTGGATAACTTCGATGCGCGGCAAGTCAGTCGACAACGGCTTGCGCTTGCCACGGCGCTTGGTAGGAACAACGGCTTCTTCGTCAGACTCGTCGCAGACCGGAACAGCGAGACTTTCAGGTTCATTAAAGAGCGCGAGCTGTGGCGTCTGCGGATCGACGGTTTGTTCTGATTTACGCCCGAAAAAACGTTCACGCCATAGCCGGATCTGTTCTTTCAGATCAACAATCTGGTCTTTGTCCACCTGACGCTCACTGAGCATCTGCACAAGCATTTGCTTGAGCAGAACCGGATCATCGGGGAGGTCGTCGGGCATGGAAATCATGGCCCGGATTATATCCAACTACGCGACAAATCGCGGCGTCAAAACCTGATGTGGGCGGTTGCGCCACAAATCAAAACCGTCGAGCAGCCAGTTCAGTTCCTGAACCGTCAGCACAATGGCTTCATCCGTGTCGTCAGGGGATGTTTTAAATCGTTCGGATTCGAGGCGTTTGAGCCAAAGACAAAAGCCGTTGCGCTCCCAATAAAGGATTTTCACCCGATTACGGGAGCGATTCAGAAAAACAAAAAGCACGGGATCGAACACTGCCACTTTGATATCCAATTCAACCAGGGCGGCGAGGCCGTCGATGGACTTTCGGAAATCGACAGGTTTGGGGTAGAGATAGACTTTTTCGACCTTGGCGTCGGGACGCATCATGGTTGCGGGCTCCTGAGAGAAATCGGGAGCACAGCATCAGCTGTCAGCTATTCGTTTGGAATGTGGGGTTCGTGGAGCGGATACAAAAGATCTGGTCGGAACCGGTATTGATCACAAGGTTGGCATGGTGGATGGCGATAATCACCTGACGTTTCGCTTTTGCGGCTACGAAGAAATGGCCAACAAGCTACCGCATTGAGCTTCTTGCTTGCATAACGATTAAGCTAAGGGACGGGCTTCAGCCCGTCCAAGTTAGCGTGCGAACGGTTGGAAAAAGTTGCTTACATGCACTCCACTACAACACGATCGCTTTACGTTACCGTAGAAGCAGCCCCTAATAGCGAATTTTAGCGTTCAAATCTAAAACGGAATATCTGCATCGAAATTAACTGCATCTACCTTTTTATTTGCCTTGTGAAGATACTCCTCATTTTCCAACAAATAATCTATCCCGTCGGCAGTTATTGAAAATGCATAATATTCAGAGCCATTATACTCGTCATCTATAGCGATACTCTTATCTAGAAACCCGACCCTTTCCAATTTAATCGCCGCTAAACTCAGTATTCCTTGCTCAACCCCTTTCAGATCGTTGAATGTACTCCATACGGATACACCATCCGGTGAGCGAGCGTAGCTTTCAAGAACTTTCGCCAATAGACGATGCTCAACGTCGCCAAGTTTGTAATTGTATCCAGCCTTCCTGCGCGGCTTTGTCTGAATATTTAAATCCTGTGAAAGCAAGCCTAAATTTGCCACTTCCTTCTTGATTAGTACACATGGGTGATTTACAGCAGCCTCTAAATTTCCATCAGACCTTCCACCATTGTAATCTGCGGGTGTAAGACCCAAAAGATCAGTCGGAAAATGCAGCTCGGTGTCTCGAGGTTTAACTATGAAGCATCGCTCTTTACCTAGAGTACCGACAAACAGGCCAAGCTCAAAAAGCACATTATCTCGGACAATGTGCTTTTGTTGGTCTCTGATTTCCGCAATATCATCTGGTGTAAAAATGAAAATTGCGAAGTCCACTGATTCCGCCATTTTCACCAGAGAGTCAATCGTGTTCTGAGAGAGGTTAAACCCATGCTTCCAAACCGTTACCTCAGTCTGATGATCTAGGTTTACGTTGAATGCATCAGCCACATCCAAGCTTTCTACGGCTGACGCTATAAATATTCTAGGTTTTCTCATATGACCTCCTCAAATTTCGACTCAGGCTGACCGCTAACGTGAAGCTAACGGGCGGACAAAAGCGCAGCTTTTGGACGTCCAGCGAGCGAAGTGAGCGATAGTCAAGTGCATTGTTATACGTTGAACTGGCCAAGAATAAAAGTAAGCGCTCCATGAAGTACACCTACCGCTAGGTGCGGCTCTCGGTTGCGCATGGACCCTCCAACCCTTAGGGCTCCGAGCGACCTGGATAGTCAGGATGGCACAGCCCCTAGCTTACTTTAGCTCGGTTTACTGACCGCTTTAGGTGGATTTTTGAATGTCAGCGCCCTCAGCTTTGAGTCGATTACACCCATCGTGACAGGCAGAAATCGGCCGGAAGCTGTCGTTCACAAATCCAATCGATCAGCCTTGCTCTCCGAGGCGGAGCTCGCGCGAACGCATATCCCCTTGTTAGAATAAATTACATTGTCGCGAGCTAGGTGGCCTCATAGTTTAAGGCACGGACTTCTTTATAAAGTGAGATTAGATGTTCAATAGTCAAATCCAATATTGGCTCGTACATGAATGAATTTAGGTGAATGTTTGAGCTGACAGTAATGCTGACTTTTTCCAGTGTGCGTAGAGCTGAACCTACCGCGCCTAAATCTGAATATTCGTTAATGAGTGCACCAAACTGACTACTACATTCGCTCCAATAGCTCGCATCATTTTTGATTTTTCGAATCTCGGTAATTAAAAATATTTCCGCTTGAATTCGTATAGCAATGGATAACAGAACTTTATTTTCTAGATTCAATCCGTCATGCTCAACAAAATTACAAATCTCATTAGCATTCGTAAAAAGCAAATCTATTACAAACGAAGCATTGGTAACATCATGGCTGGTGCCAAAAAGCCTATTGTAAATTTCTAAATAATTACCAATCGTAATTCCGGCTGTGTCGCGCTTCCAGTGAAGCAGGCTAGTGAGTATTAAGTAGTCGCCGTCTGTATCTTCTTTCGTATACTCAATCAGGTTTCTAGTGAATGGGATGGTGGCACAAAGAATGAATTTGTCACTTGCCACTTTCGCCTTCCACTTCCCAATAAAGTAATTGTTTATTCCTTCGGCTTTAGTGAGACAAATTGAAGATTTGTTGCGATTGGCCATAAGACATCTTTCGCGGTGGACGAAATTGGTCGCAAGGGTTCGGAAAAAGTCGAAGTTATGGGTCAAAATTATCTGATGAAATCTGTGAGTCTTGCTTAGGTCTTCTAAGTACTGAATGATTGCATGTTTGTTTTTGTAGTCGAAAGAATCTGCAACATCATCGATAACAAATAACGTGTCTTTTTCGGAAGCTTTCCGAGCTTCAACATCAAAGATAAAATTAAGCAGATACAGTGCGCGTCTTTCACCCTGACTCAGAGTTTTTACTTCTTGGCGCGACCACTCTACAGTGTCCGCCCCCTCTTTGAAGGTGAACTTTAGCCGGGCTTTCTCTTTTCCTAAAGCAGCCTTTGCTTGGTTCGCTACCGAAAGCGTGAAAGGCATATCCACAAAACGGTCATTGAAAAGATCCACAGCAAGCGTCCATTTAGGGGCATCCTGCGCCGCAACAGTTTCAATGCAATCAATTTCTGTTTTGTTCGCTGCATACGACTCATAGTAAGCAGTCGCATCTGTGTTGTTCTGGATATAATTGATCCAAAGATCCTTTCGCAATTGCTCTTGGTTTTCTGGCCGTAGTTTATTGAGAAGTAGTTCCGTCTGCGACGCTGATTGGTTTTCAATAAGTTCAATTAATGCCTGTGTTTGTGCGTTTTTTGCAAGACTATTTTGAAGTGTCTTAAGTGTTTCGTCTCCATCAATGCGTGCATGAATCGCTTGAATTTTTTGGTCTAATTCGGCTTTATCTATGGAAGCTTCATCTCCTCTCAAGTGAACACGATGACCACCAGCAAAAAAACCTTGCTTGCTCAAAGTACCAAAGGATAACTCTGCTTTAACGGGGTTGAAAACGCCCTTTTGATATATTGTTCCAGATTGATCGAATAGATCCTGATAGCGCTTACTAAACTCATTGGCTTTAGAGATAAAACCTTCGCTTTTTAAAACATCAATCACTTTCGAGTCGAAAATAGTAGCGTATTCATAGGAGGCCAAGTCGCCCTCAATCGAAGATTCGTTTATTTGTTTTATGCAGGCCGACAAGTCCTTTTCATTAAAGTCTTTCAGTAGTGTTTGTTCAATGTCCGCCTGCTTTATCTTTGATCTTTTTTGGAGGGTTTTAGTCAGATTGACTTTTAGCTTGTCAAGACTTACTAGAAGCTCATCATATCTGGACTTGCTCTCTGGATTAATAAGGATGTCTGTTATGGCGGGGCTATCCTCTCTGATATCTATCTCAGACTTCAGGACATAGATAGAATCTTGTTGAATCGCTTCGCCATCAGACTCAATTACATGCAATGAAGGGCGCCCATACCTCTCTTCTATTGGTTTCTTGCCTTCCGCGACATCTTCAAAAGTCTTTGAAAAAGAAGTCTTCATAGAGCCGTTTGGGGCATAAATTGCGTATGCCTTAGATTTGATTTTAGCTGTGTCAAAATCGAAATTATAGTCTAGCGATGAAATACCATAACAATTGCTCAGGCTTATCTTAAGTTTTTTCATGATACGTCCTTGAAATCATTTTATGGAATGGTGATTGATCGACGTGATCGTTAACTTAGATGCTTACCTACAGCCTTTTCCCCAGCTTATTGGCCAGCCTAGCCTAAGAAGGTCAACCTTGAGCCATTTTCTTTCTGGTTCCACTACTCATATTAGGTCGTGCGGAGTCGCCGTCATGGTGTGGCTAGCCAAATTGGGAGACCTATTGGACTTTCCAGGGACCGCTTTTCGCCGGTAGCGGCCTGTCACACCACCGGGCTAATCGCTGATAGCTTGCTGACGCCTAGCAAAGTCTCATACCTAACTGCCAATCGTTGCTGATGGGCAGGCGAGAGTTCGACGAGAGCTTCTTTCCTGTTTATCGGTCTACTTCAGACCTCTGAAGCGTTACACCAGTTGGCTCGGTAACACTCCTAAAAAACTCATGCTCAAACACAGTGTTACGCCGATAATACCCAATAAATACAGGTAGTTATCGAAAACCGTTACACCAGTAACGTTCGTAACACTGCTTTTCAGAAGAATGCGTATTCCCCCGCTCCCCGGAAGCATCAATGCCACCAGCGAACTTCAGGAGCGGTTCCAAATTTTGCCGGGGACCCTGAGGTTTCTTTAAGACACGGGGTCAGAAACCCGCGTGATCGTGTTAGCGACAAAGTGCACAGCTTAGTGAACAGGTGAACCTGGTGAACTGGTGTTCACCTATGCATTTGCCCTCTCGCTTGGTGGCTCGCCGGGGACCCTGGACATTTCGAATGGGTACGGGGCAAAGAACCCGCAGCATCTTGTTAGCGACTGAGTTTTCTACGTCGGTTGACAGGTTGACGTGGTTGACAGCATCCCCAAGGTTGACCGGGTTCAACCGTTCACTATCAACAACGCAATGGCTCACCTTTACCGTTGCGGTAACGATCCCCTTTATTCGTCAGGATCCTTTCAATTTCAACGTCGAAATTTCAGTAAGCTGCAATCTCTGTCGCTACCAAGATCCCGCGGGTTTCCGACCCCGTGTTCTAAAGAATCTGCCAGGGTCCCCGGCGACGCCACAGGCTGTTAGCTAGCAAAGCTCTACTCCGTGCCGAGATCGAACGCCAGCAATGAGATGATGACATTCCTTTCGTTATCTTGTGGCAACGAGAAAATGTAACGATCACTAGTCTCATCAAGGCTCACAGGACCGCTCACATAACGCGGATGGTCTTTAATCAAAATTCGCATTTTTTCAACGACAGCGGTAAAGCCGGCATTACGATTGAACATCACAATGGCAGCCTTCGTGTCTCGCCACGTCAGATAGCTCAGCAATTGATCTATGGTTGCTAAAAATAGCTTGTCTCCACCCCAAATCTTGAATTCTGCAACGAATAAGTTCCCGCCGTCATGACGTATCAGCACGTCTGTTTTGCCCTGGTAGTTGAACGCTTCCCCAGAAGCGGTCCCAAAATGAGCATTGAGGGGAACCAAAAAAAGATCCCGCAGAGTTTCTTCGTCAAGCTTTCTGGTACGCGATGAGCTCTGCTCGATGCTATGGCCTGCACCTCTAACAAGACCAAGGATCGTCTCGTACTGTTTAAGATCGAGAGTCGGATCCGGGGGGCGAGCGGGCGTCATTGGAGGTAATTGGGGTATGACCTTCTGCTTGACCGTCGGAGGAATATAGCTGCGAGCATCACCTGGCTTCTCTTTGAGGCGAATCCCCATACCTGACAGCTTTGACGCGGTGTCCTTTTGCTCCAGCAGCTTGGTTCGTCGCGATGCTATCTCAGCCACAACAGCGTTAGATAACTGCTGTCTAAATCCAGCCCATTGCCGTCGGTGAGCGTCTAAATATTTCTCGATTGAAGCGAGGCGAGAGTCCAGCTCGGACTTGACGGTCTCTGGGGAAAGAGAGCGGTCAGAAATGGTAAAGGTCAGTAGCTGCGAACGCACCACAGCCTGAGGTGGCGACAGGTCATATGGGTTCGGACGCAGCTTGAATACGCCGGCCTCCCCTTCAAAGGGCACTTCAAAATCGTAAGCCTCTCCGGGAACAGTCCTCATCTCTCGATCCCAGCTAAAGTAAACCTGAACCTCTCTTTCGTGATGAGTGGCGACGATCCCTTCACGGACCAGGACTGGAATCTCAACGTCATATTTATCTATGAAGAAGCTCGCGAGTGCATCAGGGTCCGTTTCTAAAATTCGCTTTTCAGGAAGCTTGCTGATCTCAACGCAAACGGAGTTGATTTGAGCCGTCATCGCATCTGAGGCGCTGCCTCCGCTGAACAAATAATCATCCACGTCCCTGTAACCCATAACGCCCCCCGTCTCTGCGATCAAATTGGCATCAAAGCTAATCGCGATGGGATCAACAAGCAACGGCCGAGTAGCACAGGAATGCTACAGGATTCTAAAGCGTGTATGCCCACGTGTATGCCTAACAGAACAAGAACAAAAATAACCTAATAGATACTGGGCTTTATAGACCCGGTTCAAATGACTGTGTACCACCAAGTACTAAAAACGGCCTATCGAAAGATAGGCCGTTTTTTTATGCCTCGAGAAAAGTGCCTGCCCACTCAGGATTTGGTTGCACGCCCCTGAGGCGAGAGAGCTTGTTGATTTGCGCCATACGCCGCGCATCGCTACAGTCGATCCCCATACCCCAGGCCCACGGATGGAGCGACACGTGCTTACAGATCTGAAACCGAACCTTCATCGTCTGTCAGCCGTTTCGTTGCTGGCTGTCGCCCTGACACTCATCGCCTGTAAGGCCCCACCTTCCTCCACCGTCACACCGGCATTGCCCGCCCCGCCGGAAATCACCTCCGGCTACCGCACCGATCTGCAAACCCGTTACGCCGACAAGCACATGGCGGCCGCAGCCAACCCACTGGCGGCCGAAGCCGGACGGGAAATGTTGCGACGCGGCGGCTCGGCCATCGACGCGGCAATTGCAATGCAAGCGGTGCTGACGCTGGTGGAGCCGCAATCTTCAGGCATCGGCGGCGGTGCGTTCATTGTGCTGTGGGATGGCAAGGCCGTGCGCACCTATGACGGTCGCGAAACAGCACCGGCCGGCGCCACTGAAAAACTTTTCCTTCAAGCCGACGGCAAACCCATGCCGTTTACCGCCGCTCAGATCGGCGGCCGCTCCGTTGGCACCCCGGGGGTGTTGCGCGCGCTGGAACTGGCCCATCGCAAACACGGGCGTCTGGAATGGGCGAGGCTGTTCGAACCGGCTATCGCGCTGGCGGAACAAGGTTTCGCGATCTCGCCCAGATTGCATTCGTTGATCGCGACCGATCCGTCCCTGCCAGGCTCGCCGGACATGGCCGCCTACTTCCTGAACGCCGATGGCAGCCCGAAAGCCGTCGGCACGACGCTGAAGAATCCGGCATTGGCCGGGGTGCTCAAGCGCATCGCCAACGAAGGCCCGGACGCGTTGTACAAAGGGCCGTTGGCCGAGGAGATGGTCGCCAAGGTGCGCGGCCACGCCAATCCCGGCAGCCTTTCGCTCAATGACCTCCAGGGCTACGCTGCCCGAGAGCGTGCGCCGTTGTGCTCCGACTACAAGCGCTGGCAAGTCTGCGGCATGGCGCCCCCTTCTTCTGGCGGGATTGCCTTGGCGCAGATCCTCGGGACCTTGCAGGCCCTCGAACAGCGCGACAGCCGCAACGCGCTCGCGCCTTTGAAGCCCCTCAAGACCGATAAGCCCGCCGGCCTCGAGCCCGCGCCCGAGGCGGCGCACTTGATCGCTGAAGCGGAACGCCTGGCCTACGCCGACCGCGCCCAGTACGTCGCCGACTCGGATTTTGTCCCGGTGCCGGTCAAAGGCCTGGTCGATCCGAGTTACCTGGCCAGCCGCGCCAACCTGATCGGCCCACGCAGCATGGGTGTCGCCAAGCCTGGGACACCGCCGGGCATCCAGGTGGCCTACGCGCCGGACCGTTCGCCACTGCGCATTTCCACCTCGCAAGTGGTGGCGGTGGATGATCAGGGCGGTGCCGTATCCATGACCACCACGGTGGAGTCGGCGTTCGGCTCACACTTGATGGTCCAGGGTTTCATGCTCAACAACCAGATGACTGACTTCTCGTTCATCCCTGAAGAAAACGGGCAAAAAGTCGCCAACCGCGTCGAACCCGGCAAACGCCCGCGCTCGTCCATGGCGCCGACGCTGATCTTCGATCGTCAAAGTGGTGAGCTGCTGGCCGCTGTTGGTTCACCGGGGGGCTCGCAAATTATCGAATACGTCGCCAAGTCAGTGATTGGCCTGCTCGACTGGAACCTGGACCCGCAAACCGCCATCAACTTCCCCAACTTCGGTAGCCGCAATGGCCCCACCGAACTGGAAAAGGGCCAGATCAGCGCGACGCTGGTCAAGGCGCTGAAAGACAAAGGCCATGCTGTGAGCGAGATCGACATGAACAGCGGCACCCAGGCCATTGTCCGGGTGCGCGATGCGCAAGGGAAAACCTCACTGGCCGGCGGTGCGGATCCACGGCGAGAGGGTCAAGCACTGGGCGACTGATCGAGCTCGCTCTGAGGTTGATAGACCAGCAGATCCGCGGGCTGACATTGCAGATAGCTGCAAATGGCTTCGAGGGTCGCCAGGCGTATGCCCTTGACCTTTCCTTGTTTCAACAAGGAAAGGTTGGCTTCGGTAATGCCGATTGCAGCAGCAAGGTCCTTGGATTTGACCTTGCGCATGGCCAGCATCACATCGAGTTGGATAACGATGGGCATGAGAATCTCAAACGAATGTTCTGTTTTCTGAATCGACTTCACTGGCCTGGGACAATATCCGGGCAATGATCGCAATACAGGCGGCAAGAAATAGAGCAACGAAAGACGGCGCGGTAATACTGAAGGTAAGCAGTCGCTGGCCGACCGGCGCATTGATCGTCACCAGCAGGCTGAGAAACGGCTCGCAGATGAAGTCCAGCAGCACCCACAACGCCACCGCGCGCCCCGTATTCCCCAGATAAACCGCTGCTGCGTTGGAAAAGTATTGCCCTTGGGCATAGTGTTTGAAAAGCCTGCGCAAGTTGGTGAGCCCGACCGCCAGGGCCAGCAAGGGAATGCTCGTCAACAGTATCCCACCCAGGCGCTGCCACCCCGTCAACCGCAGCGCCTCTTCAGACAAGCTCGACAGCTGCCGTTCGGTGAGGGAAAACCCCAGGCCGTATCGCGAGGCTGAGGCTGCTTCAGGAAACAACCAGGCCGCCGCGTTGACGACCATCATCGATACCATGAAAACAAAGGTGATGGCTGCCATCCGTTGGCTGTACAGGGCAAGACGATTCGAGTGCATGTGAGACTCCAATAGAATATGGGAGCCCAAAACATAGCCAGAAAATTATCTAAAAACAATAATTAATATGTAAAAAACAATAATTATATCTTAAGTGGACAACTGATTGGCAAACTGGCTCACGGCATCGACCACCTTCTTGGCCCCGTCCTGGATCTCGACGATTACCGTCCCCGCCTCGGCGGCCAGGGCCAGGCCGTGCTCGGCCTGATGCTGGCCGTCGGTCATCAACGCCACGGCGTTGCGGGCCATGTCCTGGTTCTGGCGAACCACACCAACGATTTCATCGGTCGCCTGGCTGGTGCGCGATGCCAGTTGTCGCACTTCATCGGCTACCACCGCAAAACCGCGCCCTTGCTCGCCGGCCCGGGCCGCTTCGATCGCGGCGTTGAGCGCCAGCAGGTTGGTTTGTTCGGCGATGCCGCTGATGGTCTTGACGATGGTACCAATCACCAGGGATTGTTCATTCAGAGCCTCGATGCCTTCACCAGCGGTTTGCATGTGCCGGGCCAGGTCGCGCATCACGTCCACGGCCTGGGTCACCACCGTCGTGCCACGCTGGGCGGTGCTGTCCGTTTGCAGCGAGGTGCTGTAGGCGATGCTGGCTGCATCGGCGACGGCTTTTTCCTGATTGACCTGGTCGGTGATGTTGGTGGCGAACTTGACCACTTTATACAGTCGCTCGTTGGCATCGACCACCGGGTTGTAGGAGGCTTCCAGCCAGACCTCACGACCATTGCTGTCGATACGCTTGAAGCGGCCGGCCACGAACTCACCGCTGTTCAGGCGCTTCCAGAACTGCTCGTAGGCCGCGCTGTTGTATTCCTCAGACTCACAAAACATACGGTGGTGCTTGCCCTTGATCTGCGCAAGGCTGTAACCCATGGCGTTGAGGAAGCGATCATTGGCCGTCAGCACGTGACCGCCCAAATCGAATTCGATCACCGCCGTTGAACGCACCAACGCGCCGATGAGGTTTTCATGCTCACGAGAGGCCTCAATGGTGCGGGTCAGGTCATTGGAATACATCGAAAAATAGCGGATCCGCCCGTCAGCACCCCGTACGGGCTGGAGGATCGAACGCAGCCAGGCTTCCTGGCCATTGCCCCGCACCAGGCGCACGGCACCGGAAAAGTGCTCGCCACGGGTCAACGCCGACTTGAAGCGAACCTGGAACTCATTGGATTTCAAATATGCAGGAACCAGTTCATCCACAGGCCGGCCAATTAAGTCCTGGCTCTTGTAGCGCATCTCGTCGAGGAAGTTCTGATTGACCGATTGAATCCGTCCATCGGCATCCAGGGTGAGGCCAAGCATCTCGCGATCCAGGCTTTCCTTGACTTGCGCAAGGCTGGACAGTTCTTGGCGAAGAGCCAACAGCTCCTGCTTCAGGCGGTTGTTGAACATGGGCAGCTCCGACAGCAGGAGAATGAAATGCTGTCCCTTGCCATCGGCCCGGCGATTTTTTTCTAAAGAGCGCCGCGAGTCCCTATTGAAAATATTCATGGGTGCCCCTCGAACCCGATAAGCCTCCCATGGTCACTGGATTGTTCTATTGTTGCCGCTGATCGTGATTTCCCTGATTGTCACCTACGTCCCCGGGCCGAACAGCGCCCGTGACGCGGCCGCTTGATCGACCCGAGTTTTAGCATGCCGGCGTTGCTGCCCCGTACCCGCCCCGGGGAATGGCTGGAGCACCGTCCACTGCTGATCATCGCCCTGGTGCTGCTGGCCGTCGGACAACATTGAGCTATTTGCTAGCAGCGATGCCATAACGCCATAAAAAACGGTCGATATTTCCCTCGGCCCACTTTTTCTTCGGCCCGGTCTGTTTCAGTATGGGGGCGCCCTGTTTCGAGGGGCCCACACGCTGAAAAGGATCTGAGCATGTTCAAACTCGCAGTACTTCCTCTTGCTGCCCTGGCCGCCCTGAGCGCCACGGCTCACGCCGACGACATTGACGTACAACTTGGCAGCACCGAACGCGTCACTCGCCTCTTCGCCTACCCCAACAACTGCAACGTCATCTGCTTTCGCGACTGGACTCTGGAGCAGACCGTCGAGCATTACCTGACCCAAAGCGTACAGCGCGATGGCTACAGCACGGCCAAGGTCAGTGTCAAAAGCGACAACGATAAAGTTTATGCCCACATCAGCGGCGTCCCGAAGAGCTACGGCCAACCGCTCAAGGCCCTGCTCGACGCCGGGGACCTGGCGTACAACGGCGCCTCCAAACTCAACAGCGACAAGAAATGGTCCTATAACTGGTACCTGTTCCTGCCGCTGGGCATGGCCCTGGAAAACCGCAAGAGTGTCGAGTTACTGCACTTCCCGCCGGATTACTCCCTGACTCAGGCCCAGGACTACCTGGAGTCGGCCACCACCGACCGCTGGGCCACGCTACTGACCGTCAACGGCATTGCGGTTGAACAGACGCCGGCCTACCAGACCATCATCGACATCGCGCCCATCGCGGCGCCGTCCAATGCGGGCCAGACGCTGGAGGGGCTGTACGACTATTTCAACGATTACCAGACCACCATGGTCAAGCAAGTCACCCAGAGCGCCAGCGGGGGCACACTGCCGATGGTGGCCTTCGGCGCCCCTGTGCGTAACTGGATCAAGACCCAGTATGGCCAGACCGTGGGCGTGCTCGGCCTGGCAACCATCACGCCGACTGCGGGGGTCAAGGTGCCGGTCCTGGGCTCCAACCACCCAAGCTATATCTGGTACGCCGCCGACAAGGACAACTACGACGGTGACGAAGCCAAGGCGGATGCCGCCGGCTTGAAAGTCATGGGTCAGGACCTGAGCGCTGCATGCTGGCAGGCCGGCATGGGCAGTAAGCCGGGCACCGACCCGAACACCCTGCTGAACCAATGCACGCAGACCTGGCAGGTCATGCAGAAGGAGAAAACCTGCGAATTGTTCTACACCTCGGTTCGCAAACTGAGCGAGGAAGACGCGGCGAAAAAATGCGAAACACCGGCGATCAAGTCGCAACTTCCGCAACTGAAGGTGCCTATGCCGCTGCCTGCCGAGGCGGTCTAAACCTTGAGGCGCCTTCCCGCGTCGGCTTGCGCTGACGCGGGAAAGCGCCTTTGGCACCTGTCAGAGTCGACAGTAGATGAAACCCCCGACTTGGGCGAAGCTATCCTGGTTTTTTCAACGACCGCCGGCAGGATCGCCAGCGCCAGAAAGTCGAGTGTTTATCACCGACAAGGACTGTCATGAGCATGTTCATCACAGATAGCGACTGTTCACAGCACCGGGATTGCATCTACCCGGAAAAGCAACTCAGTACCCGCCTGGGCTACCCTTGCGTGCGTGATTTCGAAGTGCGTAGCACGACCGATGGCCGTGGCAACGGCATCATCGCCCGCAAACCATTCGCCCCCATGGAGAGGATGTGCAGGGTATCGGGGCTGCTGGTCAGCCGACGGCGCCTGCACACGCTGCAGATCCTGCCGGACGTCCACATGTATGACCCACGCTTCACCGGACTGCTGCTGCATTCCTGCAACCCGAATGTCTTCCTCGACATGAGCGAACTGTGGCTGTGGTCACTGGCCCGTATCGATGAAGGTGACTGCCTGACGATGGACTACGCCAGTACCGAACAGAAACTGTATCGACAGTTCGCCTGCCGGTGCGGTTCGTCCAACTGTCATGGCTGGATTACCGGCTATGACGAACCGCCCAATGAGCAGGGAATGAAGTTTCTACG
The DNA here is from genome assembly GCF_963970585.1 of Pseudomonas sp. RL_105y_Pfl2_101. NCBI lineage: Bacteria > Pseudomonadati > Pseudomonadota > Gammaproteobacteria > Pseudomonadales > Pseudomonadaceae > Pseudomonas > Pseudomonas sp. RL_105y_Pfl2_101. The sequence continues at coordinate 34,699 of NZ_CAXAPG010000038.1, forward strand.
GCACTGGCGCCGTCAATGTCACCGCGACTGACGAACCAGACTCAGGGCGCCCCGACCGGACGCAGCCGATACTGCGACGGCAACTGTTCGAAACCGCTGATCGTAGTGTCCAGGCTCTTCCAGCGTCCGTCCTTGATGCCGTAGATGCAGCCATGAATCGACAGTTTCTGCCCGCGGTGCCAGGCGTTCTGCACGATGCTGGTATGGCCGACGTTCGCCACCTGCTGGATCACGTTCAGCTCGCACAGGCGGTCGACACGTTCCTCCTCGGTCGGCAATTGGCCCAACGCCTCGCGATGCTCGTAGTACAGGTCGCGAATCGAGCGCAGCCAGCCGTCGATAAGACCCAGTTGCCGGTCCTGCATCGAGGCACGCACACCGCCACAACCATAATGGCCGGTGACCAGGATGTGTTTGACCTTGAGCACGTCCACCGCGTACTGGATCACCGACAGGCAGTTGAGGTCCGTGTGCAGCACAACGTTGGCCACGTTGCGGTGTACGAACAGATCGCCCGGCAGCATGCCGACGATCTCGTTGGCTGGCACCCGCGCATCGGAACAGCCGATCCACAGGTATTCCGGGGTTTGCTGACGAGCCAGCTTGGAGAAGAAGTCAGGATCTTCCTGCTTGATCGCATCGGCCCAACGCGCGTTGTTATCAATCAGATCTTGTAATTCGTTCATGCTGTCTAGCCTCGATTGAGAGTGCGCAACTGTGACAAACGACCGCCGGTCGAGGTCACGTCGGCGATGCATTGGAATTCCTGGATGCACTGCCGGTCGACACCAGTAAGGCCCACAGTATGAGGAATTGCCATGAATGATTCACGACGCCCCTTTGATGCGATGCAACCGGAACCCATCGACGACAACGAAGATCGCATGGGCTCGATGCATGAGTTGGAATTCGACGACGAACAACCCAGCGCGAAAATCGGCGACGAACTGCCGAAAAACCAACGCGAGCACTTGTTGCCTCGTGAACGCGTGCGTGAAGCAGGTATGACGGGTGCCTCGACGGATGATCACCAGCCGACCGATGACGACATGAGCCCGGAAACCCTCATCCACGAAGACGGCGCCCGGGATGCCTTTGAGGGCGACGACGAGCGGGCGGACTGGGACCTGAGTGTGGTGAGTGAAAACGATATTGGTGGGGGCGATGGACTGGACGAAGCGGAAATGGCCGATATCGATCCGCTGGATGGCAAGCGTTGACCCGACCCAGTGGGAGCGAGCCTGCTCGCCAAAGCGGTGGGTCAGCTTGTATCAAATGTCGGATGTGCCGAAGCCATCGCGTGCAGGCTCGCTCCCACAGTGGTTTTGTGTATGACCTCAGGTTTGATGTACCCCACCAATACTCTGTGGGAGCGGCGCTTCAGTCCACCAAAGTACACGCCATGACCACCGCATCCTCACGCCCACCCACCGCCGGGTAGTAATCCCGGCGCCGGCCCACTTCATTGAAGCCATAGCGCTCATACAGCCGGAACGCCGTGCGGTTGCTGTCGCGCACTTCCAGAAAGCACTCCCGGGCCTCGGCCTTGTAGGCAATCGACATGAGGTGCTCCAACAGTCGCAAGCCCAGGCCACGGCCCTGGTTTTCCGGTTTGACGGTAATGTTGAGCAGGTGCGCCTCATCCAGGATGATCTGCACCACGCCATGACCCACTTGCTGCTGACCTTCGAACATCAGCCAGATCTGGTATTTGCCCAACCCGTCGAGAAAGATCCCGCGGGTCCAAGGGTGGCTGTAGGCGGCGTATTCGATTTTCAGTACAGCGTCGAGGTCTGCCTCGGTCATCGGGCGGAACGATACAGCGTCACTCATTCGATTCTTTCCAGCGCGCCATCAGCCGGCGCATGGCTTGCCAGACATCAGCCTTGCGCTGTGGCGTTTCCATTAACAGTTCCAACCCGGGCAACGCCCAGGCCGAGCCCAGGCCTTCGACCTGCAGTTCACGATTGAACGCTTCGGCATCCGCCTCGCCGGCAAACTTCACCGCCGGCAGGCCGATCAGCCACAGGCACACGCAGGTCTCGTCTTCGAGGCGCGCCGAAACGAACCCCTGGACGAAATCCCGCGCCGCTTCGGGCCCTTGGTCCATGGTGCCGCGGGACAACAGCGGCCAGCGCACCGGTTCGCCAATGATCTGCGGGCTGTCCGGCAGACCGGCGGCGCGCAGCATGTCCTTGAGCAGCAAATAGGCGGGATCGCGGCTTTGAAACGGCTCGCCCGTGGGCAACTCCACCAACAGCAGGCAACGCCCGGCCCGCAGCAGTTGCAGGGCGAAACGCGGCGGGGCGACGTAGGGAGCCTTGGGTGGGGCCTCGACAACCTCTTCCACCGGCTTGGCGTTGGTACGGGTCGAGGCCAGGCTCGGACGCGGCACTTCGATTTTCGGCCGATCGACCACGGGAGCCACCGGCTCGACAACCGTCTTGGCCACAGGTGCGGTCACGACCGGCGCGATGTACTTGGGCTCGGGCGCTTCCAGCAGCTCGGGCCGCGACGGGGCGGCGAACGGCAATTCGGTACGCGGCAGCCAGTTGACCACCTGCATGGCGGTCAGATAGGCGCGGCGACGGGACTCGATAAGCAAGGGTCGGCCACTTGTGGATAACTGAAAGTGGGAGGGATTCTACCGCCCTTCGAGGCGGATCGCTCCCCTGTTGAGCCAATAGTTGATCGATCGCCAACGACAGTCTGTCCAAGGGGTGAATCGCAACCGGCCCGATGCAGTACAATCGCTGCTTTTAATTGCCAACCCGACGGCCATTGCGATGATCGAACCCAAGCGCGTCTTGCGCGCCCTCGCTGAACACTGGGCATTGCTGGAACCTTTGTGCGAGCACTTCGACCAGGGCACCCTGAGCCTCAACGAATTGCGTTCACAACTGGCCGCCCAACAACTGGACAGCACGCCCCAGGACATCACCAGCCTGTTGGACGTGTGGATCCGCCTGGACATCCTCGTACCGGTGGCGAAAAGCCCGAACCGCTTCGAGCTCAACGCCCAGATCCATGATTTTCTCGCCTACCTGCGCCGCGAACACCGCCTGGGCCTGTGCCTGGAGATCGAGGCCTACCTGCGCCACCTCGAGCGCCTGGCCGGTTATATCCAGGATGCCTTCGATGTGCGCGACGGCAACGACCTGGCCCGCCAGTTGCGCCTGCTGGACATGCGCGTGCGCGACGTGCTCAAGAAACTCGCCAACGACGAACAGGCCCTGGTGGCCGTGGCCGAACGGGCCAAGACCAGCGACCGGCAGATCCCGCTGCGCCAGCGTTATGCCGAAGTGCTGGCGACCTGGGACGAATACGTCGAGCCGATGATCCAACTGGTGAACGCCGATGGCGCCTTCGAGCAAGGCGTGCGCAAGGTCGAGAACGTACTGTTGCGCATGCTCACCGAACAGCAGCGCCTCGGTCACCTGGTGGACGACGACATGCTGCTGCGCACCCATGCGCGCATCCTGGAGATGCAGACCAGCGCCCAGTTGACCCTGCGTCATGCCCGTGAATTGCTCCTGCCTCTGCGCGAGGAGGCCCGCCGTCACAACGCCGTGACCCGTGGCGCCGCCTTGGCCCTGGCGGCCATTCGCCGCAAAGGCATCGATGCCGTACCGCAGGCCGCCATGCCGCTGTTCACTCGGCCGCAAAGCACGTTCCTGGGCAGCGCCAGCCAGGTCGAAGCCTATGTCTATGCGCTGGCCCGTTTCGAACCGAAACCGGCGCGCTTCCCCAAGTCCCACAAGACCCACAAGGGCGGCGAAGCACCGCGTGCGCCACGCACCGTGCGCGAGATGGTCGAGCGTTGCGAAGACGCCCTGCCGATGCCGGACCTGATGACCTGGCTGCTGGAGCAGGAACCGGACGGCGCCACCGACGAATTGCTGTACTGGTTCTCGCGCCTGTCGCGGGAAAAACGTTTCAAGCGTGAGCGTCTGGAACGCCGCGACTATCACACTCACGAGCATCAGGTCAGCCTGCGCTCCTTCGCCCTGCTCTTGGCCGGCGACACCGCCGCCGAGGATTCTGCGAGCATCCCCCATGCATCTTGATCTATCCGAACTGTCCCAGCTGGCGCCGATCTTCCGCGAGTTGTTCAAGGGCTACCACGTCAGCCGCCGTGACCCGGAGCTGTACGCGCAACTGTCGAACTTCCAGGACCAGTACCGCACGTTGTTCAAGGCCTTGGGCTTCGAACTGGTGTGCGACACCCGTGGCTTCTATTACTTCGTGCCGGACCTGGCCGCCGCGGCAGTCAACAAGACCGCCCAGCGCCTGGCCCTGTTCACCTTCATTCTGGTCGAGCACCTGGCCGACCAGGGCCGCGACCCGATTGCCGTGCTCGACGGCGGCAGCCTGGGCCGCGATGAGCTGCCTTCGCTGCTGGAAAAGTACCGCGACCTGTTCATCCAGGCCGAAGTACAGACCCAGGAAGAACTGGAAGAGAAAATCATGCGGCGCATGACCCAACTGGGTTTTTCCAGCGAAGAAAACGGCGTGTACCGTTTCCTGCCACCGATGCATCGATTCCTCGACGTCTGTCTGTCGGTCCAGCAGGACCGCGACCTGGCCGCCAGCCTGCACAGCGTGCTGCCGTTGCCGGTGCCGGTATTGATCGACGAAGACAGCGACGAAAAATTGCTGCAGACCGATGATCCGCTGGACCTCAGCGAGTTTGAAGGTGAGAGCGAAGAAGACGCACTGGCCCGCGCCATTGCCGAAGAACAGGAGACCGACGCATGAGCAAGGAACGCTACGGCATCCGCCGCTTTGCCCTTTTAAACACCGCCGGCTACAGCCTCGGCTTGTTCCCGCTGGAAGAACCGCTGTCGGTCTATGGCGCGAACAACCTCGGTAAATCCGCCTCGATCAACGCTTTGCAGTTCCCGATCCTGGCGCGCATGTCGGACATGAGCTTCGGCAAGTACAGCCTGGAGCAATCCCGGCGTTTCTACTTTGCCTCGGACACCAGCTACATCCTGGTGGAAGTCGCCCTGCCCCACGGCCCACACGTGATTGGCGTGGTCGGTCGCGGCCCCGGCGGCGGTTTCGGTCACCAGTTCTTTGCCTACGCCGGCAAACTGGACCTGGCCCACTATCAGAAAAATGACACCTGCCTGCGTCAGAAAGAGCTGTTCACCAACCTGGAGCGCGAAGGCTTGAAGGCCTACGAACTCAAGCCGGATGAACTGCGACGCCTGTTGGTGGGTGGTCACACCTCGATCCCACTGGACCTGACACTGATCCCGCTGCGCTCCACCAGCGAGCAAAGCCTCAAGACCTTCCGCGCGCTGTTCATCAACCTACTGCACATGCGCGAAATCACCGCAGCCAAACTCAAGCAACTGTTCCTCGACGCGTTCGAGCACAGCCTGCGCTCCGGTAGCGTGGACTACATCGCCGCGTGCGAAGAAGCCTTCCGCGACGTACGCCGCATGGAGCAGGACTACAACTCTCTGGTGGCGGCCGGTCCGCTGGTGGAAGCCCTGGCCAATGGCGTGAAGCAGCGCGACATCCTGCGCGGCAAATTGCATCGCCTCTCGCCATTGCTCGATTCGCTGCTGGGCACCTGGTCGGACTACGCCAGTGCGCGCAAGGAAGAGCTGACCATCCAGGCCGAGCACTACCGCAACGAACAGGATTCGCTGCAGAACGACCAGCGCGGCGGCACTCAGGAGCTGATGCGCCTGGAACGGGAAATCAGCGGCATCCAGCGCTGGCTCGGCGAGCTGTCGGTGCTCAAGCACCGCTTTGCCCTGGTGGATGATGTCAAGGTCCTGGAGCAACAACTGCTCGCAGCCAAGGACGCCCACGACGAACTGGCCGGCGCCCTGGCCCAGTCCCGGCAGTTCAGCGCCGAGGACTTGGAAGAGCGCCTGCGGGACCTGGAAAAACGCCTGAAGTCGGTCAAGCAGCAACTCGATCACGCCGACAACAACAGCTACGCCCGCCTGCGGGAAGAGTTCTCGCAGCAGGACGTCGAACGCCTGATGCGCCTGTTCAACAGCGCCCTGTTCAGCCTGCCGCTGGGCGAACACGGCATCGCGCTGGACGAGAATGGCGAGTGGGTCAAATCCATGGAGCTGATCCTCGACGGCTTCAAAGGCGAGCGTTTCGAAGTGCCGGGCCTGTCCATCGACCTGTCCCACATCGAACCGCCTGCTCTGCAAGCCCTGGCCGACCGCGCTGCGCTGCGCGACCAGAAAGAACGCCTGGAAAAAGAGCTCAAGCAGCTCAAGACCCAGCAAGCCGTGGCCGCCGACCGCGCCGCGAGCAAGACCCAGACCGAGGCGCTGTACCAGCAGGTCCTGGACGCACAGAAAGCCCTGGAAGACTTCCGCCGCAGCCAGACCCTGAGCGCCGAGGAAGGCGAGAAGCTCGAGCAACTGGCGCAGATGGAAGCCGCCCAGGATGAACTCAAACGCTCCAGCGATGCCTTCACCGAGCGCGTCCAGCAATTGTCCGCCAAGTTGCAGTTGGTGGGCCGACAGATCGCCGACATGGAAGCCAAGCAACGTACCCTCGACGACGCCCTGCGCCGTCGTCAATTGCTGCCGGCGGACCTGCCGTTTGGCACGCCGTTCATGGACCCGGTCGACGATTCCATGGACAACCTGCTGCCGCTGCTCAATGACTATCAGGACAGCTGGCAAGGGCTGCTGCGGGTCGACGGCCAGATCGAAGCGCTGTATGCCCAGGTGCGCCTCAAGGGCGTGGCCAAGTTCGACAGCGAAGACGACATGGAGCGGCGCCTGCAACTGCTGATCAACGCCTATGCCCACCGCACCGACGAAGCCCTGACCCTGGGCAAGGCGCGCCGTGCGGCGGTAACCGACATCGCCCGGACCCTGCGTAACATCCGCAGCGACTACGACAGCCTTGAGCACCAACTGGCGCTGTTCAACCGCGAGATCAACAAGCGCCAGGTGTCCAACCTGCAGAGCTTCCGGATCGTCCTGGCGCCGAACAAGGAGGCGCTCAAGCACATCGACCAGATCATCCACAGTGCCGGCCAGTACGAGGAAGGCGAGACGTTGTCAGTGTTCGACCTCAGCCAGAGCGCCGAGCAGGACAACAAGAACGAAGAAGCCAAGGAGTACCTGGCGCGTCTGGTGGCGGCGAACCACAACCAGCTCGGCCTCAAGGACCTGTTCGAACTGGCGTTCGAGATCACCAAGGTCAACGGCCAGCCAGTGATCCACACCGACATCGACGGCGCGGCGTCCAACGGCACCACCATGACCATCAAGGCGCTGACCAACATGTACTTGTTGCTGCACCTGATGGACCGCGAACAGGCCGGCCGCGTGCGTCTGCCGTACTACCTGGACGAAGCAGCGGACATCGACGAGAAAAACCAGGCCGCCCTGCTGGAAACCAGCCTGCAACTGGGCTTCGTGCCGATCCTGGCCAGTGTGAAGCCGCAAGTCTGCGCCAGTGTCGCCATCGACCTGGAAGGTGGCAGCGGCCCGAACGGCATCTACATCGACGAAGCGGACTGGAAGTACATCCGTCGTCATGATGCGGTGAAGGCCACGGTGAATGTCCAGGCCGACGAGCCGGAGCTGGATCCAGTGTGAGGTGAATGACTGGGCATGAAAAAGGCCGCGACCCATTGGATCGCGGCCTTTTTCATGGTTTGCACAACCAGTGGCGGGGAGCTTGCTCCCGTAGGAGCTGCGTAGGAGCTGTCGAGTGCAACGAGGCTGCGATCTTTCCACTGCCCATTGAGTCCAGAGCGAAAGATCAGATCAAGATCAAGATCAAGATCAAAAGATCGCAGGCTTCGCCAGCTCCTACAGAGCACAGCGCAAGCAAGCCCTCGCCACAAGTGCTAAACCCAACAACCTTACTTGCCGAGACTGATCTTCGGCGCCCAGGTCAGCCATTCATCTTCAAACTTATCGAACAGCGGGAAAGTCTGCTCCGGTCGGGCCGGGTTGCCCATTCGTTCGCCATCCGGCGTTGCGAACGCAATGCCGCCCTGGATAAGCGTTTCAAGCGACTCGGTTCGCACCGTCGCGCCCCTGAACAGACCAAAGTCCAGACCGAAACCACTGCTGTTCCAGAAACGTGTGCCGCCGCGCACCAGCGGCGCGTACTTGGGCTCGATCAGGATATGGATCAGCACCCGGTCCGCAGTCTGGCCCAGCTCATAACCGGTGACCTTGCCCACCGTAATCTCCCGATAGGTCACCGGTACGCCGACCTTCAACGAACCACGGCGAGCCGCGCTCAGCACCAGGCTCAGTCCCGCTTCGGGCACAGCGCTCTCTGGGGGGTTGGCCAGGGCCACGAAGCTTTTCTGCGGCCCAAGGTTTTTCGTCGAAGGCTGCACTTCAATGTATTGGCCGGTTACCAGCGTTTCCAGATTGGAGGTCTTCATCAATCCCAACTCAGGCTTGACCACCCAGAACTGGGACCCGGCCCGGGCGATGCGCTCCGGCACTTCGGTGATACGCGCCGTGAGCAGCACCGACTGCATATCGGCGCTGAGATCAACATCCTCGATCTTGCCCACATCCAACCCTTTGAACCGGATCGGCGTACCACTGCGCAAACCATCAGCGCGGTCGACCTTGATCGTGATCACGGTGCCTCGCTGTTGTGCAGCTTCGTGATCGGCGAACAGACGGAAACGTGGTATACGCCTCTTCAGCGGCACATTCGGTTCCGGAGTTTCGAAGGCAATCCCGCCGGCCATCAGGCTTTGCAGGGACTCGCTCTTGACTTGGATCCCGCCCGTCAAACCTCCCGTAAGAGTGATACCACTGGCGTTCCAGAACCGTGTCGAGCCGTTGACCAGCCCTTCGTACGCCTTCTCGATGTGCACCCCAATGATCAGCTGCTTCTTCTTGCGGGAGAACTGATAACTCTGCACCGACCCGACCTTGACCTGCTTGTAGAGGATCGGACTGCCGACCTCCAGTGATCCGAGGTTTTCGGTCAGCAGCACCAAGTGCAGCCCCGGGGAACGCAAATCCAACGGCGGTGCTTTCGCCCGAGCTTCGAACTCGCGTTGCGGCGCGCCACCCTTGTCACCCGGTCGCACGGCAATGTAGTTGCCCTTGACCAACGCTTCAAGGCCGGTGATACCCGCCAGGGAGATTGATGGTTTGACGACCCAGAACTGCGTGCCGGTTACCAGGTAATCTTCAGCTAAGGGGTCCAGGGTCAATTCAGCCGTGGCGCTGGCCAGGTCCGGATCAACCTTGAGGTTCTTCAGGCTGCCGACCTGGATGCCTTTGTACATGACCGGGGTACGATCGGCCTGCAACCCTTCGAAATCACTGAGCTTGACCTTCACCCGGATGCCCGCCGCAGCGGCGTCAAAGTCTTCGTAAAGACGGAACGGCAGGCTTGGGTCCGTCGGCGGGCTGTCCTTGCGGCTTTCCGGCGTGGCGAAGGCAATCCCTCCGGCCACGATGCTGGCCAGGGATTCGCTGCGCACTTTGACACCCGAGAGGTTGGCATCGATGCTGATGCCACTGGCGTTCCAGAAACGTGTGTGTTTGCGCACGAGGTTGGCATAGGTCGGCTCGATGAAGATTTTGATCTCGACCTTGCCCTGATCCTCGGACAACAGGTAGCTCTTCACCTGACCGACCTGAATCTGTTTGTAGAACACCGGGCTGCCACGGTTCAGCGAACCCAACCGATCAGCCTTGAGGGTCAGGTGCAAACCCGGCTTGGCGTCCGACAGCGGCGGCTCTTCGGCCAGGGCCTTGAATTTACGGGCCGACTCTCCTTCACCTGGGCTGATAGCCACGTAGTTACCCGATACCAGGGTTTCCAGGCCAGTGATCCCGGCCAGGCTCACGCTCGGCTTGACCAGCCAGAAACGTGTTTCGGTCTTGAGGTATTGTTCGACGTCCTTGTTCATCTCGATGGTCGCGACCACTCCCTTGGAGCTGCCTTCGTCATCGAGTGTAAGGGCCGTCACTTTGCCGACCGTCATCCCTTTGTAGACGACTTCGGTTTTGTTGACCTGGATGCCTTCGCCGCTCTCAAAGCGCACATTGATCTCGATTCCGGTCTCGTTATAAGCCCGCCAACCGAGCCAACCACCGATGATCAAGGCAATCAACGGCAGGACCCAGATGGCCGACCAGTTCGAAGCCGGTCGAGTTTTAGCGGTAGGCAAATCAGTCATGGTCGTCATCCGACTCCGTGTTATCCCAAATCAGTCGGGGATCGAAGGTTACTGCGGCAATCATTGTCAAAATCACTACGCTGGCGAAAGCGATCGCGCCGAGACCGGCTTCGACACTGGCGAGCCGTCCGAAATTCACAACAGCCACCAAAATGGCGATCACGAAAATATCCAACATCGACCAGCGGCCAATGAACTCGATAAAACGGTACATAAGGATGCGTTGCTGCGCCGACATAGGCTGATGCCGCTGCACGGAAAACAACAACAAGGCGATGCCCACCAGTTTGAAAGTGGGTACAACGATGCTGGCGATGAACACCACGGCGGCAATAGGAATCATGCCGTGTTGAACCAGCTCGATGACGCCGGCCATGATGGTGCTCGGGGCGCCCTGGCCCAGCGAGTTGATAGTCATGATCGGCAACATGTTGGCCGGAATATAAAGAATCGCGGCCGTGATCAACAACGCCCAGGTCCGCATCAAGCTGTTCGGGCGACGGGAATGAACCAACGCGCCGCAGCGAGTACAGGTTTGGTTGTCGGCCTCAGCATCCTGCCGATTCAACTCGTGGCACTCCGTACAGATCAGAATCCCTGCATCAATCGCCCGCATGGGCATCTTCTCCTGATAACGCCTGCCAGATCTGATGGGGTGACATCACCACCTCCAGCCAGACCTGGACCAGCAACAAACTGATGAAACACACCAGGCCAAGGCCTACGGTGATGGCTGCCATGTCTGTCAATTTGACGATAGCCACCAGCACGCCCATGAGATAGACCTCAAGCATCCCCCAGTCTCGTAGGTGGTGATAAATGCGATACAGCAACAAACTGTAACTACGGCCGAAGTCCAAACGAATGGACAACAGCACCACTAACTGACAAAGCAACTTGAGTAGTGGAATGCCCATGCTGCACAGGAAGACCACTGCCGCGATGCCTTCCATGCCGGTATCAAACAGGCCGACCACGCCACTCCAAACGGTGTCCTGGGAGGACTGTCCGAGCAGATTGAGTTCCATGATGGGTAAGAAGTTGGCCGGCACATATAACAGCAGGGCTGCGATAACCAAGGCAAGGCTGCGTTCAACTACATTGTGCCGGTGAGCATAGAGTTCATAGCCACAACGAGGGCACTCGGCTTTTTCACCATGGGCCAGCTGGGGCTTGCGCATCAACAGGTCGCACTCATGACACGCCACCAGACCGCTCAGGGGCAGATCTGACAACCTATCAATGTCTGACGGATCGGGCATAAACAGCTCTGGCTCAGCTAAAGTGGGGCTATTCTAGTGCTCCAGCTCGGAAATAACTGTGCAAATTATCACGAGCTTTCGCAGACTTTCCTGCGGGCAAAAACAAAACCCCTACCTGCGTCAGCAGATAGGGGTTTCGGAATTTAATCTTGACGATGACCTACTCTCACATGGGGAAACCCCACACTACCATCGGCGATGCATCGTTTCACTGCTGAGTTCGGGA
>NZ_CAXAPG010000039.1:0-45787 GCF_963970585.1 Pseudomonas sp. RL_105y_Pfl2_101
CCCCGTACAGCTTCGACGTGTCGGTGTGGGAGTTCTTCTGGCCGCTGATCACCGGCGCGACCCTGGTGGTCGCCCGTCCCGACGGTCATCGCGACCCGGCCTACCTCAGCCAGTTGATCCAGCAGGAACAGGTCACGACGTTGCACTTCGTACCGTCGATGCTGCGTGCCTTTGTCGAAGAACCGAGCCTGGTCAACTGCCACAGCCTGCGCCAGGTGTTCGCCAGTGGCGAAGCCCTGCCGGTGGACCTGGTGCGACGCTTCATGGGCCGACATCCGGCGGCGCTGGTCAACCTGTATGGCCCGACCGAAGCGGCCATCGACGTCTCGGTCTGGCGTTGCTCGGCGGACGATGTGATCGTGCCGATCGGCAAACCCATCGCCAACCTGCGCTTGTACATCCTCGACGAGGCCCTGCAACCGCTGCCGATTGGCAGCATCGGCGAGCTGTACATCGGCGGCGTCGGTGTCGCCCGGGGTTACCTGAAACGCCCGGACCTGACCGAGCAACGCTTCCTCGCCAGCCCGTTCGTGGCCGGTGATCGCCTGTACCGCACCGGCGACCGTTGCCGCTTCCTGGCCGATGGCAACATCGAATACCTGGGGCGTCTCGACCATCAGGTGAAGCTGCGCGGTCAACGCATCGAACTAGGGGAAATCGACTCTGCCCTGCTGAACCTGCCAGCCATCACCGGTGCCTGCACCCTGGTCATCGACAACCGCCTGGTGGCGTTCTACAGCAGTAGCACCGCGCAACCGGACCTCGACACCCAGCTCGCGGCCGAGCTGCCGGCCTACATGGTGCCGGCCGTGTGGGTGCAGATCCCGGCCCTGCCCCTGAGCACCAACGGCAAGATCGACCGCAAGGCCCTCGCCGCCCTGCCCCTGCCGAACCCCCAGAAGGACTACGCGGCACCGCGCAACGACCTGGAACGCCTGCTTTGCCAGTTGTTCGGCGAGCTGCTCGGCGAGACCTTGACCGGCGACCGTGAAGTCGGCACTTCGGACAGTTTCTTCGCCTTGGGCGGTGACTCGATCCTCGGCCTGAAACTGATCTCGCGCTTGCGTGAACAGGGCTATTCGCTCACCCCACGGGACTTGTTCCGTTCGCCGACCCCGGCGGCCCTGGCCCATGTGACCACCGCGCTGCTGACCCAGGCCGAACAAGGTGACGTGACCGGGCCGATGCCGCTGATGCCGTTGCACCAGTGGTTCTTCGACCAGCAGCAGGTCCAGGTCGCGCACTGGAACCAATCGGTGCTGGCCGACAGCGACCGTCGCCTGGAGCCGGCCATCGTGCAAGCCACGCTGGATCGGCTGGTGGCCCACCACGACGCCCTGCGCTTGCGTTTCACCGACGTCGACGGCCAATGGCAGGCGCACATCGCGCCAGTGGCTCCGGCCCAACTGACCCGCTGCGAGCACCCGGACCAATTGCTCCACGTCGCGCAAAGCCTGGACCTGCAAGACGGCCCGCTGTTTGCCGCGGCTCTGCTGGAGGGCACGCCGCAGCGCCTGTACCTGGTGGCCCATCACCTGGTGGTCGATGCGGTGTCCTGGACGCCGCTGCTGGAAGACTTCCAACACCTGTACCCGGCACTGGAGCGTGGCGAAAACCTGACGTTGCCAGCGAAAACCACCGCCTATCGTCAATGGGCCGAGCACCTGCAAGCCCATGCCGCCAAGGTCGCTGCCGAGCATCGCTACTGGAGTGCCCAGGTCGGCGCAAACCAGCCACCCATGGCCACGGTCGCCGAGCGCCAGACCCTATCGGCCCGCTGGGACGCCAGCCGCACGCACCAATGGCTGACCGAGTCCCAGACGGCTTATCGCACGCAACCGGAAGAACTGCTGATCGCCGCCCTCGCCGCGACCCTGGCCGAGGCCGAACAGCGCAGCGACATCGTGGTGGACCTGGAGCGCCACGGACGTGACGCACCGTTTGCCGGGCTGGACGCCGGCCGCACCGTCGGCTGGTTCACCACCCTCTACCCGCTGCGGGTGAATGCCAGCGGAGCCCCTGGCGATCAGGTGCGCAACACCAAGCAAGCCTTGCGTGACGTACCTGGCCAGGGCCTCGGCTACGGCTTGCTGCGCCAGCGCGGCGAGTTGCCGGCCAGCCACGGTGATGTGCTGTTCAACTACCTAGGGCATGAGCAAACGCCAGAGGGCTGGTTGCGCGCCAGCAGCCTGACCCCGCCGCCGGACGTGGCCCCGGTGAACCGAGTGACCCACGCCCGTGAAGTGGTGGCCTGGCTGGAGGACGGTGTGTTGCGCATTGAATGGCACAGCGTCACGCCGAACGCCGACAGCCGTTTGCCCGCTCGCCTGCTGGAACGTTTGCAGGCGCTGGTCGAACACTGCCTCGACCCGCAGGCCGGTTCGCTGATGCCCGCGGACTTCCCGCTGGCCAAAGCGCTGAACCAGAAGTCCCTGGACAAACTGCTGGGCAAGCTCAAGACCAAACCCAATTCCCAAAGCTAGCGAGCGACGCGGCGCCCGCGCAGGCCTCAGACCGGCGCGGCGCCTGGATCGACTCACTTGAGTTTTCAAGACTTTGAAATGGACCAAGCAAGCATGAACAACATCGAAGACATCTACTCCCTTTCGCCGACCCAGCACGGCCTGTTGTTCCACAGCGTCTATGAACCGGATTCGCGGGTTTATTACCAGCAATTGAGCCTGGACATGAACGGCCCGCTGCAACTGAGCGCGTTTCGCGGTGCCTGGCAGGCGCTGATGCAGCGCCACGCGGTGCTGCGCAGTGCGTTTCTCTGGGAAGAACTGGACGATGCCTATCAAGTGGTGCAACAAGAAGTGGCGCTGCCCCTGACCGAACTGGACTGGCAAGACCGCCCCGAGCCACAGGCCGCGCTGGGACAGTTGGCATTGGAGCAGCGGGCGCAACCCCTGGAGCTCAATGACTCGCCGCTGATGCGCGTGTGCCTGGTGCGCCTGGCCCCCGAGCGCTGGCACCTGATCTGGACCTTCCATCACATCCTCATGGACGGCTGGAGCGTCGGCATTGCCGTCCAGGAGTGGCTGGCGCTGTACTACGAACAAGCCCATGGCCGCCCCGCCGACCTGGCGCCGACCCGCCCTTATCGGGACTACATTGCCTGGCTGGCGGAACAGGACATGGCCGCCACCGAAGGGTTCTGGCGCGAGCAGTTGCAGGACGTCAGCGAGCCGACCCCGCTGCCCACCTTCGCCGAACGCCAGGCAGCACCGACAGGAGCGCCGTTCGCCGAGCGGGAAAGTCTGCTGGCGGCCAGCGAAACCAAGCAACTGGCCCACTTCGCCCGCCAGAACGACCTGACCATCAATACGCTGATCCAGGGCGCCTGGGCGCTGCTGCTGGGCCAACACGCCGGGCGTGACGACGTGGTCTATGGCGTCACCGTCGCCGGGCGTCCGGAGAACCTGGCGGCGGTGGACAGCACCGTCGGGCTGTTCATCAATACATTGCCGTTGCGCGTGCAATGGGCTGACGAACCGACGCTGGTGACCTGGCTGCAACACTTGCAGCAAGCCAACAGCGATCTGCGTCACCACGCCTACCTGCCGCTGGGCAAGCTCAAGTCGATGACGCGCATCGCCGCCGAACAAGCGCTGTTCGACTCGATCCTGGTGTTCGAGAACTTCCCCGTCACCGACGCGCTCAATCAGGACACTGGCGGCTTGAGCTTCAGTGCCCCGAGCAGTGACCAGCAGGTCGACGGCATCACCCTGACCCAAGGCCGCAACCACTTCCCGCTGTCGCTGATCGTGGTGCCGGACAAACAACTGCACTATCTGATCAGCTACGACCGCAGTCGCTTCAGCGATGCCGAGGTCGCGGTGTTGTCGGCACAATTGCGCGCTATCCTGTTGGCGATGACGGCGCAAGCGCAGTGCCGGGTCAGCGCGCTTGAATGGCTGAGCCCTGAAGAACGCCAGCAAGTGCTCGTGCAAGGTCGCGGCGTGCAACTGCCGGTGCCCCCTGAGTGTTTGCACCAGCGCTTCGAACAACAGGTGGCCGCTCACCCAGAACACCTGGCGGTCCGCGACCGTCAGGTCGCCCTGACCTACCGCGAACTGGACCAGCAGGCCAACCGCCTCAGCCAGTACTTGCGCGCCCAGGGCATTGGCCACGACAGCGTCGTGGCACTGGCCCTGGAACGCAGCGCCGAATTCGTGATTGCCCTGCTGGCCACCCTCAAGGCCGGCGCCGCCTATCTGCCGCTGGACCTCAAGCAGCCCGCCGGGCGCCTGGCCGATGTGCTGGTTGACAGCCGCGCCGCGCTGCTGATCGGCGCGGCTGCCTCGCCCCTGCTCAAGGGCTTGGCCGAGCACACGCCGACGCTGTGGCTGACGGAACAAGCCGACGCCATCGCCTCCCAGCCAGACACGCCACCGACCGTGGCCCACAACCCGACCGACGCCGCCTACGTGATCTACACCTCGGGTTCCACTGGCACCCCCAAGGGTGTGGTGGTCGAGCACCAGTCCATCGTCGATTACCTGACGGCGGTGCACGCCGTACTCAACCCACCGCTGGCGGCCCGTTACGGTTTGCTGTCGAGCATCGCCGCCGACCTCGGCCACACTCAACTGTTCGGCGCCCTGTGCAGCGGCGCCAGCCTGTTGCTGGTGGATGAAGACAGCGGTTTCAGCCCCCTGGCGCTGGCCGAACTCTTCGAGCAACACCCGGTGGATGTGCTGAAGATCACCCCAAGCCACCTGGTCGGCCTGTTGCAGGCGCTTCCCGATGCCCGCCTGTTGCCCCGCGCCCTGCTGGTCTTCGGTGGTGACGCCCTCAGCCCGGCGCTGCTGGACCAAGTCAACCGCCTGGCGCCAGGGCTCCGGGTGTTCAACCACTATGGGCCGAGCGAAGCGACGGTCGGGGCGATTGCCACCGAGTTGCCTGCTGGCCTGCGCAGCATTGCCCTCGGCCGGCCGCTGCCGAACCGTCAACTGCAAGTAGTTGATGCCAACGGTCGCCTGGTGCCCACCGGGGTGTCCGGTGAGCTGCTGATCAACGGCGCCCTGGCCCGGGGTTACCTGCACCGCCCGGACCTGACCGCCGAACGCTTCCACCTCGACGCGGATCAGCAACGCTGGTACCGCACCGGCGACCGCGTACGTTGGCAAGTGGACGGCCAATTGGCATTCCTTGGTCGGGTCGACAGCCAGGTCAAGATCCGTGGTAATCGCCTGGAGCTGGGCGAAGTCGAGGTGCAGCTCAAGCGCCTGTCGCCGCTGATCGAACAGGCGCTGGTCCGCGCCGTGGAACTGGACGGCAGCCTGCGCCTGGTGGCCTACCTGGTCGCCAGCCAGTCGCTGTCCGCCACGAAACTGCGTAACGACCTCGCGGCGCGCGTGCCGGACTACATGGTGCCGGCGCACTTCATCACCCTCGACGAACTGCCCCTGACCCGTAACGGCAAGGTCGATGTCCAGCGCTTGGCGCTCCCGCAAAAACCCACGGACGACAGCGCCACCCACGTTGCCCCACGCAATGAAGTCGAAGCGCAACTGGCCGCCATCTGGCAAGACGTCCTGAAGCTTGAACGTGTCGGCGTGCATGACAACTTCTTCGCCTTGGGCGGCGACTCGATCATCAACTTGCAGATCATCGCCCGCGCCAACCAACAAGGACTGAAACTCACGCCCCGCCAGCTCTTCGAAAATCGCACCATTGCCGATATCGCCCGGGTGCTGGGCGCCGATGCCAGCCAGGGCGAGGCACAAGACATTGCCGATGGCTATGAACTGCCGCTGGCCGCCGGGCAGCTGGCCCGCTTGCAACAAGGGCCATTGCACGCGACATGGCGTTGCGTGGCGCTGACCCAGGCAATCGATAGCGAGCTGCTGAGCCAGGCCATCGCCGCTTTGCAGCAACACCACCAGGCCTTGCGCCTGGCGCTCAAGGCCCTGCCGGAGGGCGAGTGGCAGCAACGGGTGCTGGTCGCGGCCAAGGCCCCAGTCATCACCACCGAGACACTTGAAGCCTGCGCCCCGGCGCAACTGCAAGCCCTGGCCCAGGCCGGTGTCGATGCGCTGGACTTGGACGTCGGCCAAACCCTGCACGCCAGCTTGCTGGAGGTAAACGGCAAACATTCGCTGCTGCTGGCCACTCATCCACTGTGCCTGGACGAAGCCTCCTGGTCGCTGCTGCTGACCGACCTCAACCTGGCCTTGGCGCAACTGCGCTATCAGCGACCGGTGCGCCTGTCCTACACCGGCGGCGACTTCACCCAGTGGACGCGGCACCAACAGGATCACGCACAGGGTGATGCCCTGGACGACGCCTGGGAACATTGGCTGCAATACGCAGGCCTGGAACCGCTGCAACTGCCTGGCAACCAGCAGCCGGCCAGCGTGATCGAACAGCCCCTGACGGCGGCCACCTCAGGTGAACTCAAGCGCCTGGGCGAAGTGCTGCAACTGGACTGGAACAGCCTGTTGGCCGCTGCCGTGGCCGAACAGTGCCGTGAACTGTGCGGCAACGGCCTGATCGCGCTGAGCGTGCACGGCGCCCGACCGAGTGTCGAGCGCTTGCCGGTCGCGGCACCCATTGCCGTGGCCGACCTCGACCCGGCACGCATCGTGGGGCCGTTGGCACTGGCGGTGCCGTATTTCCTCCAGCCCGAAGGCGACAGCCTGCTGCAACGCTTGCAGGCACTGGCCGCGCAGATGCGTGCCTACCCGCAACACGGCGTCGACTATGGCGCCTTGCGCTACCTGTCGGACAATACCTACCTGCAAGAACCGCTGCGCGACCTGCCGGCAGCCTCGGTCGCCATTCGCTGGCTGGGCAACCTCGACAGCCATCGCGAAGCGCGCGGCATTCTGGCCCAGGTCGAAGCCGCAAGCCCGTCGGCAGCTTCGTCTTGCCCTCTGACCCTGGACGCCTGGTGGCAGGATGATTGCCTGCACCTGCGCAGCCAGGGCAGCCTCGCCGCCGACTGGGCACCGCGCCTAGCACAACGCTTGAGCGAACTCGCCGGACTGACCGCCACACCGGACCTGCGCCCCGCCAGCCAAGCATTCGCGCTGTGCCACAAGCAAGCGGCGACCCTGGCGGCCGAGCCGCTGGACTGGCTGAACATAGAAGACGTCTATCCGCTGTCGTCGATGCAACAGGGCATGCTCCTGCACACCTTGTTGCAGCCCCACAGCGGCATCTACCTGATGCAACAACGCTACAGCTGGGACGGGGTATTGCAACGCCCGGCGATGGAAGCCGCATGGCAGCTGTTCCTCGAGCGCCATCCGATGATGCGGACCGCCTTCTGGTGGCAGGACGACCATGAACCGTTGCAATGCGTGTACCGCCAAACCCACCGGGCATTCGACTGGCAGGACCTGCGCCACCTCGACGAAGAACAGCAGCGCCTGGCCATGGACCAGGCCCTCGAAGCGCAACGCCTGCAAGGTTTCGACATGGCCGGTGCGCCACTGACGCACCTGCGGGTGTTCCAGCTCGACGAGCGACGCTTCGCCGTGGTGCGCAGCTTCCACCACATCCTGACCGACGCCTGGTGCTTCGGCCTGCTCATGGAAGACCTGCTGGCGATCTACCAGGCCATCGTGCGCCAGGAGCCGGTGGCCCGTCCGCGCTTGCGCTCGTTCCGCGCCTACATGAACTGGCTGGAACGCCATGACATGGCCGCCGCACACGCGTTCTGGCAGGTCGAAATGGCCGGTTTCAGCGAGCCGACGCCACTGCATGTGGACAGCCCCGTGGCCGGCCCGGAACAGGCACCGGAACAGGTCGGCGACTTCGACCAGACCCTGAGCATCGCCCAGACCCAACGTCTGCAGCAGCTGTGCCAGCAATACCAACTGACCCCCAACACCTGGATCCAGGGCGCCTGGGCGCTATTGCTGTCGCGCTACAGCGGCAACCGAGACGTGCTGTTCGGCGTGACCGTCGCCGGCCGCCCGACTGACCTCGCCGGTGTAGAAGAAATGGTCGGGCTGTTCATCAACAGCTTGCCACTGCGCATCGATGTCGACCCAGAAGCCCCAGTGGCCGACTGGCTGCAAGCGCTGCTGTCCCACAACGCGCAATTGCGCGAACACGAAAGCGCGTCGCTGGTGGACATTCAGCGTTGCAGCCAAGTGCCGCGCGGCCAGCAGCTGTTCGACAGCCTGGTGGTGTTCGAGAACGCGCCACTGGACATCAACAGCGTGCAACTGGATGCCTTCAGCATCGACATCTACGAAGACCGGGTCCACACCAACTTCCCGATGACGGTGGTGTTGTACCCCGGCGACCGCCTGGGCATTCGTCTGTCCTACGACAGCATGCGTTTGAGCACTGACACCGTGCAGCGCATGCTCGGGCATCTGGTGCAGCTGCTTTCGGGCATGCTGGAGACACCGCAGGCACCCCTGGGCAGCCTGCACATGCTGCCCGAGGCGGAACGCCGGCAATTGCAGATCGACTGCAACCACAGCGGCGCCGAGTTCCCACTGGAGCGCGGCTATGCGTCGTTGTTCGCCGAACAAGTGCGCAGCCGCCCGCAGCATCTGGCCGCCGTATGCCAGGGACAATCGCTGACCTACGCCGAACTGGATCGCCGCGCCAACAGCATCGCCCATGCGCTGCAAGCTGCCGGTGCCGGCCCGGAAACCCTCGTGGCGCTGTTTGCTGAGCGGGGCCTGGCCTTGCTGACGATGATGATCGCCACGCTCAAGGTCGGCGCCGCGTTCCAGGCGTTGGATATCCAACAGCCTCACGCACGCCTGGCGGAGCTGCTGGACCTGGGCGAAGCGCCGCTGTTGCTGGTGTGCGAGCACGCGACCTCAGCACTGGACAACGCCCTGCCGCAGATGCGCCAGCAACCCACCTGCCTGATCGCCCAGGCACTCTGGCAAGGCCGCGAACAGCCGCCGGTCAGCTATGCGCACAACCCGGATCAACTGGCCTACGTGATCTTCACCTCCGGTTCCACCGGCACACCCAAAGGCGTGATGGTCGAACAACGCGGGATGCTCAACAACATGTTCGGCAAAGTCCCGAGCCTGGGCCTGGGTGAGCACGACCGTATTGCCCAGACGGCTTCGGCGGCGTTCGATATCAGCGTGTGGCAGTTCCTCGCCGCACCGCTGTTCGGCGCCACCGTGCACATTCTTCCCGACGCCCAGGCCCACGACCCGGTGGCCTTGCTCGATGCGGTTCAAGAACAGCAACTGACACTGCTGGAAACCGTGCCGGCGCTGATTCGCGGCATGCTCCAGGAAAGCCAGGCGCACCACAGCCTGGCGAGCCTGCGCTGGCTCCTGCCCACCGGCGAAGCATTGCCACCGGCCCTGGCACGGGACTGGTTCACACGCTTCCCGGCCACCCCCTTGATGAACGCCTACGGACCCGCCGAATGCTCGGACGACGTCGCCTTCTACCCCATCACCCAAGCCCCGGCCGACGACTGCCTGCACATGCCCATCGGCAAGCCAACCGCCAATAACCAGCTGTTCGTCCTCGACTCGGCGCTGCGCATGGTCCCCATCGGCGTACCCGGCGAGTTGTGCATTGGCGGTGTCGGCGTAGGTCGCGGCTACCTGCGCGACCCGCAACGCACCCGCGAAGCCTTTGTCCCGCACCCGTTCCAGGCCGATGCGCGTCTGTATCGCAGCGGTGACATCGGCCGGATGCGCGCCGACGGCGTGATCGAATACCTCGGCCGTCGCGACCAGCAAGTGAAAATTCGTGGCCACCGCATCGAATTGGGCGAGATCGAAAACCGCCTGATGCACCACCCTGCGGTGGACAGCGCGGCGGTGCTGGCGCTGCCCGACGCCCGCGGTGCGTTGCAACTGGTGGCCTGGTATGTGCTCGACGACGCGGCCAACCTGGGCGGCGAGCCCGCGCAACAGGTGTTGGGCGCTTACCTGGGTCAGCAACTGGCCAGCTACATGGTGCCGGCCCGTTGGCTGGCCCTTGCGCAATTGCCGCTGAGCGCCAATGGCAAGGTCGACCGTCGTGCCCTCGCCGCCCAGGGTGTACCCCAGGACGAGACAGCGCAGGCGCAATGCATCGCACCGCGTACGCCAACCGAGAAAGTACTCGCCGAACTCTGGCAGGAAATCCTCGGCCTGGACGACGTCGGTGTGCATGACGACTTCTTCGCCATCGGCGGTCACTCGCTGCTGGCCACCCAGGTGTTGTCGCGGATTCGTCGACGGTTAAACGTGAACCTGCCACTGCGCACGCTGTTCGAGCGTGGCACCCTCGAACAATTGGCCGAAGCGGTCGATCAGCAACGCGATGCCCAGAGCGAAGCCGACGGCGACAGCGAGATGGCCCTGGCGCCGCGCAACCAGCCGTTGCCGCTGTCCTACAGCCAGCAACGGTTATGGTTCCTGGATCGCTTCGAAGGCCCCAGCGCCGCCTACAACATGACCACCACCGTCAGGCTGCGTGGCGCGCTGGACATCGCGGCGCTGCAAGCGGCGTTGCAGGCAGTCTTCGAACGCCATGAATCCTTGCGCACGGCGTTCCACCTCCACGGCGACCAGCCTTGCCAGGTCATCAGCCCGGCTCCTGTGGTGGACTTGACGCCGACCGAGCTGAGTCAACTCGACAGCGACGAACAGGCGCAAACCCTGCAACGCCTGATCGATGAACAGGCCGCACGCCCGTTCGATCTGCAACAGGCACCGATGCTGCGCGCCAACCTGCTGCGCCTGGGCACCGATGATCATGTGCTGCAACTGGTACTGCATCACATCGCCACCGACGCCTGGTCCATGGGCATCCTGATGCAGGAGCTGATTGTCGGGTACCAGGCCCGCACCAGCGGCTCGACACCGGTGCTGCCGGTGTTGCCGATCCAGTTCGCCGACTATGCCTACTGGCAACGCAGCCAAGCGCAACAACGCCTGCTGGCACGGGCCATCGACTACTGGCGCCGCCAGCTCGACGGCGCGCCCACGCTGATCCCGCTGCCGCTTGACCAGCCACGCCCGGCGCGCCCCAACTACCAGGGTGCGGCGCTGGAGCAACGCTTCAGCGCGGCCCAGACGCAGGTGCTCAAGGCCTATGCGCAACAGCAACGGGCGACGCTGTTCATGGTCCTGCTCAATGCCTTCAACAGCCTGTTGCAGCGGGCCACCGGGGCCAACGATTTTATCGTCGGCACCGACCTGGCCAACCGCGAGCATCCGGCCCTGGAACATCTCATCGGCTTCTTCGTCAACGTGTTGCCGATCCGTGCCCGCCTGAGCGACGGCGAAACCTTTGACGTGCGCCTGCAACGCTTGCGCGAGGATTGCCTGTCGGCGTTCCAGCACCAGCAAGTGCCGTTCGACAAACTGGTCGAGGAGTTGCAGCCGCCGCGTACGCCGGGGGTCAACCCACTGGTCCAGGTGCTGTTCGTCATGCAGAACACCCCCAGCGGTAATGCCAGCCTGCCGGACCTTGAAGTGGAACACTTGGTATCGCCCCAGGAGAGCAGCAAGTTCGACCTCGCCGTGTTTGTCGAAGAGGACGAAAAACAAGGCCTCAACGTGCGCTGGGTATATCGCACCAGCGTGTTGCAGGCGCAGACCATCCAGCGCCTCGAACAAGGCTTCGAGAGCCTGCTGGAGCAGATCGTCTCGGTAGCAGACCGGGCGCTGGAGCAGTGGTCGTGGCGCCTTGAGGGCGGCAACGCCAGCGCGCCGTCCCAGGCGAATTCGTCGCTCGACGAGGCCTCGGCCCGCAGCGCACGCAAACAGTCGAAACTGAGCAA
Source organism: Pseudomonas sp. RL_105y_Pfl2_101 (assembly GCF_963970585.1). NCBI lineage: Bacteria > Pseudomonadati > Pseudomonadota > Gammaproteobacteria > Pseudomonadales > Pseudomonadaceae > Pseudomonas > Pseudomonas sp. RL_105y_Pfl2_101. The sequence goes on from NZ_CAXAPG010000039.1 coordinate 11,723, forward strand.
GCTCAAGCAGACTCGTGCAACCGCCGTGAGCCAGGTGGCCCACGAGCAGGTCCGTACCCGCACCCTCAACGCCGGGCAAGCCTTGCCGTTGGTGATCGAGCCGCTGCTCGGCGACCTGGACCCGGTGCACTGGGCGCTGCAAGCCCGGGAATGGATCAATGCTCAGCTTCTGACCCACGGTGGCCTGCTGTTCCGGGGTTTCAACCTGCCAGACGCTGGCGCTTTCGAACACTTCGCCCAGGCCATCGAACCCGACCTCTACGGGACCTACGGTGACCTGCCGAAAAACACCTCGGGCAAGAACATCTACCACTCCACGCCGTACCCGGAACAGCACATGATTCTCTTCCACAACGAGAGCTCCCATCTGCCGCAGTGGCCACGCAAGCAATGGTTCTATTGCGAAACGCCAGCACCGCGCGGCGGCTGCACGCCCATCGTCGATTGCCGGCAGGTGTTGGCGCGCTTGCCCGAGGACATCGTCGCTCGCTTCAAGGCCCTGGGGCTGCTGTATGTGCGGCACTTCACCGACAAGCTGGATGTGCGCTGGCAGGACTTTTTCAAGACCGAACAGCGCGAGCAAGTCGAGCGCCAATGCCTGGCGTCGGGCATGCGCTGGGAATGGCTGGGGGCCGACAACCTGCGGATCGCCCAGCATTGCCCGGCCATCGTCGAGCATCCCGAGACCTTGGAGCTGTCGTTCTTCAACCAGGTGCAACTGCACCACACCGCCTGCCTGGATCCGGAAGTGCGCAGCAACCTGATCAGCCTGTTCGGCCCCGGGCACCTGCCCCGCAACGTGTACTACGGCGACGGCAGCGTGATCGAAGACGCGGTGATGCAGCTGATCGGCGAGGCATACGAAGACTGCGCGGTACGTTTCAGTTGGCAAAAGGGTGACATGGTGATGCTGGATAATATGTTAGTGGCCCACGCCCGGGACCCCTTCGAGGGCGAGCGCAAGATCTGTGTCGCCATGGGCCAGATGATGCGTCGCGAACAATTGACCGGGCTACTGCCCGAAGCACAGCCGGCGCTGGCTACGGAGGTGCAGGCATGAGCGCCTTCGAAAAACGTGAGGAAGCCTTCGCCCTCTCGCCCCAACAACGCAGCCAGTGGTTGGCGGGGTTGCCAGCGACGCGCCTGGAACTGGAAATAAATGGCCCGTTGGCACTGGAGCGTCTGCACCAACGGCTCGTCGCCCTGAGCGCTTGCCACGAGGCCCTGCGCCTGCGGGTGCAGCCTGAGCCGGGCCTGCTGTTGCCGTTGCAGAAGGTTGAGTCCACCGTCATGGCCGCGGACGCCATCAGCGTCGAGGTGCAAGCGGTCGGCGCCAATCGCCACCGGGTGACACTGCAACTGCCGGCGCTGAGCGCCGATCGCGGGACCTTGCTGCGCCTGGTACAGGCATTGGGCTCGACGGATGCGCCATCGGTGGATGACGAGGCCATGACCTATACCCAGTACAGTGCCTGGCTCTACGAATTACAGGCCGATGAAGACGCCGAGCTGGGTCGGCGCTTCTGGGCCAGCCAGGCCCTGGACGAGCCCGCCGCCAGCGAATTGCTCTACCGTCAGGTACGCAGCGACCGCCCCGACACCTCGGTCACCACTCGCCTGAGTATCGCCCCGCAGTTGAGCACGACCCTGGACAGCTTTTGCCAGCGTCACGACGCATCGTCCGAGCAAGTCTTGATGGCGGCCTGGGGCGTGCTGTTGCAGCGCCTGAGTACCGGCGACAGTCCGGCACTGACCTTGAACTGGGTCCACGATTGCCGCGACGACTATGAAGAACTCGCCGACTGCTGGGGCTTGTTCGCCAAGCCCATGCCCCTGCGCTGGCAACCGGCGGCTGACAGCCATTTTGCCCAGGCGCTGGCGAACCTGCAGGAGCTCTGCGAGCAAGCCACGCAATGGCAGGAATACTGCGGCGTCAGCGCGGCACTGCCGGCCGACGCCTCGCAGTACGGTTTCCAGTGGGGTGGGCAGTTACCCGATCGGCTCGACACCTTGGGCAGCTTGGCCTCGACGCTCACCGTGCTGGACGCACAGGCCATCCCTGCGGGCATGGAGCTGCTGCTGGTGGCCGAAACCACCGCTGGCGGCTATCGCCTGAACCTCTGCCACCTGCCGAGCCGCTACAGCGAGCAAGCCGCCCAGGTCTTGCTGGAGCAGTTCCAATCACTGCTGCTCGATGCGCTCGCCAATCCCGGCAAGGCTCTGGCCGAGCTGTCATTGCAGTCGCCGAGTTTCAGCGCGACGCTGGCCGCCCTTCAGGCGCCAGTCGACGTCGCGGCGTTGCCATTTTCCAGCGTACCGGCGAGCTTCGATGCGTGTGCCGCGCAGTTCCCCGCGCACTTGGCCCTGCGCGACCACAGTGGGCAACTGAGCTACGCCCAATTGCAGGCCCGCAGCACCCAACTGGCGCGTTACCTGCGCGCTCAAGGCGTGGGTCGCGAAGACCGCGTGGCCTTGTACCTGGATCGCTCGTCGCAGATGATCCTGGCCATGCTCGCCGTGCTCAAGAGCGGCGCGGCGTTCGTCCCCCTGGACGTACATCAACCGGCACAGCGCTCCCTGGCCATCCTGCAACAGGCGCAGCCGGTCTTCGTCCTGAATGGTTCGGCCGGCAGCGCCCCCGCGTTGCCCGGCATCGGCAGCCTCGACCTGCGTGATGAAGCGACCTGGCAGCAAGCAACCGTCCCGGCAATCGACGTCGAGATCCAAGCTCAGGACGCGGCTTATGTGCTGTTCACTTCCGGCAGCACCGGCACGCCCAAAGGCGTCATCGTCGAGCATCGGCAGCTCGCCAGTTATGTCGCCAGCGTGTCCCGCCGCCTGGCGTTGGCGCCCGGCGAACGCAGCGCGGTGGTTACATCCCTGGCGGCCGACCTGGGCTACACGTTGCTGTTTCCGGCACTGCTCAGCGGCGGCGAATTGCACCTGCTGGACAAGGACACGGCCATGGACGCCCAGGCCTGGACTGCCCGGCAGGCGCAACACCCGGTCGACCACCTGAAGATCGTGCCATCGTTGCTCGACGCCTGGTTGATTCACGCCCAAAGCGCTGCCGTGCTGCCACGCAAGCAATTGATCCTCGGTGGCGAAAGCTGTTCGCGGCGCCTGTTGCAAAGCATTCGCGGCCTCGCACCGACGCTGGCGGTCTTCAACCATTACGGCCCGACCGAAACCACCGTTGGCGTGGTGATGCACAAAGCCGAGCCAGCCATGGATTATCGCCGCCTGCCCCTCAGCGACCGCCTCGACGGCATGCGCCTGTACCTGCTCGACGAGCAGCAAGCGCTGGCCGCCCCCGGACAAAGCGCCGAGCTGTACATCGCCGGCCCGCAACTGACCCGCGGTTACCTGGACCCGCAACAAAGCGCCGGGCGGTTTATCGAACTGGCGCAACTGCCTGGCGAACGCCTCTATCGCACCGGTGACCTGGCCCGCTATCGCCATGACGGCAGCCTGGAGATCACCGGACGCGCAGACCGTCAGGTGAAAATCCGTGGTTTCCGTGTGGAACTCGACGAGATCCAGGCGCAACTGAACGGCCTTCCGGGTGTCGCCCAGGCTGCAGTGGAATGCATCCCCCGCGGCGAGCTCGGCCAACAACTGTTCGCCTTCATGACCCTGGCGCCCGGGCATTCGACCACCGTCGCCAGGCTGCACGGCCAGGCCCAGGATTGCTTGCCGGACTACATGCTTCCCACCCTGCGGATCGTTGACGCACTGCCACTGATGGGCAACGGCAAGCTCGACCGCAAGACCCTGCAGCAATGGGCCGATAAAGTCCTCGACACGGTCGGCAGCGCCTTGCCGCGCACACCGCTGGAAGCGCTGCTCGCCGACGTCTGGGCACAGGTGCTGGGCCTGGAGCGGGTGGGCATCGACGATGACTTCTTCGAGCTGGGCGGGCACTCCCTGGCAGCAGTGACCCTTGCCAGTCGCTTACAGACCGCGCTGTCGGCACCGGTGACGGTCAATGCGGTGTTCAACGCCCCGAGCGTCTCGGCGTTTGCGGCGCTGGTACAGGCCGAGCTCAAGCTCTCGCCGCTGGTTCGGCTGTCGGCCCCCAACACCGTTGAAGCCGCCAACCTGTTCTGCTTCCACCCCTCCACCGGCCACGTGCAGGATTACCGCACGCTGCTGGCGCCGCTTTCGGGCTGGCATCTGTGGGGCTTGCAGGCGGCGTACCTGAGCGACGACAGCGCAGCGCTGGGCGGCGACATCGAGAGCCTCGGCGCGCTTTATGTCGAGCAACTGCGCCAGCAGCAACCACAGGGCCCTTATCACCTGCTGGGTTTCTCCCTCGGCGGCCTGCTCGCGATTGCCGCGGCCGCTCGCCTGGAAAGCCAGGGCGAAGAAGTGGCGTTTCTCGGTATCATTGACTCGCAATACCAGCATCAGGCGTCGGAAAACAGTGTCGAAGCACTGCTGGAATCGGCTTCCCAAGCACTGACACCGGACAGCCAGATTGTGTTGCGTCAGTTGCCGCCGCCGATCATGGCTGCGTTGCTGGCGCAACTGGAGGCCCTGCCCCCTGCAGCACGCCTGCCGGAACTGGTCCAGTGGGCACGGCAACAAGGCCTGCAACTCGATGGCGACAGTTGGGAGCATTTGCAAACACGGCTGCACTACCAGCAGCATACGCAGCATCTGCTGGCGACGTTCAAACCTGCCCGGCTAAACGGCCCGGTGCATGTCTGGTGGGCCAGCGACACCCTGGCCCAGGCTGACTTCGCCGACCCACATTGGGAACGCCTGAGCAGCGGGCCATTGACCCGCGAGGTCATTGCAGCACAACACCTCACCATCCTTGAGCAACGCGCCTTGCATGAACAACTGGCGGCGCGCCTCACGGCCATTGCTACACACGGAGCGGTTTGAAATGGATCTGTTGTTACTCATGGCTAAACGCTCATGGCGCGCACTGCTGGTGGCGACCTTGACGGGGCTGACCTGCGGCCTCGCAGCGGCCGGCCTGATCGCCAACATCAACCACAGCCTGGAGGTGTTCGATAAGCTGCGCCCGGTGGACGGCCTGCTCTTCGCCGGCCTGGTGGTGTTGGTCGCCGTGTCGCGGATAATCTCCGACATCAGCCTGCTGCGCCTGGGCCAGGCCGCGGTCAACGACATGCGCCTGCACCTGAGCGCCAAGCTGATCGACACGCCCTACGCGCAATTGCAGCGTCTGGGCAAACATCGCCTGTTGGCGATGCTCACCGACGATACGCAAACCATCAGCCAAGCGGTGGAGTTGGTGCCGATTCTGCTGGTCAACGTCGGGATCATCGTCGCGTGCCTTGGCTACCTGGGCTGGCTCAGCATGCCGCTGCTGGGCCTGACGCTGCTGCTGATCGCCCTGGGCAGCCTGAGCTTTCACTGGCCGCAACGGCGGGCACTGACCTCGATTTCCCGCGCTCGCGAGCTCAAGGACCAGTTGTTCAATCAATACCGCCTGCTCACCGATGGCAGCAAGGAACTGCAACTCAACCATCCGCGCCGGCAGCACTTCTTCACCCGTCTGCTAATACCGGTGAGCCAGCAATATCGCCGCGATTTTGTACGGGGCATGAGCATCTACGCCCTGGTCCTGAACTGGGGCAATGCGGTGTTCTACCTGCTGATTGGCGTGGTGCTGTTCGCCGCGCCGCATTTCATCGAGCTGGGCGTAAGCCTGGTCACCGGCTATATCCTGGCGATCCTCTACATGATCACGCCGCTGTCGGAGCTGATGCACGCCTTGCCGACCCTCGGCCGGGCCAGCGTGGCCCTGAACAAGATCCGCGCCCTGGAAGGCCAGATGCAAACCGCCGACGAGGCCCTCGACACGATCTCGCCGACCCAGGTACGCAGCCTGGTGTGCCGCCAGGTCACCCACACCTATTACCGCGAGCGCGAGGACGGTCATTTCACCCTGGGCCCTATCGACCTCACCCTCAATGCCGGCGAAGTGGTGTTCATCACCGGTGGCAACGGCAGCGGCAAGACCACCCTGGCCTTGTTGCTGACCGGACTGTACCGGCCGGAAAGCGGCGACATCATGCTCGACGAGCAAGTGTCCTCGAGCAATGACAACCACCATTACCGGCAACACTTCTCGGCGATCTTCACCGACTTCTGCCTGTTCGAAAACCTGTTCGATGGCGACGATCCGTACCTGGTGAAACAGGCGCAGGACTACCTGGTGCACTTGCAACTGGACCACAAGGTGAACATCGAGGAAGGCAAGCTGACGACGCTGGCGCTGTCCACCGGGCAACGCAAGCGCCTGGCGCTGCTCAGTGCGTACCTGGATGACCGTCCCTGCTACTTGTTCGACGAATGGGCCGCCGACCAGGACCCGGTGTTCAAGCACTTTTTCTACACCCGGATCCTGCCGGACCTGCGCGAGCGCGGCAAACTGCTGATCGTCATCTCCCATGACGACGCCTACTTCGGTTTGGCCGACCGGTTGATCCGCATTGAACATGGCAAGCTTAGCGAAGTTGCCCCGCAGGCTGATACCGAGTCCCTGGCGCAAATGATGTCTTGAGGAAGACCTGGACATTGTGGGGAATGCTGTTCACTTACGGCGCTTCTTTCAGAAATGGAAAGCGTCGTTTTTTTGAAAAAGCTACTCACCTTTTTTCCGGACGGATGGTGTGTATATCCGTTGCTGCGGTAACGGATATGTACCCAATCCAGTCCAACCCACCCCAAAAGAAAACGACTCTCTCCCCCCTACTCATAGATGTAATGCAGATAGCTCACCTGCTCCGCCACCGGCAGGCGGTGCAGCTTGGGGCAGGATTCACAGAGCACGGGCGGTTGGCCCTCGACCGGCTCATGCAACTGGTAATGCAGGCAGCAATGCCGGCGCAGGGGCAAGCACGGGCAAATCTGCGGCGCCGGTGATTCAACCATGCGTTGCAGGCCCCGCAGCTTCAAGCGGCCGTTGTTCACCGTGACCTGTTCCAGCCACTGGTGCGCCTCGGCGAAGCCCTCCCTGGACAGGTCGGGGTCCATCCTGGCGAACGCGCCGTCCCAGATCGCGACGAAGTTGCCCCACAATATTTTCGGAGCCAGGCCACCGGCGGCGGCCAAGGTGCTGAACAGCGGCGCCAGGTGCTCGTGGATCAATCGCGACCAGTACTTGGCACGATCATCCGCGCCCAAAGCCGACAGCCCGGTGGCCAGGCCCAGCGCTGCAGGTTGACCGTCGTCATGCAACAGCAGCGCATCCTCGCCCCAGAACTCGATGGCGCAGCGACGCGTCAGCACACAGGCCAGGGTGGCCGGCAGGACAATGCTCATGTAGTTCATCGACCACTGCGATACCACCGCGGCACGGTTCACCCCCGGGTAACGCAGGGCAAACCGACTCAGCAAGGGTTGCAGTACAGCAGGGTCGGCAAGCTGGCTCAACGCAATGGCAGGCTGGTCGCCAGGCGCCTGCCGGATAACCCGCTGTATCGGCGGCCAGGCCTGGTTAAGCCATTCTGGAAATTCGATAACAGGGCTCCCTTGGCTTTCCCTAATTAATGCAAACGATTAGCATTGGCTGATCCTATCCTCCCGCCCCTGCAAACTCAACGTCGTTAGCGACCAGGCTTACCAAGACCACATGCACACACTTCGCAATTTCTGGCGTCTCGCGCGGCCTTTCTGGGCCTCCGAGGAAAAGTACCCGGCCCTGTTGCTGCTGTTGGCCACCGTGCTGATGACCTTGTGTCTGGTCGGCGTGAATATCCTCACCAATTTCTGGAACCTGCATTTCTATAACGCCTTGCAGGCCCTGGACTACCACGGCTTCCTGGTGGGCAGCCTGCAATTCATCCTGCTGCAGATCGGCACGGCCGCCTTTACAGTAGGCGCATTCCACTTCCAGCAGAAGTTGACCATCCGCTGGCGGCGCTGGGCGACCCGCAACATGCTCGATCAATGGCTGGGCAGCCAGCGCTACCAGAAGCTGAAGCTGACCGAGACCGACGTCGACAACCCCGATCAGCGGATCGCCGAAGACATCGACCTGTTTATCGTCAAGTCGCTCAAGTTGAGCCTGGGCCTATTGACGTCGGTGGTGTCGCTGTTTTCCTTCCTGCATATCCTCTGGCAGGCCTCCAGCCTCGTCAGCGTGCCGTTCAACGACCAATCGGTGGTCATTCCGGGGCTGCTGGTGTGGGTCGCCCTGGTGTATGCACTGCTGGGCACCGGCCTGGCCTTCTGGCTAGGACGCGCCCTGCCCAGCCTCAATTTCATGCAGCAGCGACGTGAGGCGGACTTTCGTTTCTCGCTCATCCGCCTGCGGGAGAACGCTGATTCGGTGGCGCAATACCGAGGCGAAGTCGTGGAGAACGAACGCTTCAACCATCGCCTGGAGGCGGCGCTGGAGAACTTCTGGGCGCTGGTGAAGAAACAGAAGCTGATCATGGGCTACTCAACCTTCTACTTGCGCAGCGCGACGGTCATCCCGATGTTCATCATGGCGCCGCAGTTCTTTGCCGGCGCCTTTCCCCTCGGCCGTCTGACCCAGATAAGCGCGGCATTCGGCGAAGTACACGCGGCCATCGCCTACCTGGTGAGCGTGTTCCCGGAGCTGTCGGAATGGAAGTCGGTGATCGACCGGCTGGTCGGCTTCCAGGAGCGCCTGGATAACGTCGAGGTCAAGTCCCAGGTCCGGCACGAACAGCAGGCCAGCGGCCTCGACATCAAGGACCTGGACATCTGGCTGCCGAACGGGCGGCCGTTGTTCAAAGGCTTCAACCTTTCTCTCAAGCCCGGCGATAGCCTGATGATCAGCGCGCCGTCCGGCTACGGCAAATCGACGCTGATCCGCACGATTACCGGGCTTTGGCAGCACGCTCGCGGCTCAAGTTGTTATGACCGTGAGCGCGCCCTGACACTTTCGCAAAAACCCTACCTGCCGTTGGGCAGCCTGCGCGAGGCGCTTTGGTACCCCACACCGCCCCGCCGCGAAGAAGATGCGGCGCTGCGCCAGATTATGGAGAAAGTCGGCCTGCAACACCTGACCGATCAGTTGGAGCAGGAACGGGACTGGGCGCAGACCCTCAGCGTCGGCGAACAGCAACGCTGTGCATTCGTCAGGGCCCTGCTGGCCCGCCCTGCGGTGCTGTTTCTCGACGAGAGCAGCTCGGCGCTGGATGCAGCAAACGAAGCGCGCTGCTATCAACTGCTCAAGCAAACGCTGCCGGACACGATCCTGATCAGTGTCGGGCACAGCGCCTCCCTCGAGCACTTCCATTGGCAAGTCCTTGAATTGCAAGACGAGGCGCAGTGGGTGCATCGCAAGGTCAGGCAAGCGGTGTAAAAGCGTAAAAGCGAGGAGCGTAGGAGCTGTCGAGTGCAACGAGGCTGCGGTCTTTCCAAGGTCAATTGAGTCGAGAGCAAAAGACCAAGACCCAGACCAAAACCAAGATCGCACACTTCCCCAACGCCTACAGCCTCCAACGAGCACAAGCGCCTCCCTGCGCCACACAACCTCCCTGTTCACATAATGGCATACAGAGTTTGTGGTCTATAGTTCCTGACAGATCCAGAGTTTCGCTCGGGCCATAGGAGCAACACCCCCTCGAGCTGTAACCGAGTCGGATGCCCACCAGCCTTCGGTAGTGAACAATGCAGGGAGCACACCATGCCGATCCAGCGACCTGAGACACTGAGGTTGGCCCCTGGCCCTGCCCATCATGCAGAGATGGATGGCAATACCGAGGCCGGCGTGTTTCGGTTCGGCTTCGACCAGGCCAAGGAAGCCTACATTCTGTTCCCGCTGCTGGCCGCGCTGCTGTTGCTGGCCATCTGGACCGCTACCCTGTACCTGATCAAGGTTGAACATGTCCGCGCGCAGCAGAGCGCCGCGACGGCGAGCCTGGAGATGGGCGCCACCTACGAAGCGCAAATGTTGCGCGCCATTCACGAAATCGATCAAACCCTCAAGCTGGTCAAATACACCTACGAGGCCGAGGGCGAGCCCAATCCCCTGCGTCGGCTCCAGGAGCGGGCCTTGTTGCCGCCGGCCTTGGTGTTTGACGTCAGCGTGGTCAACCCGGACGGCAGGCTCGTGGCGAGCACGCGGGTCAACAACCGGGAAAACATCGCTGACCCGGATGAGCAGCAAACGCTGCGGCACAGCGACTCACTGTCCATCAGTCATCCGTGGAAAAGCCCAGTCACTGGAGAATGGCGTCTGCGCTTCAGTCGGCGACTCGACGCGGCGGATGGCAGGCTTGCCGGGATCGCCAGGGTCGAGGTCGATGCTGCCTATTTCGTCAGCAGCTACGACGCTTCGAAACTCGGCGACCAGGGTGCGCTCGGACTCCTTGGCACCGACGGCATCTTCCGCGTACGGCGCACCGGGGAGACGGTACGGGCCGGCGACACGGTCGATTACAGCGCCGTAGTGCCGGACGCTGAAAACACCGAGGCCGTGCTCTCGGTCAATGGATGGGACGGGGTGAGGCGCTACACCAGTGCCCGTCAGCTTTACGACTTTCCGCTGGCGGTGATTGTCGGGTTGTCCGAGGAAGAACAACTGGCCGCGGTGAACCTGCAAGCGCGTACCTATCTCTGGCGGGCCGCGGGCGGCAGCCTGGTGCTGGTGTTGTTGGTGAGCCTGCTCGCCCGGATGAGCTGGCAACTGGCGCAAAGCCGTTTGCGCGCCGCCGAAGCCCAGACGCAACTGGCCGCGGCCGCGCGTCAGGCCGGCATGGCGGAAATCGCCACCAACGTCCTGCACAACGTGGGCAATGTGCTCAACAGCGTGAATATCTCCGCCGACCTGGTCACCCGCAAGCTGCGTACCAGCAAGGCCTTGGGGCTCGGCAAGGCGGTGCAAATGATGAACGAGCATGCCGAGGATCTCGGCGACTTCATCTCCTACGACGAAAAAGGCAAGCTGCTGCCCGGCTACCTGAACCAACTGGTGGACGCGCTTGCAGTCGAGCAACAGAGCATGACCGAAGAACTCGGCTTGCTGACTAAAAGCGTTGATCACATCAAGGAAATCGTCGCCGCCCAGCAATCGTATGCGGGCACCTCCAGCATTGCCGAAACCGTGCAGATAAAGGAACTGATCGAGGATGCCCTGCGCATGAACGCCGGCATCATCGCGGCGCGCCGGATAACCGTGGTGCGAAACTTTGCCGAAACGCCCTTGTTGCTACTGGACAAGCACCGGGTGCTGCTGATCCTGGTCAATTTGATAAAAAACGCCAGCAGGGCGATGGATGACAGACCGGAGCTTGCCCATCAAATCATCCTTCAGAGTGAGATGCACCAGGGAGACACACTGGAGATCAAGGTCATCGACAATGGCGAAGGCATCGCGCCCGAGAACCTGACGCGAATTTTTGCCCATGGCTTTACCACGCGCAAAGATGGCCATGGTTTTGGCCTGCACAGCTGCGTCCTGGCGGCCATGGAGATGGGTGGTTCGCTGGAGGCCCGCAGCGATGGCCCGGGAACGGGGGCGACCTTTACGCTCAAATTGGCGATCTAGACTACGCTTCGGTGCGTGGTAGCGCGCAGTTTCAGCCAACGTTACAAGGAACAGACGAATGGCGATCCATACAACGAGGTCTCGTTGACCCTATGGCGACAAGACCCAATACACTGGCCCTGGCCGTCGTAACGCTGTACGCCGGAGGGGCCAGCGCCGACACAGCCGATACGTCGATGTTCTCGTTGAGCAGCTTCGGCACGGTGGGGATCGTTCACTCCAGCCAGAAAAAAGCCGACTTCACCTCCAGTATCTTCAAACCCAACGGCGCAGGTCACTCACGCAACTGGAGCGCCGACGTCGACAGCCTGATCGGTGCCCAACTGACCGCCACGTTCACCCCGCAGCTGTCGGCCGTGGTGCAGGTCATTTCAGAGCAGCGCTACGACAACAGCTACCGCCCCTTTGTCGAGTGGGCCAACATCAAGTACCAGTTCACGCCGGACTTCAACGCCCGCATTGGCCGTACCGTATTGCCGACTTTCCTGGTCTCCGACACTCGAAAAGTGGGCTACACCCTACCCTGGGTGCGTGCGCCCATGGAGGTCTACAGCCTGATGCCGATTTCCAGCAGCGACGGCATCGATGGCAGCTACCGGTTTCGCGTCGATGAAATCACCAATACAGTGCAGGCGCACTACGGCCAGAACGACACCCGTCAGGCTGACGGCGCCGGCAAGGTACTGACGAGGAATTTCTGGGGGGTCACCAACACCACTGAGTTCGGCGTGCTGACCACGCGCATCACCTTCATGAAAGCCGACCTGACCCTGGAGCCGTTCAATTCACTCTTCGATACGTTCAGGGAGTTCGGTGCCGAAGGCATCGCCATCGCCGATCGCTACGACTCCGATGACACGCCCGTCGAATTCTTTGGAGTAGGCGCCAGCTATGATCCGGGCGATTGGTTCGTCATGAGCGAATGGGGGCGTCTAGATAGCCGTTCCGGCCTGGGCAGGACCAGTGGCTGGTACATCAGCGGCGGGTACCGCGTTGCAGCGTTCACCCCCTATGTCACCTACGCTCGGTCCAGGACCGAAACAGAAGTCTCCAGCCCGGGTTTGACGACATCGGCCTTGCCGCCCGCCCTGGCGGGGGTTGCCGAGCAGCTCAACGGTGCGCTCAACTCTGTCCTGGGCTCAAATGAAGGCCAACAGACCCTTTCCCTTGGCGTGCGCTGGGATTTCACCAAGAACATGGACGCCAAATTGCAATACGATCACACACGTTTCAAGGGCAACTCGGTCGGTCCGTTGATCAACCCCCAACCGGACTTCACGTCGGGGGGCTCGCTCAACGTCATCAGCCTAGCTGTCGATTTTGTATTCTGATGGAGCAGGCCATGGGGTTTGTGAGGCTCATCGGATTCGCCGTAGCGGGGCTCGCCCTGTGCGCAGCCAGCGCTGCCGTCAAGGCCGAGGTGGTCGTGGTCGTCGCCACGTCCAGCCCGGTGAAAGCGCTCGCGCCCAATCAGGTGGCGGATATTTTCCTGGGCAAGACCAGTCGTTTCCCCGACGGCGGACAGGCAATTCCCATCGACCTAACGGAAGATTCGCCGACCCGCGACGAGTTCTACATAACGTTCACAGGCAAGTCCGCATCCCAGCTCAAGGCGCACTGGTCGAAAATCATCTTTACCGGCAGAGGCCAACCGCCCCAGGCTGTTTCAAGCGGCGCGCAGGTCAAGAAGCGTGTTGCAGAGAACCCCGGCACCATTGGCTATATCGATGCCCGGGCGGTGGACGGCAGCGTCAGGGTGCTGCCGCTTGACCCGCAATAAGCACGGGCCTTTACGTATCAGGATCCGTGTCAGCCGCCTGGGCTTGCAGCAACACCTTGAACTGATCGGCAGGAACCGGTTTGTTGAAGTAAAAACCCTGGAATTCGTCGCAGGCATTGTCGCGCAGGAAATCGGCCTGCGCCTTGGTTTCCACGCCTTGGGCCACCACGGTCAGGCTGAGGGTCCTGCCCATGGCGATAATGGCCTCGGTCAAGGCTTTGTCTTCCGACCCACTGCTGGTATCGCAGATACACGAGCGGTCGATCTTGATGACGTCGAGCGGAAACTGCTCGAGGGCAGAGAGCGAAGAATAGCCAATGCCGAAATCATCGATGGCGATGCGGACCTTCAGGTGTTTGAGCCCGGTCAACACACTCAACGCTCTTTTGACGTCCTGCATGAGCAGGCTCTCGGCGATTTCCAGCTCCAGCAGACGCGCATCCATACCGGTTTCGGCCAATATCTCAGCCAGGTCCGTGAGCAGGTTCTCATCGGCAAACTGCCGTGCCGTGAGGTTCACGGCAACTCCCAGCCGCGACAACCCCTGTTGCTGCCAGGCCACGTTTTGCTGGCAGGCAGTCTTGAGTACCCACTTGCCGATCGGCACGATCAAACCGGTCTCTTCCGCGACGGGGATGAATTGCATCGGTGCCACGATACCCAGGTCCGGATGATTCCAGCGCAGGAGCGCTTCCATGCCAGTAATGCGGCCACTGCCGATATCTCGCTTGGCCTGGTAGTGAAGCTGGAACTCGTGGCGCTCCAGCGCGTGGCGCAAGCTCAGCTCCAGCGTCAACCGTTCCAGTGAGTCCGCGTTCAGCTTCGCGGAGTAGAACTGGAAGTTGTTCTTGCCGCATTGCTTGGCCTGGTACATCGCGATATCGGCGTTTTTCTTGAGTGTCTGCTCGTCCAGGCCATCCTGTGGAAACACACTGATGCCGACACTGGCGGTCACCCGGAACTCCTGGCCCTGGAGGTTGAAGGGCCGGGCAATGGCGCCAAGGATTTTCTGAGCAGTGGTTGCCACGTCCTTGTCATCGGACAGCTCCGGCAGCAGGATCACGAATTCGTCACCGCCCAATCGGGCCACCGTATCGCTGATGCGCAGACACGCCTTGAGTCGCAGCGCAACCTCCTTGAGCAACTGATCGCCGGCATCGTGCCCAAGCGTATCGTTGACTTGCTTGAAGCGGTCGAGGTCAAGGAACAGTACCGCCAGTTGCCGATGATAACGGCTTGCCTGGCTGATGCTCTGGCTCAACAGCTTGCTGAATTGGCTGCGATTGGGCAATGCCGTAAGGCCGTCGTGATAGGCCAGATACTCGACATTTTCAGCGTAGGCAATTTTCGCTTCGCCAGCGCGCAAGCGGCTTTGCACCAGTTGCCAGCTCATCCGGGCGAGCAGCCCCGCCAACAACACCAGCAACAGGCTACCGCCCGCGGCCCGCCAGAGATAGGTACGCGCTTGCTGCTTCACCACGGCCAGTTGTTCTTCCTCGGATAAGCCAACAATCACCGCCAACGGAAAATCGTAGAGCTGACGGGCGCTAATGTAGCGCCGCACACCGTCCAATCCATTGATCGAGCGTACGGCTTCCGTGTTTTCGGTGTCCGGCACCACGGCGGCATAATTGACCTTGTCGCCGGCCGATATCGCCTCCCCACTGCGGCGTGCCCGAAAGACACCGTCGATGCCCAGCAGGCCGAGCAAGCCGTGATTGCCAAGCTTGGAGGCGTCATAACTGCTGACGAAATAGGCCGCGTCGACTTCGACCATGGCGATCCCGGCGAACGCGCCATCCCCGGCGTCAAGCCGCCGGCTGAAACGCAACTTCCACTCCCCCGTCACCGGGCTTTTCCACAGGCGGCTGATCGACAGTACAGTGTCACGCCCCACCGTTTGCAGCTCATCCTTGGCGATCCGGTTTCCGACCTCGCTCGACTGGGTGCTAGCGACGACCAGACCACTGGAATCGACCACGCTGACGTCAAACAAATAAGGTGAAGGCAGCAAGGCACGTGCCTTGAGCTTGGGCAGCGGGTTTGTCTCGCGTCCGGACTCGTAGGTGTACTTGACGAGCTTGAGGGTCTGGTCGATTTCACGCACCGCCCGCAGGATCTGCGCCTCGTAGGTGGCGCCGATTTCCAGGCTCACCTCGGCGATGCCCTGCTGCGCGCGGGCCTGTTCGACCTTGATCAGGTACAAGGTGCCCGCCCAGATGACCGACAGCAGGAGAACCGTCAGCAGCGGGAACAGAATGTAGGCTTCCTTGGCCTGGTCGAAGCGGCGCCGAAACAGATTGCTCGTCGCATCGGACAGGGTGTTTTCAGGCTGGGCGACATCCTGGGCCGACATCAAGACACTCGCCCGTTGGATCGCCATGGTGTGCTCCCTGCATTGTTCACTGCTGACGGCCTGCGGATATCCGACGCGGCAACGCTGCGAGGCGTCCGTGGTTCCTGATCGCCGCCACAGAAGGGTTCCGGACCTGCAGAAAACTATAGACCACAAACGCTGCCTGCCACTGCCAATCGACACGCCGACCGTGGCCTTGCGGCGGTTGTCATGACAAAGTGCAGTTGACGCCCCTGACTTATTGGTCCAGTTTTTAATACAACGGTACCCTGCTGGTCTCTCATGCAGGACGCAATGCCTGATAAATCCCGTTCGTTAATCAAAGGGCCCCTACCAGCCTATGAATGATGTACCTAGGACCTCCCCTGCCATTGAACGCCAATGGATGCCCCTGTGTCGTTGATTCCCCTGGTTGTGTGTGACGACTCCAACATGGCGCGCAAACAGGTGTTGCGCGCGCTGCCGACAGACTGGCCGGTTTCGGTCACCGAGGCGGCCAACGGGCGCCAGGCCATGGACGCCATACGCCAAGGCCTGGGGCAAGTGGTGCTGCTCGACCTGACCATGCCGGAGATGGATGGCTACCAGGTGTTGAGCGCCTTGCACGCCGAGGGATTGAAGGCGCAAGTCATCGTGATTTCCGGTGACGTCCAGGACGAGGCGGTGCGCCGCGTGCTTGAGCTGGGCGCGCTGGCGTTCCTGAAAAAACCTTTCGACGAAAACGAACTGCGCCAGACCCTCATCCGAGTGGGGCTACTGGCCCAATCCGACCAGGTGCCACTGCAGAATCGTTCTGCCACGAACGCGGCCATCAGCTTTCATGATGTATTCCGCGAGACAGTCAACGTCGCCATCGGCCGGGCGGCGGCCCTGATCGCCAAGGTATTGGGGGTCTTTGTGCAGTTGCCGGTGCCGAACGTGAACATCCTCGAGGTCGGGGAGCTGCATATGACGCTCAACGACGTCGGCAGCTCCCAGCAGCTCACGGCGATTTGCCAGGGGTTCATCGGCAGCGGAATCGCCGGCGAGGCCCTGCTGATATTCCATGACTCGGAAATCGCCGACATCGCGCAATTGATGCAGCGCGAGAGCGCCGACTATTCGGACCTGGAAATGTTGCTGGACCTTTCCAGCGTCTTGATCGGTGCGTGCCTGAGCAGCATTGCCGAACAGATCGATGTGGTGTTTTCCCAGGGCCATCCGCAGATTCTCGGCCAACACGCGGCCATCGAAGAGCTGATCCAGGTCAACCGCAAGCATTGGAAAAAGACCCTCGCGGTGGAAATCAGCTACAGCCTGGAAGGACACGATATTCGCTTCGACCTGTTGCTGCTGTTCACGGAAGACTCCATCGAACGGTTGACCCACAAACTCGCCTACCTGATGAGCTGAGCCATGACCGACTCCATCGATCTGAACGAATTTCACTGGTTGCTGGCCATCGTTCAGAGCATCGACGTCGGTGTTGTGGTGCTCGACCGCGAGTACCGTGTGCAGGTCTGGAACACCTTCATGGAGAACCGCTCCGGGGTGCAGCCCAAGGATGCCCACAATCAGCATTTTTTCAGTCTGTTCCCTGAAATCGATCGCCAATGGTTCAGCCGCAAGGTGGAAAGTGTCGCGACCCTGGGCACGCCGGCGTTCACGGTCTGGGAACAGCGCCCGTACCTGATTCGGTTCAAGAGCTACCAGCCAATCACCGGCCAGGAAGCCTTCATGTACCAGAACACCACGCTGCTGCCACTGCGCTCGCCCGACAACACCATCAAGCATATCTGCCTGGTGATCTATGACGTCACCGATGTCGCCACCAACCGGCATCAGCTCCAGACCGCCAATGCACAGCTGCAACAACTCTCCAGCACCGATCGACTGACGGGGTTGTACAACCGCGGTCACTGGGAGGGCAACCTGAAAGCCGCCTATGCCCGGCATCAGCGCTACGGCAACGCGTTGAGTCTGGTGATGCTCGACATCGACCACTTCAAGCGGGTCAACGACACCTACGGTCACCAGGCCGGCGACAAGGTCATCGAACACGTCGCCCGACTGCTACGCGAGCATGCACGCGACTCCGATGTGGTCGGGCGGTATGGCGGTGAAGAGTTTGGCGTAGTGCTTTCGGATACCGACAGCAGCGGTGCGCTCACTTTTGCCGAACGCATGCGGCACTCCGTGGAGGCGCTGGAGGTGGTGTACAACGACCAGCACATCCGTTTTACCATCAGCCTGGGCGTGGCCGACCTGAGCCAACCCTCGAACAGCCACACCGATCTGATCGCCAGGGCGGACCAGGCGCTGTATACGTCGAAGAAGACCGGGCGCAACCGGGTGACGCTCCATGAATAGCGAGCCCACTTGGCTCTGAGGTGATGATGAGGCTTGATGCCAACCACACATCCCCTGTGGGAGTGTGCTTGCTCGCGATACCGGTGGTTCTGCAGCATTGAAGGTCGCGAGCAGGCTCGCTCCCACATTGGATCTGCCACTCACTCACCAACAAGCCTTGGGGAAGCTTCACCATATTTGCCCAGCAGCTTTAGCGTCACCCCGTTTGTCCAGCCGAAGCCATCCTGCAATTCATATTCGCCACCTCCCCCGCCGGCGCCGCGCCCGGACAGGTCGTATTTCTCCACCAGCTTGTTTTCCTTGCGGTAGAGGTTTTCGACTTGCTGCTGAAAGCGACTGCCAATTTGCTGGGCCAAGGCAGTGTGCCGGTAGCGGTCCAGCCCTTCCACCGCGATCCATTGCAACGGTGCCCAGCCATTGGGCTCATCCCACTGTTGGCCATTACTGACCTGGGTGGTGGCGATGCCCCCAGGACGCAACAGGCCGTCGCGTACCGCATCGGCAGTGCGATGGGCATGCTCGACGGAGGCCAAGCCCGTATACAGCGGGAAAAGCGTAGCGGCGGTAAGCTGCTGGCGTTGCTGGTTGCGTTGCCAATCGTAATCCACGTAGACCCCCCTGTCGGCATTCCACAAGCGTTGCTCGATGGCCCGCTGGCGCCGCTCCGCGCGCCGGCTGTAAGCCTGGACGCATGGCGCGTTCTCAATGGTCTCGCAGGCTTTGGCGATGGTTTGCTCGAGATGGTAAATCAGGCTGTTGAGGTCCACTGGCACAATGGATGTGGTGCGTATGGTCGCCAGGCTCTGGCTATCGTCCAACCAGCGAGAGCTAAAGTCCCAGCCGCTTTCGGCACCAGCGCGCAAGTCACGCCAAACGTCCTGCTTGGGTCGGTCCGGCGCCTGCTCGGCGGTCTTGACATCTTGCAGCCAGGACTCCTGTCGAGGCGTCGGACTGGCATCCCAATAGCGGTTCAGAACACTGCCATCGGCGAACTTGACCACGTGCCGGGCGGCCGTGCCGGGCTGGAGCGCCTGGGCGCCTTCCATCCAGTAGGCATATTCTTTCTGCAACTGTGGCAGGTATCGCCCATAAGCCTGATCACCTTCGATACGCGCCTGCAACGCCACCATATAAGCAAAGAACGGCGGCTGCGATCGGGTCAGGTAGTAGGTGCGATTGCCGTTGGGAATGTGACCGTAGGTGTCGATCATGTAGGCAAAGTTGTCGATCATCTGGCGGACCTGCGCCTTATCACCGCTTTTCTCGAGCCCCAGCATGGTGAAATACGAATCCCAGTAGTACATCTCGCGAAAGCGTCCGCCTGGTACTACGTAGGGCTGTGGCAAGGGCAACAAACTGCTGTAGGCCGGCACCTGGCGGTAGGATCGACTTAACACCGGCCAGAGGCTATCGATGTGTTCCTTGATCGGAACGCCGGGCTTGGGTGCCGGGCTTTCGGCTTCGCCGGAGTCGATGAAGTTGTCTTTCACGAAGGCCTTGATATCGAAGCCATCGCCGTTACGACGGGCCAGGTAATCAGCGCGGATCTGCGCTGGATCACGGTTGGGCAGTGCGTCCACGAAATGCTTCTGGTCAGTGAACACCTGCTTGCGTTGCACCGCTTCAAAGAGCTCGGGATAGGCCTGGTCGGGGGGGAGATTGGCCCGTCCTTGGGCGTCTGCGTAGCTCCATGTAGCGGGCGGTTGACTTGAACATGCCACGCACAGCAGCGTGGTAAAGGAGAGGCTGGCGAGGTCAATAGGTCGCATCAGAGGGTCCATCCTGTTTTCGTTCCTGACAAACGAGTGACCTGCCGGGATGGACCTGGGTTCATTAAATGAGCGTCGATAAGCCCAAGGGTTCGCGATGACGGCAGCGCATCCAACACCTATCCAGGCTGATCCACCGCTATCGCGAGCAAGCGCCCACAGGTTTCAACTGACTGGCATCAGAACCAGGTTTCCATCTGGATGCCGTACTGCCAGACACCGCCGGCGTTAAAGTCAGTCTTGCCGAAGGAGTCCGTGGTGCTGTACCTGTCCAAGTCCGATGACCAGTTCATGACGCTGGCGAACAGGCGTAGCTCAGGACGCGTGAGCAGATCGCCCAGGTCGGGCTTGAAGGTCGGGGCGACCGTGAACTTCCAGAAGTTACCGTCGACCGCATTGCGTTGCAGATAGCCCTTGGGGTCCAGCTGCATGGTTTGCCAGCTCATCTCGTAGGCCATCTCGAAATTGCTGTTGATTTCGTTGGCCAACCGCACGTTCAGGGTCATCCAACGGTAGTCGTCGCCCTTGACGTAGCGATCCTTGCTTTGCTCAGCCAGCAGGCTGGGGCCAATGCGCCAGCCGGACGCTATAGGGGTCTCGCCGTAGAGCGCCAGACGCAGGGCACGAGCCTCGTCGATCAGTTCGCCATCCGCGCCAATGTTCTTGACCTCAGCCCCCAACCCCTGACCATAAAGCAGCGCCGTCTTGAAGAAGCCTTCGCGGCCGAAAAAGGTCTTCTGGTGATTGGCAACCATGCTGTGCAAGCCGGAATCGGCCGGCGTCAGCCCCGCTTCATTGGAACGGGTGCTAAAGTCGTTTTTCTTCGAGCCGATGGCGTTGAACATCCACTGCCACTGGCCACCGTCGAAAAACTGGTTGGACGTCAGGATGTAGCTTTCCACATCGGCATTGACGCCACCCTCGCTGAAGTCCCCGTAGTTGCGACCGATCAGTGAGTAGTTCGAGCGCCAGTTCTTGTTCATCTGCACATCGTAGATGCCACCGCCGGTGCCGGCCAGATAGACGACGTCAGAGTCCAGCCAGTGGATGTCGAAATTGTCCCTGTCGAAGCGCTTGCCGGCCCACAGGGTAGAATTTTCGAACATCGGGTTGCCCTTGAATGCTGCCAGGTGATCGAGTTCGGTAAACACCTGGCGTACGTTCAGGTTGCTTTCATCGGCGGTCCAATCGTTGGTACTTTCCACACCATCGGCGATGGAAACCGTGAACTTGGAGCGCGTGCCGTTCTGCGCGTACATCTCTTTCGACAGGTCGATGCGCATGTAGGTGTCGTCCTCGTTGCCGAGTCGCCCGACAGCGCCCCCCACAGAACCCGCCGGTGTCGTGTACGGACCGCCACGACCACCGCCCAACCCATCATTGATCAGCAACCCGGAGCGGGCGTAGCCCTTGAAGCTGAAGCCGTCGGTAAGGTGTGCACCACTGCCCTGCTTCTCCGTGCTTTGCTGGCTGGCTTCGAGTTTTGCCAGGCGAGCATCGAGCGTGGGGACCGTAGCAGCGGACACCACCGGTTGCATGGCGGGCGTGGCGAGTTTGAGTTGCTGCAATTCCCTGGCGAGTGCCTGGGTTTGTTGTTCGGCGGCGGCGGCACGTTTCTCCGCTGCGCTGGCACGGGCCTCGAACGCGGCCATGCGCTCTTCCAGAGTTGCGGCCTGAGAAGTGGCCGCCGAGGCGCCGAGCACGCTTGCGAATAGCCAGCTTGATGCTTTTTGCATGTGATTTTTCCCTGTTTTGTTTTTATTGTTCTGTTGCCACGACCGGCCTTTTTCGCCCAAGTTCTGGATTGTCAAACCTAAGGAAAAAAAGGATGCCTCATCGCAAATACACTGCTACATTTGGCGATGTTAACGTTAACTTTTCTAAAAACAAAAATAAAGAGGGCTTTATGAAACAGCTAAAATCGCTCCTTCCAGCGGCACTGCTCGGCCTTTGCGTCGGGTTTCCGTCCCTCTCCACAGCCGCCAACCTGACGATTTCCTGCGGCGCCGTGGGCGCTGAGTTGCAGCTATGCAAGGAGGCCGTCGAGGCGTGGTCGAAGCAGACCGGCAACAGCGTCGAAGTGGTTTCCACGCCTAACTCGGCGACCGAGCGGCTGTCGTTCTACCAGCAGATCCTCAGTGCGCAATCCAGCGACATCGACATCATCCAGATCGATATGGTGTGGCCGGGAATGCTGGCCAGGCACTTGATGGACCTGCGCGAGGTACTTCCTGCCAACGCGACCCAGGGTTACTTCCAGGCCCAGGTGGACAACGCCACGGTGAACGGGCGCCTGGTGACCATGCCGTGGTTCACCGACTCGGGGTTGCTGTATTACCGCAAGGACCTGCTCGATAAGTACAACAAGCCCGTGCCCCAGACCTGGGAAGAAATGACCGCTACCGCCAGGACTGTCCAACAGGCCGAGCGCGATGCCGGGAACGCCAATGCTTGGGGTTATGTATTCCAGGGGCGCGCCTACGAAGGCCTGACGTGTAACGCACTGGAGTGGATCAGCAGCCAGCCGCAAGGCGGGCTGGTCAATGCGCAAGGTGACATCGTGGTCAACAGCCAGGCCTCAAGAACGGCGTTGACCTTGGCCAAAAGCTGGGTGGGAGACATCGCCCCCCGTGGCGTACTCAATTACACCGAGGAAGAAGGACGCGGCGTCTTCCAGTCAGGCAATGCGCTGTTCATGCGTAACTGGCCTTATGTCTGGGCCCTGGTGCAGAGCCAGGACAGCGCGGTGAAAGACAAGGTCGGCGTTGCGCCCCTGCCCCGCGGCGGCGCGACGGGCACCCATGCGTCCACTCTCGGCGGCTGGGGCCTGGCGGTGTCGCGCTACAGCGCCAACCCCAAGCTCGCCGCAGAACTGGTGAGCTACCTGAGCAGCGCTCAACAGCAGAAACACCGCGCCTTGGTTGGCGCCTATAACCCGGTGATCGAGTCGCTGTACCAGGATCCCGAGTTGCTCGCGGCCATGCCTTACTACAGCCAACTGCGCAGCATCCTCAACGATGGGGTCATGCGCCCCGCGTCAATCACCGCCGACCGCTATCCACGGGTCTCCAATGCGTTCTTCGATCAAGTGCATGGCGTGCTGGCGGGTGAACGGCCGGTCGATCAGGCGCTGGCCGAACTGGAAAGCGAACTCACGCGCATCAAACGCCGGAACTGGTAAGCCACAAGGAAGGAAATCACCATGTCTGTCTCCACTACGCTCGCCCCCGGCGACGACGAGCTCCTGCTCACCCGGGAAACGCCGGTACAACGCCGTCGCGTTCGCGCCGCGTGGCTGTTCCTGAGCCCGATGTTACTGTGCCTGGCCCTGGTGGCCGCCTGGCCGCTGCTGCGCACATTCTGGTTCAGCCTGACCGACGCCAGCCTGGCCGACACGGGCGATGCAACCTTTGTCGGCTTGAGCAACTATCTGTTCCACAGCAGCGCCGGCTGGTCGGGCATTCTGGTCGATCCACAGTGGTGGAATGCGGTACGCAACACCTTGCATTTCACCGTGGTGTCGGTCGGTTTGGAAATCGTACTGGGGCTGCTCGTGGCCTTGCTGCTGAACGTCAAGTTCACCGGACGCGCCTTGGTGCGGGCGTTGATCCTGATCCCATGGGCGATCCCGACCATCGTCTCGGCGAAAATCTGGTCATGGATGCTCAACGACCAGTTCGGCATCATCAATCACCTGATGCTGAGCCTCGGCCTGATCGATGCGCCCCTGGCCTGGACAGCCGATGCGGACCTGTCGATGTGGGCAGTGATCATCGTCGACGTCTGGAAGACCGTGCCTTTCGTCACGCTGCTGATGCTGGCGGCCTTGCAGATGTTGCCCAGCGACTGCTACGAAGCCGCCAGGGTCGATGGCATTCACCCAGTGAAAGTGTTCTGGTGGGTCACGCTGCCGCTGCTGATGCCGGCATTGCTGGTGGCGGCGATCTTTCGCATTCTCGATTCCTTGCGGGTGTTCGACGTCATCTATGTGTTGACCTCGAACTCATCCAGCACCATGAGCATGTCGGTCTATGCCCGCCAGCACCTGGTGGAATTCCAGGACGTCGGTTATGGCAGCGCTGCTTCGACCTTGCTGTTTCTGGTCGTGGCGGTAATCGCCATGGCTTACCTGTACCTCGGCCGCCGTCAACTGGAGGTCCGCTCATGAGCCCGCGCCTGCTGAAAAAAACCCTGCTGCGTCTCGGCTTCTGGTGCCTGATCGGGATCTTGCTGCTGTATGCGGTCTTCCCGTTCTACTACGCCATCGTAACGTCGCTGAAGCCGTCCAGCGCCTTGTTCCAGGTGAGCTACTGGATCGACAACCCCGACTTCTCCAACTATGCCGCTGTGCTGAGCCAGGCCTCGTTCCTGCGGGCCATCGGCAACTCGCTGGTGGTTGCGCTGAGCGTGGTCGCGCTGGCGTTGTTCCTCAGCCTGACCGCCGCCTATGCCCTGGGCCGCGTGAAGTTTCGCGGACGCGGCGTGGTGTTGATGATGGTCCTGGGCGTCTCGATGTTTCCACAAGTCGCGGTGCTGTCGGGATTGTTCGAAGTGATCCGTGCCCTGGGCCTGTACAACTCGTCTTGGGCGTTGATCCTGAGCTACACGATTTTCACCCTGCCCTTCACCGTCTGGGTGCTGACCACCTTTATGGGGCAACTGCCTCATGAGCTGGAAGAGGCCGCGATCATGGACGGTGCGTCACCCTGGGTCACGCTGACCCGCGTGCTGCTGCCGCTGCTCTGGCCGGCACTGGTCACCACGGGCCTTTTGGCCTTCATCGCCGCCTGGAACGAGTTCCTGTTTGCCCTGACCTTCACCCTGACCGACTCGCAACGCACGGTCCCGGTCGCCATCGCGCTGATTTCCGGCGGCAGCCCCCATGAACTGCCTTGGGGTTTGTTGATGGCGGCGTCGGTGCTGGTCACCGTCCCATTGGTGATTCTGGTGCTGATCTTCCAGCGCCGCATCGTTTCCGGCCTCACTGCCGGTGCGTTAAAGGGTTGAGGCCCAACACAAACAAGAAAGGAACAGCATCGTGATCAAGTTGAAGCTGGACAACGTGAACAAACAATTGGGCGGCGCACGCATTCTTCGCGACGTCAGCCTGGAGATCTCGGCAGGTGAATTCGTGGTTTTCGTCGGCCCTTCGGGTTGCGGAAAATCGACCTTGCTGCGGCTGATCGCCGGACTGGATTCGATCTGTGGCGGAGACCTGCTGATCGACGGACGCCGGGTCAATGACCTGGAACCACGTGAGCGTGGCGTTGGCATGGTGTTTCAGTCCTATGCGCTGTACCCGCACATGAGCGTCTACGACAACATCAGCTTCGGCCTCAAACTGGCCAAGACCGAAAAGACCAGCCTGCGCGAGCGGGTGCTGAAAACCGCGCAAATCCTGCAGCTGGATAAGCTGCTGCAGCGCAAGCCACGGGAACTGTCGGGTGGACAGCGCCAGCGGGTGGCCATGGGTCGGGCCATGGCGCGGGAACCGGACATCCTGTTGTTCGACGAGCCGCTGTCCAACCTCGACGCCTCACTGCGCGTGCAGATGCGCAACGAAATCGCCCGGCTGCATGGGCGACTGGGCTCGACCATGATCTACGTGACCCACGACCAGGTTGAAGCGATGACCCTGGCCGACAAGATTGTCGTGCTCAATGGCGGCCGCATCGAGCAGGTCGGCTCGCCGCGCGAACTCTATGAGCACCCGGCCAGCCGCTTTGTCGCCGGTTTCCTCGGCTCGCCCAAGATGAACTTTCTGCCGGCACGCCTGCATACCCCTGGCGAAACCAGCCAGATCGACAGCCCTTTATTGGGCATGACGCCCCTGCCCTTCGACAGCGCCCACCTGGCGGCGAACAGCCCACTGACCCTGGGGATTCGCCCGGAACACGTGTCGCTCAAAGCGGCGCAAGGCAGCGCTGGGGTCGTCGTGGTCGGGGTCGAATACCTGGGCAGCGAAACCTACGTGCACCTGGAATCAGGCGAGGATGAACCCTTGATCTGTCGCTGCGAGGTCAACGCCGGATGGCACGTGGGCGATCGGGTTGAACTGCAACTGGCGTTCGGCAGCCTGCACCTGTTCGATGCCGATGGCACGGCCTTGAGACGCCATCCTGCTGTTATTGAAGTCCTCCCGGAGGACGTCCCGCAGCGCTCGCCTAAAGCAGGCGCCCTATGACTGTGTCTGTGAATGCCATGAACGCCCCCATGCTCTCCCCCCTTGAACGTGCGCAACAGGCGCTGAGTGAAGGTCAGCCTCGCGTCATCGACGACTATCGACCTGACTATCACCTGGCACCTGTCGCGGGCTGGATGAACGACCCTAACGGGGTGGTGTTTTTCCGTGGCGAATATCACGTGTTCTACCAGCACCACCCTTTCGATGCCAAATGGGGGCCGATGTATTGGGGCCACGCCAAGAGCACCGACCTGGTCCATTGGCAGCATCTGCCCCTGGCCCTGGCGCCAGGCGATGACTTCGACCGTCACGGTTGTTTTTCCGGTAGCGCGGTGGTGTGTGGCGACACCCTGGCGCTGATCTACACCGGGCATACCTGGCTGGGAGAAGTGGGTGACGAGCGCTTTATCCGCCAGGTCCAATGCCTGGCCACCAGTGACGACGGCATCCGGTTCGTCAAGCATGGCGCCGTCATCGAGGACGCGCCGCAAGAAACGATCATGCACTTTCGCGACCCCAAGGTCTGGCAGGAGGACGGCTATTGGTACCTGATTGCCGGCGCCCGCCTGGGCGACAAACCGCTGCTGCCGCTTTACCGCTCCACCGACCTGCACACCTGGGAGTTCCTCAACTACGTGTCCAGCGGTAATGAGGGCGATGGCTACATGTGGGAATGCCCGGACCTGTTTCGCCTCAACGGGCGTGACGTGCTGCTGTACTCCCCCCAGGGCATGCAGCCCGAAGGTTACGAACGCCTCAACAAGTACCAGACCGGTTATCGCATTGGCCGGCTCGACAGCGAATGGCACTTCACCGGCGGGCCGTTCATCGAACTGGACAACGGTCACGATTTCTATGCCGCGCAAACGTTGGAGGCCGCCGATGGTCGGCGCCTGGTGTGGGCCTGGCTGGACATGTGGGAAAGCCCGATGCCGAGCCAGCCCCATCACTGGTGCGGCATGCTCGGCTTGCCCCGCGAGCTGCAACTGCAGGGCGATCGCCTGGGCGTGTTTCCGGCACGGGAACTGACCGCGCTGCGCCAGGCGCCGCTGCCGAGCATCGCACCGTGGGGCGAGTCGGGCAGCCGCTGGGTGCCGCAAGTGAATGGCGACAGGCTGGAAATTCATGTGCATCTGGATCTGCTCGGCTGCACCGAAGGCCACCTGGGCATCGCCTTGCGCTGCAGTGCCGATGAGCAGGAACAAACCCTGCTTTATTACGACGCGTCACTGCAACGCCTGGTACTCGATCGCAGCCGCTCGGGTGCGCAAGTGAGCGGTCAACGCAGCGTGTCGATCGAACCGACGCAAACGCAACTGCACCTGCGGGTATTTCTCGATCGCTCGTCCATCGAGGTGTTTGAGGAAAACGGCCGCTTCAGCTTCAGCAGCCGCCTCTATCCGCGGCCCGACAGCCTCGGGGTGAAGCTGTTGGCAAACGGCACTGGCGGGTGCGTCGCCATTCCCAAGGCGTGGCCGCTGGACTCGGGCTGGCTGTGAGTACCGTCATTCGAGTCGCGAGAAGCCCAGGGCCTGTGTCATGATTCTGCGTCAACCTGACTGGCCGCACTTCGCATGACTTCCGTGAAAGACGTTGCACAACTGGCCGGCGTATCCCTGATGACGGTTTCGCGCGCGCTCAACACGCCGGAAAAACTGAGCCCCGAAACCCTTCAGCGGGTACGTCACGCCATTGAGGAACTGCAATTCGTACCGAGCCTGTCGGCGCGCAGAATGCGCGGCGACAACCTGCAGGCGCGCACCATCGGTGTCTTCGCACTGGACACCGCGACCACGCCGTTCGCCGTCGAGTTGCTGCTGTCCATCGAACAGACCGCGCAGCAGGCAGGCTGGAACGTCTTCATCCTCAACCTGTTGAGCAACCCGCCCACCGACCAGAACATCGACCTGATGCTGTCGCACCGCCCCGACGGGCTGATCTTCAGTGCCATGGGATTGCGCCAGGTGAGCATTCCCGAGCGACTCAAGAGTAAACCGCTGGTGCTCGCCAACTGCCTGGCCGATGACAGCCGCCTGGTCAGTTATGTGCCGGATGATGAAGCCGGGCAGCATCGAGCCATGCAGCAGGCGTTGAGCCAAGGCTACCGACGCCCGCTGTGTATCAATTTGCCCAGGAAGAGTCTTGCCTGGAGCCTGCGCCAACAAGGCCTGAAACGCGCCTGTGAGGCCGTCGGGCTGGCACCTGAAGCACTGCTGCAGTACGACCTTTCCGATCACGACGCCTATAGCGAAACCGCCGCCATTCTCGACCGACACATCGTTGATGGCCGTCCGCAATTCGACATCCTGGTCTGCGGCAACGATCGCATCGCCTTTTGCGCCTATCAGCTGTTGTTGGGGCGCGGCCTGAAAATTCCCGGCGATGTCGCGGTGCTCGGCTATGACAATATGATCGGCATCGCCGAACTGTTCGTCCCTCCACTGACCACGGTACAACTGCCGTACTACGAGATCGGACGCCAGGCGGCCCGTCACCTGATCGAGAACCTCGAGGTATCGGGCACCCAGCCGGTGGATTGCCCGTTGGTGGTCAGGGCGTCGCTATAACGCCAATCGGCATCCGCCCCCCCGCCCTCAAGGCTGCTTGGCCGGCGGCGGCGGCAGCGCCGCGATGATCCGAGCGCGGCCAGCGTGTTTTCGATGAGCCGCGGTATACGCCGAAAGGCCCGCCGAAAAGGTGTCAGCTACGCCTTCGTGTTCATGCGTGTCAGTGGTCCTCAACTGCGCGAGATCACCACGCTCGTCGAGTCCGGCAGCATCAAGCCGGTACTTGACCGATCCTTTCCCTTCGACGCCACGGCCGATGTCCTGGGCTACGTAGAACAAGGACGGTCCAAGGGCAAGGTCGTCATCAAGATTCACTCAGGAATGGCCGCTGAGTAAAACCGTTCATCACCACACAGCAATATGCGAATCCGCCCGGGGTTCGGTCCCACCGCACAGCACACCACTGACCGGGTCGCGCAGGATGATCTGGCCGCGGCCATAGTCGGTCAGGTCGCTGGCGATCTGAACCTCATGCCCCCGTCGCGCCAGGGCATTGGCCAGGTCCCGTGAGGCCCCGTGCTCGATCCCGACCTTCATCGCCCCCAGCCATTGCCAGCGCGGTGCATCCAGCGCCGCTTGCGGGTTCAGGCCGAAATCCACCAGGTTCATGACCATCTGCACATGCCCCTGGGGCTGCATGTAGCCGCCCATCACGCCGAACGGGCCAAGGGCCTCGCCATTGCGGGTGAGGAAACCGGGAATGATGGTATGGAAGGTCTTCTTGCCCGGGGCCAGGCCGTTGACGTGGGTCGGATCAAGGCTGAATTCCTGCCCACGATTCTGCAAAGCTATACCGCTGTCGGGCAGCACCACGCCGGAGCCAAACCCGTGGTAGTTGCTCTGGATGAACGAGACCATATTGCCCTCCCCATCCGCGGTCGCCAGGTACACCGTGCCGCTGGCGTGGGGGTTGCCGGGCGCAGGCGGTTGGGCCTGTTCGCCGATCTGCCGACGACGGTGGGCACTGTAGTCATCGCTGAGCAGGTCAGCCACCGCCACGCGCATGTGCAAAGGATCGGTGATGTAGTGCAGGCCGTCGCTGTAGGCCAACTTCATCGCTTCCAGTTGGCGATGCCAGGTCTGTTGGCTGTCACGGTGATCGAAGTCGAAGCCTTCCAATATCTTCAAAGCCATCAAGGCCACCAGGCCCTGCCCGCTCGGCGGGATTTCCCAGACATCCACGCCTCGGTAATTGACGTGGATGGGGTCCACCCACTGGGCGCGATAATCCTTGAGGTCCGAGGCCCGCAGATAGCCGCCGCTGGCCCGGGAGTGGGCGTCCAGGCGCTCGGCCAACGCACCGCGATACAGGCTCTCGCAGCGGGTGTCGGCCAACTCCTGGAGGGTGCGCGCCTGAGCCGGGTTGCGAAAAACCTCCCCGGCCCGTGGTGCCCGGCCGTCGATCAGAAAGGTAGCGAACCAGGCCTCCAGGACGGCATCACGATGGGGCGTGAACTCGTTCATCGCGCCCTGCCATTGATGGGCTACCACCGGCGACAGCGCAAAACCGTCCCGCGCCAGGCTGATGGCCGGTTGCAGCAGCTCGGCAAAGGGCAGCTTGCCAAAGCGTCGGGACAATTCGGCCCAGGCCGACGGGCAGCCCGGGACGGTCACCGGTGTCCAGCCATAGAGCGGCATCTGCTCGTGGCCGGCGGCCTTGACCGCCTCGATACTCAAGGCAGCCGGTGCATGGCCGTTGCCGTTGAGGCCGTGCAACTGGCCCTTGCACCAGACCAGCGCAAAGGCGTCACCGCCAATGCCACAGCCGGTGGGTTCGACCACGGTCAGTGCGGCTGCCGTGGCGATGGCGGCGTCGATGGCATTGCCACCCTTTTGCATGATCTCGATGCCCGCCTGGGCAGCCAGGGGCTGGGACGCGGCGACCATGCCTCGACGGGCGAAAACGCTTTGGCGTTGCGACGGATAAGGATATTCGTGGGCAGAAAATTTCAGCATGGTGAAGGCTCTTCGATACAGGAATTCAGTGGCCGGGAAAAGTCATAACACGCGACTGAGAAAAGCCCGGGTACGAGGATGAATGGGGTGACAGAAAATCTGCTCCGGCGGCCCTTGCTCGATGAGTTCGCCCTGGTCCAGGACCACCACACGGTCGGCCACTTCCCGGGCAAAGCCCATTTCATGGGTCACCACGACCATGGTCATCCCCTCCTCGGCCAACTCCTTCATCACTTGCAACACCTCGCCGACAGTCTCCGGGTCGAGGGCGCTGGTGGGTTCGTCGAACAGCATGGCCAGGGGTTTCATGGCCAGGGCCCGGGCAATCGCCACCCGCTGTTGCTGGCCGCCAGAGAGCATCGACGGGTAGTGATCGGCCTTGTCCGCCAGGCCGACCCGCTCCAGCAGGCCGCGGGCCTGCTCCAACGCTGCGGTGCGAGTCACGCCAAGCACCTGGATCGGCGCCTCGATGATGTTTTCCAGGGCCGTCATGTGGGGGAACAGGTTGAAACGCTGGAAGACCATGCCGATGTCCCGCCGCTGTCGGGCGATGTTGCGCTCGGACTCACGCACCAGGCTGCCATCGGCCCGCTCGCGATAGCCCATGGCCCGGCCATTGACGCGGATGCGCCCGCCCTGGATGTCCTCCAGCAAGTTGATGCAGCGGATGAAGGTGGTCTTGCCGGAGCCCGAAGCACCGATCAGCACCACCACTTCGCCGCGCCGCACTTGCAGGCAGATGCCTTTGAGGATCTGCAGCTCGCCGAAAGACTTGTGGACATCCAGTGCCTCGATAATCAGCTCTTCGCTTTTTTGCGCCATGGTTAACGTCCCCTCAGCAGGTTCAGGGTGCTACGACCGAACATCCGCGTCGAAGCCGGCGGCGGTGACGAGGGCCGGTCCGACTGACCGAAGCGAGCCTCCAGCCAGCGCTGGAAAAAGCCCCACAACGTGGTCAGCAACAGGAAGTAGATCGCCACCACCAGATACAGTTCGAACACCCGGAACGTCGCCGACGTGACCATCTGGGTACTGAGCAGCAATTCCTGTACGCCGATCACGCTGACCAGCGTGGTGTTCTTGAGCATCACGTTGAACTCGTTGCCCAGCGGCGGAACGATGACCCGGAACGCCTGGGGCAAGACAATGCGGCGCATCAGTTTGGCGAAGGTCATGCCCAGCGAGCGCCCGGCCTCGTATTGGCCCTTGTCCACCGCACCGATGCCCGCGCGGATGATCTCGGCCATGTAGGCACCCTCGTTGAGGCCCAGGGCAATGATCGCCGCCTGGATATTGCCGGGGATCACCAGACCGAACAGGTCGATGTCTTCGAAGCGGAAAATCCCGCCAGCGGCCAGTGCGGTGTAGAGAAAGACGATCTGCACCAGCAGCGGCGTACCGCGCATCAGCCACACGTAAAAACGCACCGGCACATGCAGCAAGGGGTTGCTCGACAACCGCAGCAGCGCGGCGGTCAGCCCGAGGACACAGCCCAGCAACATCGCCAGCACACTGATCAGGCAAGTCAGCCAGAGCCCGGTGAGGTACACCCCACTGGGCTGCAACAAGTACTGCCAGAACACATCCCAATTGAAACCCATCGACGGTTCACCTCAATCAAGCGTGTCACTGGCGACATGCCATTTGCCAAGCAGTTGGCTGTAGCTGCCATCGCTGCGCATATCGCCGATGACCTGCTGCACGGCAGCCGTCAGTTGCGGATCGTCCTTGCGAATGCCCAGGCCGGTGAGAATCCGGCTGAAGGCCGGCACGCCTTCCTCGAACAGATCGGGTGCCATGGCGGCGTAATAACCGGCGGTTTCCACGGTGGTGCCATAGGCATCGACCTGGCTGATGCGCAAGGCCTGGAAGGCATCGGTGTCGGTGTTATAGACCACCAGTTTCATAGGCGGCTTGCCGGCCTTGGCCAGGGTTTCGTTCTCGGTGTCGAGCAGGGTCTTGATGGTGGAACCGTTGAGCACCGCGACCTTGTGTCCGGAAAGGTCCGACAGCGTCTTGAGCCCCTTCGGATTGCCCTTGGGCACCACCACCGCCTGGCTGGAATACATGTAGTTGACGATGTCGATCACCTCGCGGCGCTCGGGCTTGTCAAACAGCTGGTCGACGATCATGTCGCATTGTCGGGCCAACAACGCGGGGAGCAATCCGGAAAAGGGAATGACCCGCCATTCCACCTTCTTGTCGCCCAGGCGCTTGGCGATCTCCAGGCCCAGGTCCACGGTCAGTCCCTTGGGTTTCTGCGCCTCATCAAAGGACACCAGCGGCGGCGAATCCATGCCCGAGCAGTAGACGAGTTTATCGACCTTGAGCAAACGCTCCGGGACAACGGGCGCGGCAACCGCCCACTGCGCACAGAAACCCAAGGATAAAGCGGCAACCAACAGGCGAGGCTTATGCATGACCAGACACTCCAGTTCAGTAAATGACGGCAGTACTCAAAGTCAAAACACGGGCAGGGTTCTAATCCCCTGCTCTCGTTATTTTTTCGATTGCAGGAACTCGATCAATTCAGGAACGGTGCCTTCGATGTGCGCACGCACCACCGCCTCGGCCTTGTCGGCATCGCCCGCACGCAGGGCGTCGAGAATCAGCATGTGCTCCTGGCGCGCACTCAGGGGCTTTTCCACGTGCTGCAACCACAGGCGCATGGGCGCTTCGATCAGGGAATAGAGCGCGCTGATCTGCTTGAGCAATCGCGGGCGACCGCTGAGGCTGCACAGGTATTCATGGAACGCGCGATGGCGGCTGACCCACTCGGCGCTTTCCTCGCGGTAATCGTCCATCTCGTCCAGCAGTCGCTCCAAGGCAGCCAGTTGGCGTTCGCCAATTCGTGCTGTCGCGACACGGACGGCCAGGCCTTCCAGGGCGCTGCGCATCTCGAAGACTTCGTGCAACTCATCGATGTCCAGGCCGCTGACAATCGCCCCGCGATTGGGTCGCAGGGTCACCAGGCCCTGGGCATCCAGACGGCGAAAGGCTTCGCGCACCGGCATCCGGCTCATGCCGATCTCGTTGGCGATGTCCTCGGCAATCAGCCGGTCGCCCTTGCGTAACCGACCGCCACAAATCGCATCGAGCAGGAAGTTGTAGGCCTCCTCCTCGGCAGTCATCGGTGGGCGTTCAACGTAAGTCGGGGCAAATTGCATGGCAGCACCTTCTGCATTTTTGTATCCAATTATCCATGAATTCAAAAAAGCAGAATGCGTGCCAGGCTCACGCATGATCGTGCAAGGGATTGATTTGAAGGAATTAATCGAGGAGAACGACTGCCAGGCTTAAGCCCTTAGCCGCCCTGGTGTGCTACCAAACAGCTCAGCGGCTGCCTTTTATGGGTGCGGGATGGCGCTTCGGTAACACCGCAATGCCGTTCACTTAAGGCTTGTTGGATTAATAGCGACATTTTTGCGTCGTGTGGGCCGTTTCCTAAGAAATTGCGCCCTTCCCCTATAGGACGCGTCCCAAACGTCGCCGAACCCGATGCGAAAAGATGGAACCATCCTTTGAGCTGATTCACGCTGACCACCCTTGAAAAACCAATCCCTGCGCAAAGACGCAGGCACCAAGGGAAGTCATGCCTGCC
>NZ_CAXAPG010000040.1:0-32970 GCF_963970585.1 Pseudomonas sp. RL_105y_Pfl2_101
CCCCAAGCAGATCATCTGTGCAGCGATGCGCAAGCTACTACATTTCGTTTACGCCGTTCTCAAATCGGGTCAGCCATTTGACCCAAAATTTGCCCTTGCTCGATGAGGGGCAAGACGGTATCTACAGACCCAGCACGAGCTTGATCCCTCGCGCCATGGAGGACTAGTCGAACTGGGCGCGCATCCAGGCCTGGTATTGCGCCACGCCGGCCTCGCCTTCACGGGGCGCCCAGTGGGCCAGCTCGCCCTCACCCACGGGCCGATAGGGGCCGGCCTTGCATTCGAACATCAGGCTGTCGGCTTCCAGCACCACCAATCCGTGGTACACGCCGGCCGGCAGGTCGACGCCGAGGCAATCGCCACCAACCTGCAGGATGCGCTTGTCGACCACCGTACCGGCTTCGTCGAAGATCAACACCCCCAGCCGCCCTTTGAGCACCAACAAGGTTTCCGCCTTGTCGGCGCTCAGGTGGCGGTGCGGCGGGATGTAGGTCGACGGTTGCAGACCCACCGCCATGCGGTGGCACGGCTCATCCATCTCGTGGAAGTTATGGTGCTGCCGCCCACGAGGGCTGGCCGCCGCTTTTTCGGTCAAGCCATCGAACAGAGCATGGTCCAGAAAGCTTGGTCGGGTCATCGATTACATTCCCTTGACGGCAAAAATGCCATTGGCGTTGCGCCAGTAACCTTTGTAGTCCATGCCGTAGCCGAAGATGTAGCGGTCGATGCACGGCAGGCCGACGAAATCGGCTTTCAAGTCCGGACGGGCCTTGCGGTCGTGGTCCTTGTCGATCAGCACGGCGGTGTGCACGGCACGGGCACCGGCGTGTTTGCAGAAGTCGATGATCGCGCCCAGGGTGTGACCTTCGTCGAGGATATCGTCGATGATCAGCACCTCGCGGTCGATGAACGAGACTTCCGGCTTGGCTTTCCAGAACAGATCGCCGCCGCTGGTTTCGTTGCGATAACGCGTCGCGTGCAGGTAGGACGCTTCCAGGGGGAAGTTCAGATAGGTCAGCAGCTTGCCGGAGAAAATCAGCCCGCCGTTCATGACGCAGAACACCACCGGGTTGGCATCGGCCAGCTGATCGTTGATTTGCGCACCGACACGGGCGATGGCCGCTTCGACTTCGGCTTCGCTGTACAGGCAGTCAGCCTCTCGCATGATTTGACGGATATGCTCGAGATCAGCGGACATGGCGCTCTCCAAGGGACGTTGAGGGGGAGGGACGGTTCTGAAAAGCGGGCAAAGGTACGCATCAAGCAAGGCCAGATCAAGCGTTTGTGGACTAACGTTCTGTATTGTCTATAGGACAACACCCTCGGATAGATTAATCTAGGCCGGTTTTTTTGCCCGCCGCCGGAGCCTTTCCCATGCCCATCTTCGAGATCCGCCATCCGCTGATCAGACACAAACTCGGCCTCATGCGCCGCGCTGACATTAGCACGAAGAACTTCCGTGAACTCGCCCAGGAAGTCGGCGCCCTGCTCACCTACGAGGCCACCAAGGACCTGCCGCTGGAGTCCTATGAAATCGACGGCTGGGCCGGTGCGGTCCAGGTCGAGAAAATCGCCGGCAAGAAGATCACCGTGGTGCCGATTCTGCGCGCCGGCATTGGCATGCTCGAGGGCGTACTGAGCCTGATCCCAGGGGCCAAGGTCAGCGCCGTGGGCGTGGCTCGCAACGAGCAGACCCTGCAGGCGCACACCTACCTGGAAAAACTGGTGCCGGAAATCGACGAGCGCCTGGCGATGATCATCGACCCGATGCTCGCCACCGGCAGCTCCATGGTCGCCACCATCGACCTGTTGAAAAAGGCCGGTTGCCGGGACATCCGCGCCATGGTGCTGGTCGCCGCTCCCGAAGGCATCAAGGCCGTGCAGGACGCTCACCCGGATGTGACCATCTATACCGCGTCCATCGACCAGAAACTCAACGAGCACGGCTACATCATCCCGGGCCTGGGCGATGCTGGCGACAAGATCTTCGGCACCAAGCAAAAGGACGCTTGAGCATGCAGGATGAGTTCAACGATCCGCTCTGGCGCCAGGTACTGTCCGGCGCACAGATGCTGTTCGTCGCCTTCGGCGCGCTGGTACTGATGCCGCTGATCACCGGGCTGGACCCTAACGTGGCACTGTTCACGGCCGGCCTGGGAACGATCCTGTTCCAGATCGTCACCAGGCGCCAGGTGCCGGTGTTCCTGGCTTCGAGCTTTGCCTTCATCACCCCGATCATCCTCGCCAAGGACCAGTTCGGCCTGGCCGCGACCATGGGCGGCGTGATGGCGGCGGGTTTCGTCTACACCTTTCTTGGCCTGGCGGTGAAGATCAAGGGCACCGGGTTCATCGACCGGCTGCTGCCGCCGGTGGTTATCGGCCCGGTAATCATCTCCATCGGCCTGGCCATGGCGCCGATTGCCGCCAACATGGCGATGGGCAAGGCCGGCGACGGTACCGAGCTGATTCATTATCAAACCGCGATGCTGATTTCGATGCCAGCCCTGCTCACCACCTTGACCGTGGCGGTGTTCGGCAAAGGCATTTTCCGCCTGGTGCCGATCATTTCCGGCGTGTTGGTGGGCTTTGCCATGGCATTTTTCTTCGGCGTCGTGGACACCGCGAAAATCGCCGCCGCGCCGTGGTTCGCCCTGCCTAACTTCACCGCACCGGAGCTCAACTGGCAGGCGATCCTGTTCATCGTGCCGGTGGCGCTGGCACCGGCCATCGAGCACATCGGCGGCGTGATTGCCGTGGGCAGCGTAACCGGTCGCGACTACCTGAAAAAGCCCGGCCTGCACCGCACACTGCTCGGTGACGGCGTTGCCACCACCGCCGCCGGCCTGTTCGGCGGCCCGCCCAACACCACCTACGCCGAAGTGACCGGCGCGGTGATGCTGACCAAGAACTACAACCCGAAGATCATGACCTGGGCAGCGTTCTTTGCCATCAGCCTGGCATTCATCGGCAAGTTCGGTGCGCTGCTGCAAAGCATCCCGGTGCCAGTGATGGGTGGAATCCTGTGCCTGTTGTTCGGTTCGATTGCGGCGGTGGGCATGAACACGCTGATCCGCCACAAGATCGATCTGGGCGAGGCGCGCAACCTGGTGATCGTCTCAGTGACGCTGGTGTTCGGCATCGGCGGTGTGCTGGTGGGCACCGGCACTGGCCCGGACGACTTCGGCCTCAAAGGCATCGCGCTGTGCGCGGTGGTGGCGATCGCGCTGAACCTACTGCTGCCGGGCAATGACAGCTGGAAACAGAAGCAGGCGGATGAGCCGCTGATTTAAGAGCTCTGTTGTCTGACAGGTTCTCTTCGCGAGCAAGCCCACACTTGATCCTCAGCGTACACAGACTTTGTGAACGACAAAGATCGAATGTGTGTGTGGGGCTTGCTCGCGAAGGGGCCGCTGAAATCTACAGAGCGATCGGCGCCCGTTCACAGAGGGTACTCAACGCCCGCGCCCACTGCGCCTCATCATTGAGGCAAGGCACCAACACCAACTCCTCCCCTCCTGCCGCGCGGAACTGCTCACGGCCGCGATCGCCGATTTCCTCCAGGGTTTCAATGCAGTCGGCCACGAATGCCGGACACATCACCAACACTTTCTTCACGCCGCTTTTGGCCAGTTCATCCAGCCGCGCCTCGGTATAGGGTTCGATCCACTTGGCCCGCCCCAACCGCGACTGGAACGACACCGACCACTGGCCATCCTTGAGCCCCATGCGTTGGGCGAACAGCTCTGCAGTGCGGATGCATTGCGCGCGGTAACAGGTTGCCATCACCTCCGGCGGCGCGCTCTTGCAGCAGTCGGCATCTTTGAAGCAATGAAGCCCCGTAGGGTCGAGCTTGGTCAGGTGTCGCTCCGGCAAGCCGTGGAAACTCAACAACAGATGATCGTGTTCCTGCATCAGGTACGGCTTGGCGCTGGCCACCAGGGCGTCGACGTATTCGGGTTGATCGTAGAATGGCTGGAGAATCGAGAACTGCACATTGAGTTTCTTTTCCCGCACGACCCGCTTGGCCTCCTCGATCACCGTGGTCACAGTGCTGTCGGCGAACTGCGGGTACAACGGCGCCAACGTGATCTTCTTGTGACCCTGGCTCGCCAGCCGCACCAACGCCGATTCAATGGACGGCTCACCATAACGCATTGCCAGCTCTACCGGCCCCTGGGCCCACTGCGCGGTCATGGCCTGTTGCAAGCGGCGACTGAGCACCACCAGCGGCGAACCCTCCTCCCACCAGATCGAGGCGTAGGCATGGGCCGATTGCTCGGGACGCTTGATCAGGATCAGCGACACCAGCAAACGCCGCACCGGCCATGGCAGGTCGATGACATACGGATCCATCAGGAATTGATTGAGGTAGCGGCGCACATCGGCCACCGAAGTGGAGGCAGGCGAACCCAGATTCACCAGAAGCAACGCGTGATCGGTCATGCAACGTCCTATTTCAAAGGCGGCTGGACAAGTCTTCCAGGGCCGCAGGCAAATCAGTGAACCGGAATGTGAAACCCGCCGCCTGCAATCGGGCCGGCGTGGCGCGCTGGCCGCCGAGCAACAGCAATGACAACTCCCCCAGGGCAACTTTCAACGCAAGTTCCGGCATTGGCACCACGGCTGGCCGATGCAATACATGCCCCAGGGCCTTGGCAAAATCGCGGTTGCGCACCGGGTTCGGAGCGCACGCATTATAAGGACCGCTGGCATCAAAGCGGTGCAGAAGAAAATCAATCAGGGCGATTTGATCCTCAATATGAATCCACGGCATCCACTGCCGACCATTGCCGATACGCCCACCCAGCGCCAGTTTGAACGGCAGTAGCAGCCGCGACAAAAAGCCGCCCTCGGCAGACAGGACCAGGCCGGTACGAACCAGCACAACACGCATACCCAACGCCTCGGCCCGTTGCGCGGTTTCTTCCCAGGCAATGCACAACTGGCTGGCGAAATCTTCGCTCACTGGCCCCGACTCCTCGGTCAACTCACGCTCGCCACCGTCGCCATACCAGCCCACCGCGGAACCGGAAATCAATACCTGCGGTTTCTGCTCGCAACGCTCCAGCCACGCCAGCAAAACTTCCGTCAACGTAATGCGACTGCTCCACAACAACATCTTGCGCTTATGGCTCCAGGGCCGGTCGGCAATCGGTGCTCCCGCGAGGTTGACCACCGCGTCCACCGGCGCCTCAATTGCTTCGAGCTTGGCAACGCCTCGCACGTCTGCGCCACAGATTTGCGCCACCTCTTCGGGTCGGCGACTCCATACCGTCAAGCGATGTCCCTGCCCCAACCAGAGGCGGCAGAGCTGACGTCCGATCAAACCAGTACCGCCGGTCAGCAATATGTGCATGAGATGTTCCTCGCATCGCGTTTTACCCGGCCCATTAGTCTATTTTTATAAGCAGGGATTTTTCGTATCGGACAGGGTCTGTGTTTAACAATAGGACAAGCTGTCCAAACGCGAACGGTAAAACTTATACCAAAAACCCAAATTGTACAGGTTTAAACGACGGCGTAGTCTGTACAGAAAGGTAAACGAGGCCCTCATGACTGTACCTATCGCAATCATCGGCACCGGCATCGCCGGACTTTCAGCCGCCCAGGCCCTGACGGAGGCCGGGCATATCGTTCAACTCTTCGATAAAAGCCACGGCAGCGGCGGACGCATGTCGAGCAAACGCAGCGACGCCGGCGCACTGGACATGGGCGCGCAATACTTCACCGCCCGCGATCGCCGCTTTGTCACGGAAGTCCAGCGCTGGCAAGCCAACGGGTGGGCGGCGGAATGGAACCCGCAACTCTACAACTTCCAGAACGGGCAACTGAGCCCATCGCCGGACGAACAGACCCGTTGGGTCGGCACGCCACGCATGAGCGCCATCACCCGCGCCTTGCTCGACACACTGCAAGTGCAGTTTTCCTGCCGGATCACCGAGGTGTACCGCGGCCAGGAGCATTGGCATTTGCAGGACGCGGAAGGTTTCACTCACGGCCCCTTCGGCCAGGTGGTAATCGCCACACCCGCGCCCCAAGCCACCGCATTGCTGGCGGCCGTACCGAAGCTGGCCGCCGTGGCCGCTGGCGTGAAGATGGACCCGACCTGGGCCGTGGCGTTGGCCTTCGAAACCCCGCTGGATACCCCCATGGAAGGCTGCTTCGTACAGGACAG
Source organism: Pseudomonas sp. RL_105y_Pfl2_101 (assembly GCF_963970585.1). Classification (NCBI taxonomy): domain Bacteria; kingdom Pseudomonadati; phylum Pseudomonadota; class Gammaproteobacteria; order Pseudomonadales; family Pseudomonadaceae; genus Pseudomonas; species Pseudomonas sp. RL_105y_Pfl2_101. Next base: position 6,176 of record NZ_CAXAPG010000040.1, read on the forward strand.
CCCCCTGGACTGGCTGGCGCGCAACCGCAGCAAACCGGGACGCGACAACACGCTCGATACGTGGGTATTGCACGCCTCCAGCGACTGGAGCCGGCAGCACATCGACCTGTCCAAGGAAGCGGTGATCGAACATCTGCACGGTGCCTTCGCCGAACTGCTGCACAGCGCGATGCCCGCACCAAGCTTCAGCGTGGCCCATCGCTGGCTCTACGCCCGCCCCGCCGGCAACCACGAATGGGGCGCCTTGGCCGATGCCGACCTGGGCCTGTATGTGTGCGGCGACTGGTGCCTGTCCGGCCGGGTCGAAGGTGCATGGCTCAGTGGCCAGGAGGCTGCACGCCGCCTGCATGCAAGCCTGCAGTAGATCGCATCACCCATCACTATCCGCTGCTGTCGAAAGAGACAGCAGCCTGCCTGCGATACAGATTGACGCCACCTCCCGCACAAACCCGGTTGACTTGTGCACGTTCTGACCTATGATGAAAATATTGTACAAAGATAGATACCTGTACAAGATTTAGCAATCAGAGGTTACCCATGCCCAGCACAGCCATCGCCAAACCCAGAATCGCCATCAGCGCCTGCCTGATGGGTGCTGAAGTTCGCTTTAACGGCGGGCACAAGCAATCGCAGTTGTGCAGCCGTACCCTCGTCGACTATTTCGACTTCGTGCCGGTGTGCCCTGAAGTCGCCATCGGCCTGGGCATCCCCCGGGAACCGATCCGCCTGGTGGGCAACCCCGAGCACCCCGAGGCGCTCGGCACGGTGAATCGCGACCTCAACGTGACCCGGCCACTGGCCGACTATGGGCAGCAAATGGCTGGCGAACTGGATGACATCTGCGGCTACATCTTCATGCAGAAATCGCCATCCTGCGGACTGGAGCGGGTCAAGGTCTATGATCACAACGGCGCGACCCAGGACGGCGGCGGCCGCGGTATCTATGCCCAGGCCTTCTGCGAACGCCACCCGGATCTGCCGGTGGAGGAAGACGGTCGCCTCAACGACCCGGTGCTACGGGAAAACTTCCTGACCCGGGTGTTCGCCTATGCCGCCTGGCAACCTTTGCGTCACGACGGACTCACCCGTCGCGACCTGATCGAATTCCACTCGCGCTACAAATACCTGCTGATGGCCCACAACCCGGTCCAATACAAAGCCCTGGGCAATTTGCTGGGCAACATGGGCAAGGCCGACCCCAATGAGCTGGGCCCACACTATTTCAGCGCATTGATGGCCGCCTTGAAGAAATGCGCCACCCGCCGCACCCACACCAACGTGCTGCAACACCTGAGCGGTTACCTCAAGCGCGCCATCGACGCCGAGGACAAACAGGAAGTACAGCACCTGATCGGGCAATATCGCCTCGGCATCGTGCCCTTAGTGGTGCCACTGACGTTACTCAAGCATCACTTGCGCCAGCACCCCGATCCTTACCTGGCGCAGCAGGTCTACCTGCAACCGCACCCGGAAAACCTCAGCTTGCGAAACGCTATTTGATGAGCCGCGAACCCGACTCCAGCGCCAGCGAAGACCTGGGGGCCGACTTTGCCAAGGCCTTGGCGCAAGGCTGGCTGCCCATACGCGAGGTCGCCCGGCAAACCGGCGTCAATGCCGTCACGCTGCGCGCCTGGGAGCGTCGTTACGGGCTGATCGTGCCGCACCGCACCCCCAAGGGCCACCGACTGTTCAATGCCGAGCATGTGCAACGGATCCTGAGCATTCTCACCTGGATCGACCGCGGCGTTGCGGTAAGCAAGATCAAGCCGTTGCTGGACACGCCGCAGCCACCGAGCGAACAGGTGCCGGAGAATGACTGGCAACGTCAGCACCACGCCCTGGTGCTGGCGGTGACGCAACTGGCCGAGCGCCAGATCGATGACCTGGTCAACCAGGCGATGGCGCTGTACCCGCCCTGGACCGTGTGCGAGCAGTTGCTCTTGCCGTTGCTGGCCGAGCTGCACCTGCGCTGGCAAGGCCAGTTCGGCGCGCAGCTGGAACGGGTGTTCCTGTACTCATGGCTGCGCAGCAAGTTCGGCAGCCGGATCTACCACAACAACCGTCAGTTGCGCGGCGCGCCACTGTTGCTGGTCAATCATTCGGACTCGCCCCAGGAGCCGCACCTGTGGCTCACCGCCTGGCTGGCCAGCAGCGCCGACTGCCCGGTGGAAGTGTTCGACAGCCCTCTACCGGCCGGCGAACTGGCCCTGGCAGTCGAGCGCCTCAAGGCTCGCGGCGTCCTGCTGTATTCCAGTCACGCCCTCAACCTGTCCCAACTGCCCAGGCTGCTGAGTGGAATCGATTGCCCGATCATCATTGCCGGCCCGGCCGCGTCGATCCACCACGCCAGCTTATCCACTGGCGCGTCGATGATTGACGTGTCCTGGGCCGCAGACCCGTTATCGGCTCAGCGCGAACTGAGTCGCCGAGCACTCCTTTAGATGGAAGACAGCATGCAACTGATCTGGCTGCGCAGCGACTTGCGCCTGCACGACAACACCGCCCTCGCGGCGGCCGCAGCCCAAGGCCCCTGCGTGGCGGTGTACCTGACCAGCCCCGAACAATGGCGCACCCATGACGACGCACCGTGCAAGATCGATTTCTGGCTGCGCAGCCTCGGTGCGTTGAGTGCGACCCTGGCCGAATTGAACATCCCACTGCTGATCCGTGCCGCTGCGCATTGGCACCAAGCCCCGCTCGCGCTGCTCAAGCTGTGTCGCGAACTGAACGTCGACGCCGTGCATGTCAACGAAGAGTACGGCCTGAATGAAACGCGACGCGACGCCGAAGTCGCCCGCGCGCTGAATGAGCAGGGCATTGAATTTCACAGCCACCTCGATCAATTGCTGTTCAAGCCCGGCAGCCTGCTGACCAAGACCGGCAATTACTTCCAAGTGTTCAGTCAGTTCCGCAAGGTCTGCTACAGCCGTCTGCACTTCTCATTGCCGAGCCTGGTCGCCACGCCGGCCAGGCAGGCTCCCACCGGCATTGCCCGTGACCCGGTGCCGACGCAAGTCGATGGATTCGCCCCGCCCAGCCAAGCGCTACGCGCCCTCTGGCCCGCCAGTGAAGCCGAAGCCCGTCGGCGCCTGGACACCTTTGTCGAGCAGCACATCGATGATTACCAAGGCGAACGGGATTATCCCGCCAGGCCCGGCACCAGCCAGCTATCGGCCTATCTGGTGGCTGGGGTGGTGTCACCGCGTCAGTGCCTTCATGCCGCGCTGCAAGCCAACCAAGGTGAATTCGAAAGCGGAAATGCCGGTGTTGCGACCTGGATCAATGAATTGCTCTGGCGTGAGTTCTATAAACATATTCTAGTGGGTTATCCACGCGTGTCGCGCCATCGTGCGTTTCGCCCGGAAACCGAGGCGCTGGCGTGGCGCAACGCCCCCGCAGAACTGGAAGCCTGGAAGCAAGCACGCACCGGCCTGCCGATTATCGATGCGGCCATGCGGCAGTTACTGGAGACCGGCTGGATGCACAACCGCTTGCGGATGGTCGTAGCCATGTTCCTGACCAAGAATCTGTTGATCGATTGGCGCGAAGGCGAGCGCTTTTTCATGCAGCACCTGATCGACGGCGACCTGGCCGCCAACAATGGCGGCTGGCAGTGGAGCGCCTCCACCGGCACCGATTCGGCGCCCTGGTTCCGCATCTTCAACCCGTTGAGGCAGTCGGAAAAATTTGACCGCGAGGGCTTGTTCATCAAGCACTGGTTACCTGAATTGAACGATCTGGACAAGCATCAGGTCCATAGCCCAAATACCCAGGGCGGCTTGTTTGGCGCCGAGGATTATCCGGCACCGATTATCGACTTGAGCCAGTCCAGGGCGCGTGCGCTGGCAGCGTTCAGAAACCTGCCAACGCGACAGGACGCGACCGCCGAAGAGATGGGCGATTAGCGAACAAACAATTGCCGGTCGACGGAAGGCATTATTCGTCCGAGAACATATAATTTTACTAGTCGTAGGGACTCCACTGAAAAGCCACGTATCAGTGCGCTGTCCAATCGAAAGGAGTAGAGAATGGGTTTAAGACTGCCCCGGCGCTGCTGGCTCACCGGGGCTGGCAACGGAATCGGCACTTCGTTGGCTGAAGCGATACTGCAGACGGGTGCATACCTGGCCGTCAGTTCGCACTCGAGCCAATCATGCGAAACCCTTTCGGCACGTTATCCAGGCCAAGTACTGGCCGTGCCCGGCAATTTGACCGACAGCCAGGCCGTGCGCGAGATCGGCGAACAGATTGCCCGGCAATGGGGCGCCCTGGATCAGGTGATCGTCAATGCCGGGACGGCTGAGTACGTTGACGGGCAGCCGGCTGATCACACATTGATCGAGCATATTGTGCGCAGCAATCTGCTGGCTGCCAGTTTCTGCATCGAAGTGGCCATGCCCTTGCTGCGCGCCGGGACCGAACCTCATCTGGTGGGTATTGCCAGCCCGGCGACTTACCTGCCCCCTTCACAAATAGAAGCGGGTGGCCGCGGGATTCGTCATCTGTTCGAATCGGCTCGGGCAGAACTGGCATACGCGGGTGTCGATGTGACGTTGGTACACCCTGGCTACGACGCCCCATTGCTGGGGCCCGACGATTGCCCCCAAACCACGATTCACTGGTCGGCGGACGAAACAGCGCGGCACGTGCTGAATCAGTTGGTCGAACGCCCGCGGGAAGTCGCGCTTCCCATTGCGTCCATGACCGCGCTCTGGCCTTTGCCTTCGTCGACCGAAACCGTGCCGACCGATATGGGCTCATGCCAGGCGAAAAACGGCTATCCGATCAAGGGACGACCCTGAGCCGCTGATTGCCTTACACTGCGCGCCATGAAAACCATCCCCGTCCATGAAATCCCGGCACCGGCCGTCACGTGTTCGACGTGCGCGGCGTGCTGCTGCCAGTTGGAAGTGATGCTGATCACCGACACCGGGGTTCCGGAGCGCTTTATCGACACGGACGAGTGGGGTGGAGAGGTGATGCTGCGACTGGATGACGGTTGGTGCGCGGCACTGGATCGCGACAGCATGATGTGCACCATCTATGAAAAGCGTCCGCTGATCTGCCGAGAGTTCGAGATGGGCGCACCGGAGTGCCTGGAAGAACGCCAAGGGATTGCAACGGCGTATCGATAAAGGAATGGTCTGACAGAGCTGATCTATTGTCGGAGCGAGCCTGCTCGCGAAAGCGGTAGATCAGGCAACATCGTATTGGCTGCCCCACCGCTTCGCGAGCAGGCTCGCACACAGTTCTCAAACTGTTTTGTTACAGCGGCATCGTGTAGTGCAACGAGTAGCTTTCTACACCGTCGTTGGTCGACTTGATGCCCGCGTTGGAGTAATGAATGGCGCGAATGCCCACTTCATGCCCACCGTTGAAGCGCAGGCCGAAGCCGATACGGTCTTCAAATTGGAAAGCCGTGCCAAGCTTGTTGTCTTCCACTTCGGTATTGGCGAACAACGCCACACCGATACCCGCCTCGATGTAAGGCTTCACGTTCTGGCCGGAAAATTCATACACAAACACAGGCGCAAACGACAGGCTGTGATTGCTGGATGTCTCGTCCCCTTCCCAATAGGTATAGGCGCCGCTCCAATAGCCGGTCAGGCGACCGATATCACTTTGCAGCCAGCTCTTGTCCCAGTCGAACTGCATGCCCAGGCGATAGGTCATGGTCGAGTCGCTGGTCTGGCCAACCCCAAATTCCACACCTGCTGCTTGTGCAGTGTAAGTGTGCCCCAACAATGCGGCCGCAAACGCGGCAAAGCAGAATAAGCGCTTCATTAGAAAAATCCTTTTCCGAACAGACTTAGTTGATTTTGTTACAAACACACAAAGCTATAGAAATCCGCGCTAAAACAGAAGTTCAGCACGTTTTACACAATTTTCACGTTTTTTTTACAGATCGAAGCTTCGCACAACGCCGGACGAATGCCATAGCATCGGTAGGATTTTTCTTAAATGCATCGGGTCTGCACTTGTCCAGAAATGCGTTTCGCTGGCAGGCCCCTCGGCCAACAAACCGCGCTCAGCCAAGAGGCGCTGAAGTTGCCGGGCCACGGCGGCACCGGTGTCGACCAGGCTGATATGTTCCGGAATCATCCGCGCGAGCAATGGCTTGAGGAACGGATAGTGCGTGCACCCCAGGATCAACGTATCGCAGCCGGCTGCCAGCAAGGGGTCGACGTATTGTTGCAGCAATTGATACAAGGCCGGACTGTGCAAATCACCCGTTTCGATCAGTTCAACCAATCCCGGACACGGTTGCGTGATGACCCGCACATCGGTGGCGAAACGGTCGAGCAAAGCGGCGAACTTGGCGCTCTGCAAGGTACCGGTGGTGGCGAGCACACCGACGATACCACTGCGGGTAGCGGCGGCCGCCGGCTTGACCGCCGGTTCCATCGCGACAATGGGCCAATGGGGGAAATCACGGCGAAGATCGGCAACAGCAGCAACCGTTGCGGTATTGCAGGCTACAACCAGCGCCTTGGCGCCCTGGCCCAAGAGAAAGTCGGCAATGATCGCGCAGCGTTGGCGGATGTAATCCGGGCTCTTCTCGCCGTAGGGGATATGTCCACAGTCAGCCACATACAACAGCGATTCATTGGGCAGCAGCTGGCGAATTTCCCCCAGCACCGACAACCCGCCGACACCCGAATCAAGCACGCCGACCGGCGCTTCACTCATGTTGGCCACCGCAGACGCTGCAACCTGGATCGCGCTTGACCCGCAGCTCACGGAAACGCGTGCCCAGGGCATCGATCAACAGCAGGCGCCCCACCAGCGGCTCACCGAAACCGACCAACAACTTCAAGGCTTCAAGGGCTTGCAGACTGCCCACCAATCCCACCAGCGGTCCGATCACACCAGCCTCGCTGCAGGTCAGCTCGGCTTCGCTGCCATGGCCATAAAGGCAGTGGTAGCAAGGGCTTTCGGGGCGGCGTGGGTCGAACACCGACAACTGCCCTTCCAGGCGAATTGCCGCGCCGCTGACCAACGGTTTACCCGCCGCGACACAGGCCGCGTTCACCGCTTCACGGGTCGAGAAATTGTCGGAGCAGTCGAGCACCACATCCACCGCCGCGACCGCCATGGTCAGACTGTCTTCGTCCATGGCCGCCCGGTGAGGCACCAGCCGAACCTCGGGGTTGATCGCCCCCAGGCGTCGCATCGCCGAATCGACCTTGCTCAAGCCGACGCTATCGGTGTCATGAATGATCTGGCGCTGCAGGTTGGTCAGATCGACGCTGTCGAAATCCGCCAAATGCATCTCACCCACCCCAGCGGCGACCAAGTACAACGCCACCGGGGCGCCGAGACCGCCGAGACCGATGATCAGCACGCGGCTTTGCTTGAGACGCAATTGGCCGTCGATGTCGACGTGCTGCAACAGAATTTGCCGACTGTAGCGCAACAATTCCTGATCGTTCAGCACGGCAGGCACCCCTGGCTGATGCGTTCATGACCGCCCAGGTCCTTGCGGCTGTGGACTTCGACAAAGCCTTGGGTGCGCAGCAAATCGCGCACCGCCTCGGCTTGGTCGTAACCGTGCTCGAGCATCAGCCAGCCGCCCGGCTCGAGGTGAGCCGGCGCCTGGGCAACGATTTGGCGCAGATCATCGAGCCCGTCCGGCCCGGCAACCAGGGCACTGGCCGGCTCGAAACGCACGTCGCCCTCGATCAGATGCGGATCGCTGGCTGCAATATACGGCGGGTTGCTGATGATCAACTCGAAACGCGAGTCTTCCAGCGCACTGAACCAGTGGCTGCTCAGCACCGTGACGTTGTGCAGGTCCAGGCGCTGGCGATTGCGTTCGGCCAGGGCCACGGCCTCCAGCACCCGGTCGACCGCGGTGACTTTCCAGGCCGGGCGCTCGCTGGCCAATGCCAGGGCAATCGCGCCGCTGCCGGTGCCCAGGTCCAGGACCCGAACCGGTGTGGCCGGCAACAAGGCCAGCGCGGACTCCACCAGCAGCTCGGTGTCGGGACGCGGGATCAGGGTATGGGGCGCGACTTCCAGATCGAGCTTCCAGAAGCCCTGCTGTCCGAGGATGTACGCCACCGGCTCGCCGGAGCGACGCCGCCGCAGGTATTGGCCGAACAGCAACGCCGCCTCACTGGGCACGATCCGCTCGGGCCAGGTGTGCAGGAAGCTGCGGGACTTGCCCAAGGCTGCGGCCAGCAACAACTCCGCGTCCAGCCGTGCCGTGGGGGAATCCGGCAGCTCGGCCGCGCGTAACAGACTGGCGATGATGGTCATTTATTCACCTGTGCTTACTCGCCAATCGCAGCCAGCTGATCGGCCTGGTATTCAGCCAACAACGGCTCGATCACCGCATCGACACCACCGGCAAGGATCTCGTCCAGGGAGTACAGGGTCAGGTTGACGCGATGGTCGGTGACCCGGCCCTGGGCGAAGTTGTAGGTACGGATCCGCTCGGAACGATCGCCCGAGCCCACCAGCAATTTGCGTTCGCTGGCGATGGCATTGGCGGCAGCGCTGGTCTGCTGGTCGTTGAGCTTGGCCGACAACCAGGCCATGGCCCGCGCGCGGTTCTTGTGCTGGGAACGTTCTTCCTGGCACTCGACCACGATGCCCGAGGGCAAGTGCGTGATGCGGATCGCCGAGTCAGTCTTGTTGACGTGCTGGCCGCCCGCGCCGGAGGAACGGTAAGTGTCGACCCGCAGGTCCGCCGGATTGATCTCGATGGCTTCCTGCTCGTCCGGCTCGGGCAATACCGCCACAGTGCAAGCCGAGGTGTGGATACGCCCCTGGGACTCGGTGGCCGGCACGCGTTGCACGCGATGGGCGCCGGATTCGAATTTCAGCTTACCGTAGACATTGTCGCCTTCGACCCGGGCGATGACCTCTTTATAGCCGCCGTGTTCGCCCTCGTTCTCCGAGAGGATCTCCACCCGCCAACCGCGACGTTCGGCGTAGCGCGAATACATGCGAAACAGGTCACCGGAAAAAATCGCCGCCTCATCGCCGCCGGTACCGGCACGGATCTCAAGGAACACATTGCGCCCGTCATTCGGGTCCTTGGGCAGCAGCATGCGTTGCAGGTTGCTTTCCAGTTCGAGCAGTTGTTCCTTGGCTTCGTGAACTTCCTCCACGGCCATTTCGCGCATGTCCGGGTCGCTGTCCTTGAGCAGCGCCTGGGCGCCTTCAAGATCGCCCTGCACTTTGAGCAACTGTTTATAGGTGGCGACAATCGGCTCGACTTCCGCGTATTCCTTGGAATAGGTGCGGAATTTGTTCTGGTCGGAAATGACTTCGCCATCGCCCAGCAAGGCAGTCAGTTCTTCGAAACGGTCCTGGAGGATATCCAGCTTGTTGAGCAGTGACGCTTTCATTGCGGTTTTTTATCCGAAAAGCTATCCGGTGAGCCCTCACCGAGGGCGAAGAGTTCCTGGGCCATGGCCAGCGCATCGAGGCGGCCTTCGGCGGTCAGCTTCTTGAGCTGGACACTGGGGGCGTGGAGCAATTTGTTGGTCAGGCCGCGAGCCAGTTGTACCAGCACCTCTTCGGCACTGCCGCCGTTGGCCAGCAGGCGCTGGGCTTTTTGCAGCTCCTCGTCGCGCAGGCGTTCGCTCTGCTGGCGATACGCCTTGAGCACATCCACCGCGGCCAGTTCGCGCAAGCGCACCATGAAGTCGTCTGCGCCGACGCCGATCATCTCCTCCGCCGCCTGGGCCGCGCCTTGCCGGCTTTTGAGGTTCTCGGCGACCACCTCGTGCAGATCGTCGACGCTGTAGAGATAAACGTCATCCAACTCGCCGACTTCTGGCTCGATGTCCCGGGGAACAGCAATGTCCACCATGAAAATCGGCTTGTGCTTGCGCAGCTTCAGGGCACTTTCCACGGCACCCTTGCCAAGGATCGGCAACTGGCTGGCGGTGGAGCTGATGACGATGTCGCTGTGCACCAGCTCCGCGGGAATGTCCGACAGCAGCACCGCATGGGCCCCGAACTGCTCGGCCAGGGTACTGGCCCGCTCCAGGGTCCGGTTGGCGACGACTATGCGCTTGACCCCAAGGTCGTGGAGATGACGGGCGACCAGGGTGATGGTCTCGCCAGCGCCGATCAGCAGCGCCTGGCTGCGTTGCAAATCACTGAAAATCTGTTTCGCCAGGCTGACAGCGGCAAACGCCACGGACACCGGGTTCTCGCCGATAGCGGTGTCGGTGCGCACCTGCTTGGCGGCGTTGAACGTCGCCTGGAACAGGCGCCCCAGCAGCGGGCCGACAGTGCCGGCCTCGCGGGCAACGGCGTAGGCCGATTTCATCTGACCGAGAATCTGCGGTTCGCCCAACACCAGCGAATCGAGCCCCGAAGCAACACGCATCATGTGACGAACGGCCGCATCGTCTTCGTGCACATAGGCACTGGCGCGCAGTTCCTCAAGGCTCAGGTTGTGATATTCGGCCAGCCAGCGCAGGACTGAATCGGCCGAAACGTGATCCTGTTCTATATAGAGCTCGCTGCGATTGCAGGTGGAGAGGATCGCAGCTTCGCGACTGTCGGTGAGTCGGCAGAGCTGCTGCAAGGCCTCAACCAGCTGCTCAGGCGTAAAGGCCACGCGCTCGCGGACGTCTACTGAAGCAGTCTTGTGGTTAATACCGAGTGCAAGGAAGGCCATTCAAGGTCGCTGATGGTGACGTGAAGCCGGCAATTGTCCTACTTCGTCAGATTCAGAACAACCACTCGATCTCTATCGCCCTGCCCTGGGTTGTAAATCGACGGGGCGGTTATGTTTGACCGGAGGCTTGTGTCATGATGATCTGACCGCAGGTTAGTCGTCCTTTTCCTATATGAATAGATCTTCCGCGTTGCTCCTCGCTCTTGCCTTGCTCAGCGGCTGCCAGTCCATGGCCCCCGTTTCGACGGACGGTACGCCGCCGGTCGAAGACAGCGTGCAGGTACCTGAAAAGCCCAAGGTCTACGGCTCGTTCAGCGAAGAAACCATCTTCAGTCTGTTGAGCGCCGAACTGGCAGGCCAGCGCAATCGCTTCGACATTGCGCTGGACAACTACGTGACCCAGGCCATCAATACCCAGGACCCGGGGATCTCCGAGCGGGCATTTCGCATTGCCGAATACCTGGGCGCCGACCAGCCCGCGCTGGATACTGCGCTGATCTGGGCCAAGAATGCCCCGGACGACCTCGAAGCACAGCGCGCCGCCGCCGTGCAATTGGCCCGGGCAGGGCGCTACGACGATTCCATGATGTATATGGAGAAGGTCCTGCTGGGCAAGGGCGACACCCATTTCGACTTCCTGGCCCTGTCCGCCGCCGATACCGACCAGGAAACCCGCAACGGCCTGCTGAAAAGCTTCGATCGCCTGTTGCAGCGCCACCCGAACAACGGCCAGCTGATTTTCGGCAAGGCCCTGCTGCTGCAACAGGATGGTGACACCCAAGGCGCCCTCACCCTTTTGGAAGATAACCCGCCGGAAGCTGGCGAAGTGGCGCCGTTCCTGCTGCGCGCACGCTTGCTGCAAGGCTTGAACCGCGGCGGCGAAGCGCTGCCGTTACTGGAAAAAAGCATCAAGAAGTACCCGGACGACAAACGCCTGCGCCTCACCTACGCCCGCATGCTGGTGGAAAACAACCGCATGGACGACGCCAAGGTGGAGTTCTCCAGCCTGGTCCAGCAATACCCGGAAGACGACGACTTGCGCTATTCCCTGGCGCTGGTCTGCCTGGAAGCCAAGGCCTGGGAAGAGGCCAAGGGGTACCTGGAAGACCTGGTCGCCCGGGAAAGCCACGTCGACTCGGCCCATCTGAATCTGGGTCGCATCGCCGAAGAACGCAATGACCCTGAGAGCGCACTGATCGAGTACGCCCAAGTGGGCCCGGGCAACGACTATCTGCCGGCGCAGTTGCGCCAGGCCGACATCCTGATCGGCAACGGCAAGACCGCCGAAGCCCAGAGCCACCTCGCCGTACAACGCGACGCCCAACCGGACTACGGCATCCAGTTGTACCTGATCGAAGCCGAAACCTTGTCGGCCAACAATCAGGGCGACAAAGCCTGGAGCGTGCTGCAACAAGCCTTGAAGCAGTACCCGGACGACCTGAACCTGCTCTATACCCGCGCCATGCTGGCGGAGAAACGCAATGATCTGGCCCAGATGGAGGAAGACCTGCGCCTGATCATCCGGCGTGAGCCGGACAACGCCATGGCCCTCAACGCCTTGGGCTATACGTTGTCGGATCGCACCACCCGTTATGACGAAGCCAAGCTGCTGATCGAACGGGCCCACCAGATCAATCCGGAAGACCCGGCGGTACTCGACAGCCTGGGCTGGGTGAATTTCCGCCTGGGCAATCTCGATGAAGCCGAACGCCTGTTGCGCCAAGCCCTGGAGCGTTTTCCCGACCAGGAAGTCGCCGCGCACCTGGGCGAGGTCCTGTGGGCCAACGGCAAACAACGCGAAGCCCGGCAGATCTGGAGCCGATTCCTCAAGGATCAGCCGGACAGCCCTATCTTGCGCAGCACCATCAAACGCCTGACCGGATCCGAGACTCTTTAAGATTATGTTTTTGCGCCATTTCATCGTTTTCAGTTTCATTGCCCTGCTCGCCGGTTGCGCCGGCTTCGGCGCCCGTGAATCCGTCCAGGGCCAGGGCAACCAAGCCCAGTGGCGCGAGCACAAGCAACAACTGAGCGGTCTCGACGGCTGGCAAATCGACGGCAAGATCGGCATCCGCGCCCCGAAAGACTCCGGCAGTGGCACACTGTTCTGGCTGCAACGCCAGGACTACTACGACATTCGCCTGTCGGGCCCACTGGGTCGCGGTGCGGCCCGCCTGACCGGCCGACCGGGTCAGGTATCGCTGGAAGTCGCCAACCAGGGGCGCTACGAGGCGCCCACACCCGAAGCGCTGCTGGAAGAACAACTGGGGTGGAAGCTGCCGGTTTCCCACCTGACCTGGTGGGTTCGCGGGCTGCCGGCACCGGACAGCAAAAGTCGCCTGACCCTTGACGCCGACAGCCGCCTGTCCAACCTGGAACAGGATGACTGGCAGATCGAATACCTCAGCTATGCCCAGCAGAAAGGCTATTGGCTGCCCGAACGCATCAAGCTGCACGGCCGCAACCTCGACGTCACGCTGGTGATCAAGCAATGGCAGCCGCGCAAGCTGGGGCAATGACATGAGCGTTGCACGCCTGAACCTGCCCTCCCCGGCCAAGCTCAACCTGATGCTGCACATCCTCGGCCGTCGCCCGGACGGCTACCACGAGTTGCAGACGATTTTTCAGTTCCTGGACTACGGCGACGAAATCACCTTTGCCGTGCGCGACGACGGCGTGATTCGCCTGCACACCGAATTCGAAGGCGTTCCCCACGACAGCAACCTGATCGTCAAGGCCGCGAAACAACTCCAGGCACAATCCGGTTGTCCACTGGGCATCGATATCTGGATCGAAAAAATCCTGCCCATGGGTGGCGGCATCGGCGGCGGCAGCTCGAATGCAGCCACCACTCTGCTCGGTCTCAACCACCTGTGGCAGTTGGGCTGGGACGCGGACCGCCTGGCCGCCCTGGGCTTGACACTGGGCGCCGACGTGCCGGTTTTCGTCCGTGGCCACGCCGCTTTCGCCGAGGGCGTCGGGGAAAAACTCACCCCGGTGGACCCCGAAGAACCCTGGTACTTGGTACTGGTGCCGCAAGTATCTGTAAGTACAGCAGAAATTTTTTCAGATCCACTGTTGACACGTAACTCTCCTCCCATTAAAGTGCGCCCCGTTCCCAAGGGAAACAGTCGAAATGACTGCTTACCGGTGGTAGCAAGGCGTTATCCAGATGTTCGTAACGCTTTGAATTTGTTAGGTAAATTTACCGAAGCAAAACTCACCGGAACTGGAAGTTGTGTGTTTGGGGGCTTCCCAAGCAAAGCTGAAGCTGATAAAGTCTCGGCCCTTCTGACAGAGACCCTTACAGGGTTTGTAGCAAAAGGAAGCAACGTTTCGATGTTGCATCGCAAGCTGCAAGACCTGCTCTAAAGGAATCGAGTGCTGGGCACTCGCAGCAACAGATACAGGGGCGTCGCCAAGCGGTAAGGCAGCAGGTTTTGATCCTGCCATGCGTTGGTTCGAATCCAGCCGCCCCTGCCATTTTCCTATACTCATCCAGGTATACCCTCAGCCTTCAGGTACTGCGCGTGTCCAAGATGATGGTCTTTACGGGGAACGCTAACCCCGATCTGGCTCGGCGTGTTGTACGTCAGCTGCATATCCCTCTCGGTGACATTTCTGTCGGTAAATTTTCCGACGGTGAAATCACTGCCGAGATCAATGAAAACGTTCGCGGTAAAGACGTCTTCATTATTCAGCCGACTTGCGCTCCGACCAACGATAACCTGATGGAACTCGTCGTGATGGCTGATGCCTTCCGTCGCTCCTCGGCTACTCGTATCACTGCTGTTATTCCTTACTTTGGTTATGCCCGTCAGGATCGCCGTCCGCGTTCCGCACGTGTGGCTATCAGCGCGAAAGTCGTGGCTGATATGCTGACCGTAGTCGGCATCGACCGTGTTCTCACGGTTGATTTGCATGCTGACCAGATTCAGGGCTTCTTCGATATTCCCGTGGATAACATCTACGGATCCCCGGTCCTGGTGGATGATATCGAAGATCAGCGCTTCGAAAACCTTATGATCGTGTCCCCGGACATTGGCGGCGTCGTGCGTGCACGGGCGGTTGCCAAATCCCTGGGCGTGGATCTGGGTATCATCGACAAACGCCGTGAGAAAGCCAATCACTCCGAAGTGATGCATATCATCGGCGACGTCGAAGGGCGTACCTGTATTCTGGTCGATGACATGGTCGATACCGCTGGCACCCTGTGCCACGCGGCCAAGGCCCTGAAAGAGCATGGCGCTGCCAAGGTCTTTGCCTACTGCACACACCCTGTGCTGTCGGGTCGAGCGATCGAGAACATTGAAAATTCCGTGCTGGACGAGCTGGTGGTCACCAATACCATCCCGCTGTCCGCAGCAGCACAAGCCTGTGCGCGTATCCGCCAACTGGATATCGCACCGGTTGTTGCCGAAGCGGTTCGCCGCATCAGCAACGAAGAATCGATCAGTGCGATGTTCCGCTAAGGGCCCTGCCCTTTCAAGGACATCTCGTTGACGAAAAGCGCCCCGCCCCGGCATCACCTGTCGGGGCGGGGCTTTTTTGCCCATACCGTGCTTGACGCTGGTCGCAAACGTCACTCGGTCATGGCTATTTTGGAGATACAACATGAACGAATTTACTCTGAATGCTGAAGTGCGTTCCGACCTGGGGAAAGGTGCGAGCCGCCGCCTGCGTCGTCTCGCAAGCCTGGTTCCAGCTGTAGTCTACGGTGGCGAAAAAGCCCCTGAGTCCATCAGCATGCTGGCCAAAGAAGTTGCCAAACTGCTCGAAAACGAAGCGGCCTACAGCCACATCATCGAGCTGAACGTTGGTGGCACCAAGCAAAACGTCGTGATCAAAGCCCTGCAGCGTCACCCGGCCAAAGGCCACGTGATGCACGCTGACTTCGTCCGCGTTGTTGCCGGTCAGAAGCTGACTGCTGTTGTTCCAGTGCACTTCGTCAACGAAGCTGCCCCGGTCAAGAAAGGCGGCGAAATCTCGCACGTCACTTCGGAAATCGAAGTCTCCTGCCTGCCGAAAGACCTGCCTGAATTCATCGAAGTCGACCTGGCTGACGCCGAAGTTGGCACGATCATTCACCTGTCCGACCTCAAGGCTCCTAAAGGCGTTGAGTTTGTTGCTCTGGCACACGGCGATGACAAGGCTGTTGCCAACGTCCACGCTCCACGTGTTGCTCCAGAAGCTACTGAAGAAGACGCTGCAGAGTAATTTCACTCTGTCGCCGGAGTGACCGGAAACATCGCGGACTGGAACGTAGCGAGACAGCGGGCGAGAACGCGAAGCTTACTTAACGGTAAATCCGCCATTTTCGTCCACTGTCGCAACACCGCCTGATTGCGACATTGTTATCCACACTCCAGGAAGGGCCCCTATCGTGACTGCCATTAAACTGATCGTTGGCTTGGGAAATCCAGGCGCTGAATACGAACAGACCCGGCATAACGCAGGGGCCCTTTTTGTTGAGCGCATCGCGCAGGCACAAGGCGTCAGCCTGGCAGCCGATCGCAAGTATTTCGGCCTGACCGGTCGCTTCTCGCACCAGGGTCAGGATGTTCGCCTGTTGATTCCCACCACCTACATGAACCGCAGCGGCCAGGCCGTGGCGGCATTGGCCGGTTTCTTTCGCATCAAGCCTGAAGAAATCCTGGTGGCCCACGACGAACTCGACCTGCCTCCGGGCGTTGCCAAGCTCAAGCAAGGCGGCGGCCATGGCGGTCACAACGGGTTGCGCGACATCATCGCGCAACTGGGTAATCAGAATACCTTTCACCGCCTGCGGCTCGGCATCGGCCACCCGGGCGTTGCCAGTATGGTTTCAAACTTTGTCCTGGGTCGTGCGCCTCGCGCCGAACAGGAAAAACTCGATGCCAGCATCGACTTTGCCCTCGGCGTGTTGCCGGATATCCTCGCCGGTGAATGGAACCGCGCGATGAAAAACCTGCACAGCCAGAAGGCCTGACACTTATCCGAGGGGAAACACCATGGGATTCAATTGCGGCATCGTCGGCCTGCCTAACGTCGGCAAGTCCACCCTGTTTAACGCCCTGACCAAATCCGGTATCGCGGCTGAGAACTTCCCCTTCTGCACCATCGAGCCGAACAGCGGCATCGTGCCGATGCCCGATCCGCGCCTGGAAGCGCTGGCGGCCATCGTGATCCCGGAGCGCGTGCTGCCGACCACCATGGAGTTCGTCGACATCGCCGGCCTGGTGGCCGGGGCTTCGAAAGGTGAAGGCCTGGGCAACAAGTTCCTGGCTAACATCCGCGAAACCGATGCCATCGCCCACGTGGTCCGCTGCTTCGAAGACGAGAACGTGATTCACGTCTCCAACAGCGTCGACCCGAAACGCGACATCGAAATCATCGACCTGGAACTGATCTTCGCCGACCTCGACAGCTGCGAGAAGCAACTGCAGAAAGTCGCTCGCAATGCCAAGGGTGGCGACAAAGACGCCGTCGCCCAGAAAGCCCTGCTCGAGCAGTTGATCGCCCACTTCACCTTGGGCAAGCCGGCACGCAGCCTGATCAAGGACATGGGTGCCGATGAGAAGCAGATCGTTCGTGGCTTCCACCTGCTGACCACCAAGCCGGTCATGTACATTGCCAACGTTGCCGAAGACGGCTTCGAGAACAACCCGCACCTGGACGTGGTCAAGGCCATTGCCGAAGAAGAAGGCGCCATGGTCGTTCCGGTCTGCAACAAGATCGAAGCAGAAATCGCCGAGCTGGATGACGGTGAAGAGAAAGATATGTTCCTCGAGGCCCTCGGCCTGGAAGAGCCTGGCCTGAACCGCGTAATCCGCGCTGGCTACGAGATGCTCCACCTGCAGACGTACTTCACCGCTGGCGTAAAAGAAGTCCGCGCCTGGACCGTTCGCGTCGGGGCTACCGCGCCACAAGCCGCGGCCGTGATCCACACCGACTTCGAAAAAGGCTTCATCCGCGCCGAAGTCATCGCCTATGACGATTTCATCCAGTACAAGGGTGAAGCGGGCGCCAAGGAGGCGGGGAAATGGCGTCTGGAAGGCAAGGAATATATCGTCAAGGACGGTGACGTGATGCACTTCCGCTTTAACGTGTAAATTGTAGCTGGCATTGCAGGTGATTGCTTAGGGTTGCGAGACAGTCCTTTAATCATCCCGAAAGCCCCCATATATGGGGGCTTTCGTGTTTCTATGGCATGCATGAGATTGCAGCAGCATGCACAAAAAAAACGACTACACCGGTGTATACGGTTCTTGGACAGCCCTCGATTAGGTGTATACGATGGCAATTTTCCGGAAATGGACAGTGCCTGGATGCTTACGGACGCTCACTGCCGGGCTGCCAAGCCCAAAGCCAAGCTGTACCGCATCAACGATGCTAGAGGCCTTTATCTAGAGGTGAAGCCGAACGGCGTGCGTGCTTGGCGTTACCGATTCAAACTGAGTGGAAAGGCCTCCTGGTTCGCTCTAGGCGACTACCCTAGTATCTCGCTGGCAAATGCTCGCGAGAAATGCGACGAGGCTCGCAGGCTAGTCAGACAGGGAATTAGCCCAGTACAGAATCGGCAACTGGAGAAAATTACGCGAGAGCTTGATGCCTCGAATACGTTCGAATCAGTCGCCTCGGAATGGCTCGCATTGAAAGACTGGGAGCCCGTGACGAAAACACGTCGCCTGGGGATGCTCAAAAGAGTTGTGTTTCCATCAATTGGAAAACTCCCTGTGCGGACTATCAAGCCAGCGCACGTTTTAGACATTCTTAACAGGACGGTTAGGCGTGGCGCACCATCCGTTGCGGCGGAAGCTAAACGCACGATGTCGGCAGTATTCGAATTAGCTGTCGCGACACTGAGAGCCGACAGCGACCCTGTTTGGCCGGTAAGAAAGGCTTTGCCACCGAACAAGACACAACACAAAGCGGCACTATCCCCTGTCCAGGTTGGCAATCTGCTCAACGCTTTCGAATCACATGGAGGTCACTTTCAAACCGTCATGGCTTTTCAACTCATGTGGTTGACGCTGACCCGTGCCAACGAAAGCGTGCAAGCTCAATGGCAGGAGTTCGACCTCCCAAATGCCTTATGGAAGATCCCGAAGGAGCGGATGAAAGCCAGAAGGGAGCACACGCTTCCTTTACCTCGCCAAGCAATTTCAATCCTGAAGGCGATGCACCCGATTACCGGGCATGGTACATACGTTTTTCCTAATCGGGACGATCGCCAGCGGCCGATGGCCGACGCATCCTTTCGTCAGGCGCTGAAAAAGCTCGGATGGGCGACAATCTATAGTCCACACGGTACGCGGACCACCGGAAGCACTAGGCTCAATGAAATGGGTTACAGGGCGGACGCAATTGAAGCCCAACTCGCCCATGCAGAGCCGAACGCTGTGCGCCGTGCATATAATCACGCAACGTATATGGATGAGCGGATCAAAATGATGCAACACTGGGCCGATCAGCTGGATCAGTGGAAAACGGAGGCTTCACATGCTTAGAGTTGATAGCGAGATGGATTGCGCAGCTTTTAGACTCGCGCTGATTGGGCGTATCTTAGAGCACGTTGAGATTCAGATACTTTCTGATGCTCAGCGCACCGCTTTGTTTGAAGCCTTAGACAAACCGGGGGAAATTTTCTTTGAGCTTCAGTCCGCAGACATCCAACCAAGATTGCGATCTTTGAGAAAAGCCGCTTCGGATGCTAGGCGCCTTTCTCAATCCCTAAAGCTAGTCGACGAACTAGATGTCGAACACTTTGATCACGACTCTGATGAGAGCATCAAGATTTCTAGTCAGATTAGATCGCTCGATGCCACGGCTGATCGCCTAGAAATAGTCATTAATGACATTTTAGAAAAATCGAAAAAAACTCCTGCCCTCGTTCGATTCTTTAAGGCATTACACGCGTTTCCTTTATTGAACACACTTGCTCTCTACAATATCCCTCCAAGCACTCGAAATGATTTTACGAGCAGAGGTACCCGCGCTAAAGATGTAGACAAAAACGTATTTCTACCTGATTTAACTGCTAACACTACCCTGGCAATGAAATGTGTAATGCTAAATCTATTTTCCTTGAACAAATCAAAATTAGATTGGAGCACCACAATCACAATGATCGAATACGGTAGAGATTTTTCTAAGCAGGTCGTCCATAACGATGCTGCTGGTAGGCAACTTCGTGAGCTGGCGTCGCCGCTTGTTGAATCCCTCCATAGAGCGACGGCCCGTACCGTAGAATCAATTGGCTTCGAGCCGGACGAAACACTAGTTCAAGAGCAGGAAGAAGAGTTTCGATTAATGCAACTACTACCCGACTTTAAATCGCTGGGGCAAAAACCACGGCAATATCACTAATCCACAAAAACCATCTAGCGCTAACGGTGGATTCGGGTCACAGATATTCGCCTTACCTATCTTGGCATATGCCAATTTTACATGAAGGGGCATTACTGCTCAGCATTACGCTTCACTTCAATTGGGTAAGGCACCGCGAGATAATCCCCCCAGTAACGCAGCTCGAACGACACTATGAACAGAACCCAACGTTGGACAGTGAAATGCCAAGATCCTGCGGATGGAAGCGGCGACGTTATCGTTGACTTACCACCGGACCTAGTCGCCGACCTAGGATTGAACATCGGCGACGTGTTTACTGTTGAGGTGATTGACGGAGCGATAGTCCTGAAGCCGACGCCGAGCGAATCCCCACCCCCCTGAGTTTGCAACCCAGCGGCTCACCCTATCGTCAACCGGGCTCGTCCAAGGCTGTCAGGGGCTCCTTAGGACAGGCAGAAATCGGCCAAAAGCGGACGTAATGGCGTTTGTGTAGTATCTGCCTCTCCTCCAATCTATCTGAGGTGCTCAATGTCTGGCCGCCGCTCTTCGTCCCCAGCAAGAGCTGTCCGAGACATGCAAAACGCACGTTCGCTTTTGGGAAAGCGACTGAGCGTGTTGCTGCACGACCAGTATTATTTCAACGAAGAGAAATATATGGGAGACATAGGCTCTCTAGAATGGCGTTTTGGCGAGCGAGAGGTTTTATCCATGTATCTCTTGAGTGATGGCGAGAGAGTAGGCGCCGACTTACTGTAAGCGTACGCCCAATACACCTTGCTTTTTTTTGTGGCATGGATCACCGTTCAGCCCCCTTCAAGCAGCTCTACAAAAAGCTTGGGTAATACTGGGGTAGACGACTTCAACAACATTTGACGTTAGCAAATACCTAGAGAAGAAAGCATGCACGCCGCTGCCTGGCCCCCATTGATGAACTGAAGCTCGCAGTAGACGCTGCCGCTATGCGCTGACATATACGGCTGTGACTCTGCTTCATGCTGCTCCAAAAAGGAAGCAGCGGCTCTGCTTCGTCCGTGGTTTTTCGACGCTTTGGCGCGGAGAAACGGAAGTTGGCTATTTTTCGTATCGGGTATTGATATGCACCTTTTCAACGCTTTGATGGCTCGTGCCATCCCTTTTATTCCTCGCGCAATTATCCAAAAAATCTCCCGCCGCTACATTGCTGGTGCCACGCTAGGCGAAGCCCTTGCGCGAGTTCAACAGCTAAACGCACAAGGTTTTTGTGTGACTCTCGACGTATTGGGCGAGACTATTTCGACTCTACAACAGGCTGAGAACACGGCGATCGATTACATTGATTTGCTTGAAGCGATTCAAGCAAATGGATTAAAAGCCAATATTTCGATCAAGCCTTCCTCGCTTGGATTGCTCCTTGACATGCAGCAATGCGAACGTCTCGCAAAGCGCATTCTTGAAGCCGCAGAGGGTCACAAAAACTCTGTTTGCATCGATATGGAAGATATTAACTGCACGGAAAAGGAAATCGATCTGTTCACCCGATTGAGGAGAGGCCATGACAATGTTGGGCTGGCATTGCAGGCTTATTTGAAGCGTACTTATCAGGATATTGAGGTGCTCACACGCGAAACAAGCACTTTGCGCATCTGCAAGGGTATCTATGTGGAGGAGCGATCGCACCTTGTGAACGGCTCATGGAGCGACCGTACTGCCATCAACCAGCATTTTTTGGCTCACGTCATGCGCTGCTTTAACGCCGGCAGCTTCGTCGGTGTTGCCACGCACGACGCTGCACTGATCGAGCAAGTTATTGCTCTGGCCCGAGACAACCGTATCGACAGAACCCAGTTTGAATTCCAGATGCTGCTAGGCGTTTGCGAACCCTTGCGTGACAACGTGTTGAGAATGGGATTCAGCGTACGCATTTACGTACCTTTTGGTATGGATTGGTACGGTTACAGCACGCGCAGACTGAATGAGAACCCTAGTATCGCGGGCCATGTCGCCAAAGCGCTTATCGGTCTCTGACGACCTAGTAAAAGTACACAACAGGATCGCTGCATTCAGCAAGTGAGCTCCAAGGTTCGATCACTTTGATCTGAGCAGTGATCATTTCTCTGACGTAATTTGTGATGAGATGACTCCCTCCAGTGAACGCTGGAGGGAGGCATCGCTTCATGAAGGGGTTTTGTGAGCATCTGCCCAGTAACCGGCCAGCGAAGTCGCCTTCCCTAACCCGTCCAATGCGGATGAACTACTGTCCGCCCAGGGTCTTTGTCTGGTTCTTCCGTCGCGCGCGACAGCGGCGGCGACTCGATGGACGGTTTCTGCGATGCGCAGCCGATGTAAAGCTCTCTAGCCACGAACAAAGAGCAGCGCAGATATGGACGCTCTATCTCGATCACTCATTTCCTTTCAAAAGCGTCAATCCCGGTAAGTTGAGCGGATAGCGCCCAAAGACGTTCGGCTTGATCAGGGTCGGCGGCATTAGGCCGGACGCCGATAAAGGATGGTGGTTCGCTTGCGTCCAGCGATGCGATCTCACAGTCCTCACAATACAAACCTCCCATGCCATTTAACTGCGGAGCTGTTGCGGCCCAAATTTGGGTGGCCGCGCCCTGCTGCGTCGTCTTGAAAGTCGGGTCGGCAAGGTGGCCGTTAACGTCTAGCCAGCCGGCGGCAATCATTTCGTCCTGCGCCAGATGACGCTGGAGCGGTGTGAGAATCTTGCCGGGATGAAGGGAGAAAGCACGGACACCCTCGTGTTGACCAAGCCGATCAAGGTGGACAGCAAACAATGCATTGGCCGTCTTCGACTGCCCATAGGCCAACCACTTGTCGTAGCCCTGCGTGAATTGCACATCGTTCCAGCGGATACCCGATTGGTGATGGCCTGCCGATGACACTACTACCACCCTTGCACGACCCTTGAGCGCAGGCCATAGCAAATTCACGAGGGCGTAGTGCCCCAGATGATTGGTAGCGAACTGTGCCTCCCAACCCGCCCCTACGCGGGTTTCCGGGCAAGCCATGATTCCCGCGCTGCCAATCAGGATGTCGATGTGTCGGTCGCTTGCCAGGAAACGGTGTG
The DNA here is from genome assembly GCF_963970585.1 of Pseudomonas sp. RL_105y_Pfl2_101. Lineage (NCBI taxonomy): Bacteria > Pseudomonadati > Pseudomonadota > Gammaproteobacteria > Pseudomonadales > Pseudomonadaceae > Pseudomonas > Pseudomonas sp. RL_105y_Pfl2_101. Next base: position 29,218 of record NZ_CAXAPG010000040.1, read on the forward strand.
CGAAGTCATGCACGCTGGTCAGGTCGGAAAGATCCAGTCGCTCGATTTCCACATTAGGGATTCCGTTAGTCTTTGCGCGAGCAGCTTCAACATCACGTGCTGCGACAACGACACGCGCGCCCGCATTGGTCAGTGCCCGTGTCGTCTCCAGGCCCAGGCCGGAATGGCCCCCAGTCACAATGGCGGTGGTGTTGGATAGATCGCACCCTTCAAGTATCTCTGCTGCGGTGGTTACCGCTCCGAAACCCGAGTGGATGGGAGACTGTTTGCTGGTCATGGCGTGTCCTTGTGCATCTGACATGGAATAGGGGCAAAACCCACGACCACCATTGTCTAGACTAGACTTAGGACTGTGAATGCAGCAAAGTCCAATTATCTGTCGAGATCGTCCTATACACCTTATGGATCCCCTGTCCGAAGCCCTCTCCCTCCTAAATACTCATAGCTCCTTTTTTGCAGGTCTGAAGGCTGGTGGAGACTGGGCCATCGACTTTCCGCCACCCGACGGCATCAAGTTCAATGCAATCCTTGAAGGGACTTGTTGGCTAGTGGTGGAAGGCGTGGAGCAACCTATCCGATTGACGGCCGGAGATTGCTTTCTTTTGCCACGTAAGCGGGCGTTTTCACTCCGCAGCGACTTGGCATTTCCGGCCATCCACTCGGATGCGATTTATCGCCATGCCGTCAATGGCATCGCCAGTTGTGGGACAGCCGATGCGTTTTTCCTGATCGGGGGACGTTTTGCCTTCGGTGAGGAAGCCCGCCTTCTATTTGACGGATTACCTCCCGTCGCAGTCATCAAAAGTGGTTCGGATCAAGCTTCCGTGCTGAATTGGGCCTTGCAGCGTATTGCTCATGAACTCACCAATCCGTCTCTTGGTAACTCGATTGTGGTTCAGCATCTCGGCCACATCATGCTAGTGCAGGTTCTACGAATTTATTTGATCCAAGAAGGAAATAGCTCGCCGAGCTGGTTGCTTGCTATATCTGATCCACGTATCGGGGCGACCATTCAAGCCATTCATGCCGATCCGGCGCGTTCTTGGACGGTCGAGAACCTTGCCAAAATCGCGGGTGTTTCTCGCTCGACCTTCGCTTTGCGATTCAAGCAAAAATCTGGTGTCGCCCCTTTAGAGTACGTCTTGCGCTGGCGCATGCAATTAGCTACGAGATTGTTGAAAACAAACCACACCACCATTTCGTCCATAGCACAAAAGCTGGGCTATGACTCCGACAGTGCATTTAGCCACGCTTTCAAGCGCATTATGACGTGTTCGCCTCGTGAATACAGAGAGAGAGTGGCTTCCATATCCCAGCATTAGGGCCGATCTTCAGTAGGCTGACGAGGCACATGCTTTGATAAGTAATAGGTATCCATTGATGTGGCAGCAGCAGCTCGATCTCACTGGCTCGCTGCGTCGGCAACCGCGTCAGCACATCCTTGAGATACGCATACGGATCATGCCCATTCATGCGGGCTGACTGGATCAAGCTCATGATCGCCGCCGCCCGCTTACCGCTGCGTAGCGACCCGGCGAACAACCAGTTCGAGCGTCCAAGTGCCCACGGCCGGATCAAGTTCTCGATCTGGTTGTTGTCGATAGGCACAGCACCATCTTCCAGGTAGCGCGTCAGCGCTACCCAGCGTTTAAGGCTGTAATCCAGGGCCTTGGCTGTAGCCGTACCCTCGGGCACAAGTTCGCGTTGGGCCAGCATCCATTCATGCAGTTTTTCAGCGATGGGCACCGCTGTTTCCTGGCGTAGGTGCCAGCGATCTTCGTCGCTCATTTCCTTGGCGTGTCGCTCGACCTCGTACAGGCCGCCGATTGAGTGCAACGCCTGCTCCGCCAACTGGCTTTTATTTGCTACAAGCAGGTCGAAGAACTTGCGGCGAGCATGCGCCATGCAGCCGATTTCGGTGATGCCCAGCTCGAAGCTGGCCTTGTAACCGGCGAAGTCATCGCAGACCAGCTTGCCGCTCCACGTGCCCAGGAAGTTACGCGCATGTTCGCCGGCACGGCTGGGGCTGAAGTCGTAGACCACGGCCTTGAGTGCCGAGAATGGCGTGCTGCTGTAGGCCCAGACGTAAGCGCGGTGCGTTTTTTTCTCACCAGGAGCCAGCATTTGTACCAGCGTTTCATCTGCGTGTACCACGCGCTGGGCCAGCACCGCTTCGCGCATGGCATCGACCAGCGGCTGAAGCTGCACGCCGGTTTGACCCACCCACTGCGCCAGTGTCGAGCGCGGGATGGCCAGGCCGGCACGGCCGAAGATCTTTTCTTGTCGATAGAGCGGTAGGTGGTCGGCGAACTTGGCCACCATCACATGCGCCAGCAGGCCGGCGGTGGGGATGCCCTTGTCGATCACCTGCGGTGGTACCGGCGCCTGGATCAGCGTTTCGCACTGCCGGCAGGCCCATTTCCCACGCACATGCTGTTCGACGGTGAACACACCCGGCGTGTTGTCCAGCTTCTCGCTGACATCTTCACCAATACGCTGAAGCTGGCAGCCGCAGGTGCACTGGGTGTTGTCTGGCTCGTGTCTGATCACGGTGCGCGGGAGCTTTGGCGGCAACGGTGCACGCTTGGGTTGCTGGCGTGGTTCTGCCTGGGCGGGTGCTGGATGAAGTGCTTTTAACTCGGCCTCGATGGCTTCGAGGTCGGTATTGAGCAGGTCATCGAGCAAGCTGCCTTGTGCCGGGCTGATCTGCTCGCTGCGCTTGGCGAACTTGTGGCGTTTGAGAATGGCGATCTCGTGAGTGAGTTGCTCGATGATCGTTTCATCACGATGGATCTTTCTGTCCAGAGTGTCGACCTTGGACATCAACTGCGCAGCTAGCGTGCGCAGTTGTTCGGGAGTCATTTGGTCGAGATCGGGCGAGGAAGTCATGCCGTGGATTTTACCAAAGCAGCCCGACTGCTACAGCTAAAAGGCAGCGTTTAAAGCAATGTAATTGCGCCACCAGCACCGACTCGTTGCCAGGGCAATCCAAGTACCAGCGCCTGAAGTTGTTCGGAGTCGAGTTCGACTTCCGCCCCACGGTGGATGCCCGGCCAATGAAACTTGCCTTGGTTCAACCGCCGCGCCGCCAGCCAAATACCGACGCCGTCATGCACCAGCACCTTCATGCGGTTGGCCCGGCGGTTGGCAAAGAGGTAGGCGCAGTGCGGCTTCGCCGCACCGAACACGGCAACCACCCGGGCCAGTGCCGTGTCGGTGCCGGCGCGCATGTCCATGGGTTGGGTGGCGAGCCAAATGGAGTCGATGCGAATCATTGGGCCAGGCCACGAATAAAACACGCACAGCCGTCCGGATCCGAGGCTGGCCATTTTACGGTGATGGATTTATCGCCCAGAGGTAGCGAGATGATCACCATCTCTTCTGTTGCGCGCTTGGGGGCAGCTTTTATGGGAACGAAGGCCGGCAGGGTTGCGGGTGATTGATCCCGGTAAATCGGTAGCCACTTGCGGATCACATTGGCGTTGATGCCGTGATGAATGGCCACGCTAGAAATCGTCGCTCCAGGTTGCAGGCACTCCTGGACGACTTGGGCTTTGAACGGTTTGGGGTAAGAGCTTCGTTGGCGCATGAAAATCCTGGCGATAAGGGCGATCGCGTCCGCTTAATGATCTGACCCCGAAATGTTGGACGCCTTCTATGCCCGCCGTGCTTGAGTCCTGTATTCCACAGGGCTCAGGCCACTTAGCTTCAGCCTGATTCGCGAATGATTGTAGTAGTGTATGTAGTCCTCTA
>NZ_CAXAPG010000041.1:0-30293 GCF_963970585.1 Pseudomonas sp. RL_105y_Pfl2_101
GAGGACTACATACACTACTACAATCATTCGCGAATCAGGCTGAAGCTAAGTGGCCTGAGCCCTGTGGAATACAGGACTCAAGCACGGCGGGCATAGAAGGCGTCCAACATTTCGGGGTCAGATCATTTTAAAGCGGACGCGATCACCCTTATCGCCAGGATTTCCATGCGCCAACGAAGCTCCTATCCCAAACCCTTCAAGGCCCAGGTCGTGCAGGAATGCCTGAAACCCGGTGCCTCAGTTTCCAGCGTCGCCATCAGCCACGTGATTCGCAAGTGGCTGCCGATTTACCGTGATAAACCCGCCGCGCCACTTCCCGCGTTTGTACCGCTGCAACCGATGCCTAAACGGCACGCTGGTGAAGCGGTGGTCATCGCACTGCCGCTGAACGCACTGTTGCAGTACCAACAGAAGCGGTGGTTTTTAAATACTGCGACTGACGGTCAAGAAGCGAATGCGTGCGACGCTGCTGGCTATTCGGGATGAGCTGAAGCGCCGAAGTCATGAGCCCATCCGGGCTCAAGGGCAATGGCTTACTCGGGTGGTCAGGGGCTACTTCAATTACCACGCGGTGCCGGGAAACCTGATACGTCTTGGTGGTGTTCGTTCAGCGGTCTGCCGCCTATGGCGGCAAGCCCTCAAACGGCGCAGCCAGCGTAATAGGCTTCAATGGTCACGCTACGGACGCCTTGCCGACCTCGACATACCTAGACCTAGAAATGGACATCCTTACCCTGAGGATCGCTTCGCGTCACATACCCGAGGCAGGAGCCATATGCGGTAGTTCCGCACGTACGGATCTGTGCGGGGGGCGGCAGGTAACCGTCGTCCCTACCGCGACCCGCCGATAAGCGGAAAACCCCAAAATAGTGGTTGCGCGGCCATTTTCGGTTAATATTTTCTGAGAGTTCGGCGCACATTTTAAGAAAATCTTGGCGCGGTTAAGAAAATTTAGCCAACGACAGGGGAAAAAATGGGAAATCTAGTGGGTCACGCCCATTAGATCAATGCGATGGAGCTACCCACTGGTGCGGCAGCAACTGTCCAATATCACTGGCCCTCTGTATCGGCAACCGCGTAAGCACATCCTTGAGATAGCCATACGGGTCATGCCCGTTCATGAGTGCCGACTGAATCAGGCTCATGATTGCCGCAGCCCGTTTTCCGCTGCGCAACGACCCTGCGAAGAGCCAGTTTTTGCGTCCAAGCGCTCATGGCCTAATTTGGTTGTCGGGTACGGCGTTTTTCAAGGTAGTTGTCGCGTCAACCGTCTAACTATGCCGCTCTTTTCTCGACCTGTTGCTCTCGATCCGGGTTCAACAACACGGTACCGATCGGCTCCCAGTTACGCGTCCGGCCTGACCACCGCTCCGGTTTTTGCTCCTTGGCTCGTTCGTACAGTGCATGTCGTCGGGCCAAGACCTGATGGTCCAGCCCTCGATGCCGTTCGGCTGGCGTGACGAACCGGATGCGGCTATGCCGGTGTTCGTGGTTATACCAGCGCATGAAAGTAAGCGTCCGCCCAACACACCTTGTGTGATTAAACGGGCGCCCATCTTAGGTGGACACAATCGCCTTAAGCGATGGCATCAGGAAGGTGCCTTGCCCGGACGGTTACTGCCGAATAGTCAGCTCTTCACGAAAAAAAGCCCGAAGAACTTAGTGCTTCAAACCAAAGCGGTCGTAGAGCGGCTGAACTGTTTATCTTTTAACCCGCAACCATGTAGTAGGCGAGGATTCTTTGTTCTCGCGCAGATCAACGACCTTCATGAAGTCATTCGCGCGATCACTGCCAGTAATGCAACTATCTTTCTGAGAAACGATAGCTAATGCAGGCGGCACGCAGTCCGAAAGGCTGGGAAGCTAATAAGTTAACGGTTCCAAGACATCACACTGCTTCACTGAGCTGTTCTCCCTGTCCAGCCACAATTCGATCAACTGCGGGCCAACTGTCCCGAGGTCGCTCATATCCAGCTCTCCCACACGAATGACAATATCCTTCCCCTCGATCAAAAAGCGCTGGCGTATACCTACCGAGCTGCCGGTCGCCGGGTCCCAGGGATAGAGCAGCAGAATTGAGTTGCATCGATACCAGTCCCTTTAGACAGGTGGAACGAAACGATGCAATTTGCCCGTCTGTCGGCGAGCCTCCAATCAAGCAGCGTATCTGACTCGCAGCGCCCTTGGCGACCTGATGACCGACAGCTAACGCTGGGCGATATTGCTATGCCTGAGTCAAGCGACTAAAAGCGAAACTGCACTCCACTTGACCAGGCGTTTGCATTCGATCAGACCACCGATTGCATCGGATTTGACCAGCACGCTTAGTAAAACATGATCGGTAGAGAGCTGCCCATTGCTGCCGCTGGCGACAGGCAGTCATCGGCCAAAAGCAGTCACTATTGGCTCTGTTAAAGTAGCGCTCTGAACACAACTCACGGACGGCTTCATGGAACGATTCCATCCTCGTGGCATTGATGCAGACGGTTATATCCTCACCGTGTCCAACGTCGAGATGCAGCCACAGTTTCAGGATTTACTGGTGGACGTTTGCATGACGCTCGCGCGGTCGGAACCTCTGCTAGATGGGATTTATCTTTATGGCAGCGTCGCTAGAGGCGACGCCGTGCCGGGGGTTTCTGACCTTGACCTAACCCTTGTTCTGCACAGCCCTCCTACGTCGCAGGATCTCGAAATGCTCGAGTCGAAAAAGCGAACGCTGGAAAGTCAGCATACCGAAGTCACCAAGATCGATTTCGACATCGGTAGTCGTTCTGAAGCATTGGCGGCCAACAATCGATTGAGCTGGGGTTATTGGCTGAAGCATCACTGTCGTTGCTTATGGGGGAATGATCTGGCCAAGCGCTTCGACCGGTTCAAGCCGTCGCGTGATATCGCCATTGCCGTGAATGGTGACTTTGAATCCGTACTGACCCGGTATGCCGATCTTATCGATCATGCGACCACACCGACGCAATCCCTACGCCTGCAACGCGAAGCCTCGCGCAAACTCATCCGGTCAACTCAAGTACTTCGTTCTGAACAGGACCTGATGTGGCCGCAAACACTGGAGGAGCATATCGAGCTATTTGTTCAGCATTACCCATGCATGAGAATGCAGATCTCTTTTTTCTTGTCCCAGGCAAGGAGCCCGTACGCTAAGCCAAAAGAGTTTACGACTCAGCTCCATAATTTTTTGACCTGGATGGCTACAGAAACCGGTTGAATCCACAGTGGATTGCAGCCCTTCTCGACAGGCAGAAATCGGCCAAAAGCTGCCTGTCGCTTCCATGTTCAGGCCATTTTTGCACGTCAACCAGGCTCCCAGAAAGGCTGGTGAAGAAACGGGTATCCGAACTGATTTCGACGTTAAACGTTTTTAGCTAACGCCGCCGTGTGACACCCAGATCTGATCGAACCCTGGCGTCTAATCCGAGCTATGTACGACTACGAGCAACTCTGCTTGCTCGTCAGAAACTGTGCGCAAACGGTGAGATTTCTGCGCATTGAAATGCAGGGCGTCGCCTTCATCCAGGGTCTGCCGTTCGTTACCGAAATCGACTTCGACACGGCCACGAACCACGTAGATGAACTCTTCTCCCAGGTGTTCCTTGAAGGCGGACTGGCCAAACGAGCGTGGCGGATAGACCAGAAATGGCAACAACGCCCGATGACCGATATGGCGCGCCAGCGGTACGTGAGTCGCTGGTACACCACCATCATTGGCCTCGCGCTGCTGGCGTCGAACCAGGCTGTAGCCTTCGGCGGGCACCGCTTCGGTGCTGAACAACTCTTCGGCTTGGGCATTCAATGCCTTGGCCAGTTTAAGCGCCACCGCAATGGAGGGCGAACTCACACCTCGCTCCACCTTCGACAGGTAGCTCTTGGTCAATCCGGTTTGCCCGGCCAGCTGCTCCAGGGTTATCCCCATCTTCTTACGCAAAATTCTCAGCTGCACCGCCATCCAACGCCGTTCCTTGAAAAATAATGACACTTGGCTTGATTGTGACACACGGTGTCATTACGATCACTCTGTGTCCTTGAGAGTCGTTGCAGCGACTCCTTGGCAATTTGAACTGTTTTCGACCAGGTAATGACCGTGACCACGACCATGCAGACCCCGAAGGATCAGCTCGTCACCCTCGCTGAGAAGCAAATGGTGACGACACTGATCGATAACGAATATACCCCGAGACAGAAGCTTGCACTCACCTGTCGAATTCTTTTTGACGGCGGCCATGACTCAGGGCTGGCCGGGCAGATCACCGCCCGCGCCGAAATGCCAGGCAGCTATTATACGCAGCGCCTGGGCCTGGGCTTTGATGAGATTTCCGGGTCGAACCTGCTGGTGGTCGATGAAGACCTCAAGGTGCTTAAGGGCCAAGGCATGGCAAACCCCGCCAATCGCTTTCACAGCTGGCTCTACCGGGCTCGCCCGGATGTGAATTGCATCATCCATACGCACCCACTGCACAGCGCCACGCTGTCGATGCTGGAAGTGCCGCTCGCAGTTTCCCATATGGACATCTGCCCGCTTTTCGACGACTGCGCCTTTCTCAAGGATTGGCCAGGCATTCCGGTGGGCAATGAAGAAGGCGAAATTATTTCCAAGGCTATCGGTGACAAGCGCGCCATCTTGCTTTCCCACCATGGCTTGCTGATTGCGGGCGGCTCGATTGAAGAAGCTTGCGTTCTCGCGCTGCTGTTTGAACGTGCGGCCAGGATGCAATTGCTCGCCATGAGCGCAGGGGAGATTCGCCCCATTCCCGAAGCGTTAGGCAAAGAGGCTCACGACTGGATCTCCACCCCGAAACGCCACGGCGCCGCATTCAGCTATTACGCCCGGCGTGCACTGCGTGCCCACGGCGACTGCCTGGCCTGATCGTCCCTACACCATAAAAATCGCAAAGGTGCCTTGTATGTCTACTTCTGTAATTCGTGGCGTTATCGGCTATACCATCACCCCGTTCGCGACAGACGGCTCACTGGACCTGACTGCCTTGGGGCAATCGATCGACAAGCTGATCGCTTCCGGCGTGCATGCCATCGCACCGCTGGGAAGCACCGGGGAAGGCGCCTATCTTTCCGATCAGGAATGGGAGTCGGTGGTCCGCTTCAGCCAAGAGAAAATTGCTGACCGAGTGCCGACTGTGGTCAGCGTTTCAGACCTGAGCACGGCGCGTACCGTACAGCGTGCTCAACTGGCTGAAGCTTGTGGTGCCACGGCTGTGATGGTACTTCCAGTCTCTTACTGGAAGCTGACCGATACGGAAATAGTGGACCATTACAAGGCTGTAGGCGCAGCCATCAACATCCCGATCATGCTCTACAACAATCCTGGCACCAGTGGCACTGACCTGTCGGTCGAACTGATCCTGCGCATTCTGAGCGAAGTGAAGAATGTCACCATGGTCAAGGAAAGCACTGGCGACATTCAACGCATGCACCGCCTGTTCAAGGCAACAGATGGCAGGGTGGCCTTCTACAACGGCTGCAACCCTTTGGCCCTGGAGGCGTTGGTTGCCGGTGCGACGGGTTGGTGTACTGCCGCCCCCAACCTCATTCCCACGCTGAACCTGGCGCTGTGGGAGGCTGTTCAGAACGGCCAGATGGAAGAAGCGCGCACGTTGTTTTATCGCCAGTACGAAATGCTGGAATACATCACTCGTCGCGGCCTGCCGACCACTATCAAGGCAGGTTTGAAAATGCAGGGGCTTGATGTCGGCGGCCCCCGCCTTCCACTTCAACCGCTCGATACTCAAGGCTGCATCTTCCTGAAAGAGCTGCTGGACGAGTTGGCATCGTAGTCGCTGGTCGAAGCGGCGTATGAGGCGTTCGCTGCCTACAGGGCAGCGAGCGTTGTTATTTTCGTGATTGCGAAAGCGCGATCACCGTAGACCTAAAAATCTAGAAGCCGAGGGTAAAAACGTTGAAAGTCCATTTCGTGATGCACGAGTCCTTCGAAGCACCCGGTGCATTTGAGGACTGGGTAAAAGCTCACGGTTACCAAGCCACCTATTCCCGCGTCTACCAACATGATGTCCTGCCAGATACCGCAGAATCGTTCGACCTTTTGGTGGTGTTAGGTGGCCCGCAAGATCCGGCGACTACGCTGGAGCAATGTCCGCATTTCAATGCCTTGGCCGAGCGCGAACTCATTAGCAAAGCCATCTCGGCCCGGCGGGCTGTGGTTGGTGTTTGTCTGGGGTCGCAATTGATCGGGGAAGCACTGGGCGCCACTTTCAACCACAGCCCCGAAAAGGAAATTGGCAAGTTCCCGATTTACTTAACCCAAGAGGGTTTGGCTAATCCGAAGTTTTTGCACTTCGGGGAAACCCTGGAAGTCGGCCATTGGCACAATGACATGCCAGGACTCACTCAGGACGCCAAGATCATTGCCCACAGCGAGGGCTGCCCGCGTCAAATCGTTGAATACAGCCCGCTGGTGTACGGTTTTCAATGCCATATGGAACTCACCAAAGACCTCGTGGAATTGCTGATCCAGGCATCGGAGGCGGAACTGATAACGCTCACTGACCGGCGTTTTGTTCAGCAGCCAGCCGCGCTGCGGGCTAACGATTACGATGAGATGAACCAGAAGCTATTCGTATTTTTGGACAAGCTCGTTGCCGATTACCAGGCCGAGTAGCGACTTAAGACAACGCCGCTGTTTAGGAGACAGTGGCGTTTGTGTGCCAGCAACGACACGCAGCTTTGGGTCGCACGCTGCCCTTCGCGACGCGTCCCGAAGGGATGCTCAACGGTCCGTTTTCGGACTCGCATCATCTCTGGTGTGTTGGCGCTGATTGAAAACTGACCCACCCTGCCGATTGAAAATTGACCCAGGACGGATTGCTGATTTCTGTCCCAGCAATTGTGGATAAGCTTAGCAGCAGTGTTCCGATTAAAGATGCATCAAGCCCCACCGCATGCAGCAGGGCATTTATGGTGCGGATCAAAATGGCTCATCGTCCTCGATATCATTTCTGTCCTTTCGCTTTCGTTCGCGTGTTTTGATCTTTGTCTGGGCAGCCAATGTGCTGTGTTGCAGGCGGTAAGACTCGTTGCCTGTTTCAACGATATGGCAGTGGTGTGTCAGCCGATCCAGCAGCGCCGTAGTCATTTTGGCGTCGCCAAACACACTCGACCATTCCGAGAAGCTGAGGTTGGTGGTGATGACCACGCTGGTGTGTTCGTACAGTTTGGACAGCAGGTGAAATAACAGGGCACCGCCGCTTTGACTGAAGGGCAAATACCCCAGCTCATCCAGTATCACCAGGTCTGTTCGTAGCAGTCCCTGGGCGATTCGGCCTGCCTTACCATCGTACTTTTCACGCTCCAGCAGATTGACCAGATCCACCGTGGAGAAAAAGCGCACGCGTTTGTTGTGGGCCGTAATTCCGGATACAGCCAAGGCACTGGCCAGGTGTGTTTTCCCGGTTCCAGGGCCGCCGATGAACACGACATTCTGCGCGGTTTCAGTGAACGCTAAGCTGGATAGATCGCTGACCAGCCGGGCATCAGCGCTGGAAGCGCTGAAGTCAAAGCCAGCTAAGTCACGGTGCATGGGGAGTTTTGCCATGTTCATCTGATGGTTCACCGAGCGCACCGCGCGATCCGCATGTTCCTGCTGGAGCAGATGTTCCAGCAGCCATTTCGATGAAGCCGTCGACGCTGTTCCTTGAGATACCAGTTCTTCCCAAGCACTGGCCATGCCGTGCAGGCGCAGTTCTTTGAGTTCAGTCATCAGGTCACGCATTGCGATTCTCCTCATCGGTCGTACGGAGCCGGTCGTAGCGCGCCGTATTGGCAACAGGCGCGACCTTGAGTTGCAGGCTGGTTTCTACACAGGGAGGTGGTGCGGTGGAGGTCAGGCGGGCAAGGACATTGAGGATGTGATCGGCGCTCAGACTTCCCGACTCAAGTACCAGTTCCACCGCCACCAGCACAGGTTCGAGACCTGCAATTGGCACAGCAGCCAGTACCTGCATCATGATTCGATCACCGTTGGTGTGACGCCTCAGTCCTCGTTTGAGAACCCGTAACGGTTTTGGCAGATCAGCAAATGGCGCGCCATTGCGCAGTGCACCAGGCTTGCGTTCGATGAGTGGGATGTAGTGCTGCCAGTCAAAACTGACCTGATCTCGATCAAAGAGGCGCTCATGGCTGGCGATCACCGTTTCGTCGGCAATGACCACGACCCGCGAAGGGTACAAACGGCTGCTGACCCACTGACCAACACGCTCGCAAGGCACCGAATAACGATTGCGCGCCACGCTGATCAGGCAGGTGCTAGAGACACGGACGGTGCGTTCCACGTAGCCATCAAAGGCCGTCGGCATCGGCATCATTTCAGCCTGCTCCAGCTCCAGGACTTCTGCCACCGTCAAACCGTTGTACTGCGGATGTACAAGTTCGGCCCAGAGCGTACGACAGCGTTGGCCGAGCCAGACGTTCAGCTCCTCGAAGGTATGGAACATGCAGTTTTGAGCATCGAGCCAGATTCGTCTCCGGCTGTCCTGCACGTTCTTTTCGACGATGCCTTTCTCCCAGCCAGAGGCCACGTTGCAGAAGTCCGGATCGAACAGATAGTGCGCGCACATCACGGAAAACCGGGCGTTGACCGTGCGGCCTTTGCCTTTGTTGACCTTGTCGACAGCCGTTTTCATGTTGTCGTAGATGCCGCGACGTGGCACGCCACCCAACGCTCCAAACGAACGGGTATGGGCATCAAACAGCATCTCGTGGCCTTGGCTGGGGTACGCAACCAACCAGAATGCGAGACTGGCGCACAGCTTCATGTGGGAGACCTGGATACGTCGAAACAGGCCACCGATCAGCAGACTCTCTTCGCTCCAGTCAAATTGAAACGCCTCGCCGAGCGCAAAAGTCAGCGGTACAAAAGCGCGTAAAGACTTGCCTTGCTCACCTCGCCAAGAGCGTACAAACGCCGTGAGCTGGCTGTAGCCGCCGTCGTAACCCTCGGCCTTGATCTGCTCGAAAAGCGCTTTGGCGCTCCTGCGGTTGTGTTTTGGCCGGAACGAATCGGCCTTGAGCGCCTGTTCCAGCGTCTCGTGGAAAGGGCTGAGTTTGTTGAAGGTTGCGCACCGTTGGTACGCCGGTTGAGTGGCTTCGGGCGCTCTGACCCATTTTCGGATGGTGTTTCTAGAAAGCCCGGTACGCTTGGCTATCTGATGCAGCGAGAGCTTGTCGCGGAAGTACATCCGCCGGATTTTCCCCAACATTTCCATGCTGATCACCCTGTGTTCTCCTGCTCAAAAAGTGAGCAGAAGCAGTTGAACACCTGGGTCAGTTTTCAGTCGGCAGAACAGCCTCTACTGGGTCAGTTTTCGGTCAGCGGCAACAGTCAGTGCTTTGCTGGAGGCGCTTGCCGCTGGTTTGGTGCCGTCTGGTAGCAAAACCCACTGACTGCTTTTGGCCGATTGTTGCCTGACAGCAAAGGCTACTATCGACCCAGGCTGTATGAAAACGCATGCACCGTTTTGTAGTCTGCGTTGCTACGTAAAATCTGTCGGCGTTTGGTAAGTTACCAGACCTGAATTTTACGTAGGAACGTGATTTTCGCTCCGATTCTGACGGGTAGATTTGCTCTAAAACGTTTTCACACAGCCTGGACCCAAAGTGGACTGTGAGCACTGGAAAAAATTAGAGACCAGTGGATGTTGGGCTGCGGCTACGAAACCCGGGGCGACTCACTCTGAGGAAGTCACTGGCACCATCGTTCGGGTCAACGATACGTTCGCAACCCCAAAAACTGGGGATATCCTCTTGTGACTGAGGTCGGACTTTTCGCAGTGTAAGCAAAGACTTCAGTCGCCAAGAACCTTGGACTTGCCCCTTCAAAACCGGACACCTACTCCCCGTTAAATTGATGCGGCTGCCAAGCGCCTGAACTCCCTCGGCGAGCGATAGTTCAAGGCGCTGTGCGGATGCTGCTCGTTGTAGTGTTCGAAGGCAATTGCCAGGTTGCGCAACGCCGTTTCCCGATCCGGTTTGGGCATATGCCTCACGTAATCGCGCTTGATCGTCTTCACGAAGCTCTCGGCCATGCCGTTGCTCTGTGGGCTGCGTACCGGGGTGGTCACCGTTCACCTTGATCCTGCCTCACGTCGACCTGTTCTGGACCAGCATCTTGAGCGTAGTGATTGGCTTCATCCTGGCCTCGGCATTCTCGGCCATCGTGGTCTACGCGCAAGAACTGGTGCCGGGTAATGTCGGCATGATCGCCGGGGTATTCTTCGGTCTGATGTTCGGTTTCGGCGGGATCGGTGCGGCGCTACTGGGGTATTTGGCGGACATTCACGGCATTGAATACGTGTACAGGCTGTGTTCGTTCTTACCATTGTTCGGGGTGTTGGCGATTTTTTTGCCAAGGACCCGAAAGCCTGAGCAGAACCCTCATGAGGCAAAGGCGCTGACGATCCCGTCGGCGCTTTTTTTTGCGTTCAGATTCGCCACGTCACGGGCCAAGGCACTAGACGAGGCGATCCTGTGACTGGGGACCGTGATGCCGCCGGCGTTTCTGCGCGACGCCACCCGGCGAATGGGCGCGCAGGCTGTGGAGCTGGAGTCTCTGCTGGCAGAGCTGTTGCGCAATGTTCAGCGTACCGAAAACGTGCCCGGCTTCGGTCTGTGCAAGACCTGCCGTTTCCATCAGCACGTCACCGGTGCACCTTTTTGCGGGCTGACTCAGGAGCCGTTGGCTCACACCGATATCGAATTGATTTGCCGGGAGCATGAATTCGCCAGCCAGACGTCGTGAGGTGTTTCTGGTCGATAGCAGTTTGCGCCGACTCTGTGCCGTCTCAAAAAATCCGCACTGGCAGATTCACCACCAGGCGGATCTCGTCGTAGCTACCGTCGATCTGCCCGCCCGTGGCTCGATGGTTGTAGACGATGGTGCGAAACACCGCGTTCTTCAGCGGGCCGGATTGCACCACGTATGCTGCCATCAAACCGTTTTCATCGTGTTTGGCGTTGTCCAGGCCCCGCACGTTGTAACCGGTATTGCGCCCGTTACGGTCGCCGCTGTAATGGGTGCCGTCGATGTCCCAGCCCTTGGCGTGCCACAGGCTGGTAGTCAGGCCCGGCACACCAAAGGACGCCAGGTCCAGGTCGTAGCGCAGTTGCCAGGACTTCTCGTTCGGCCCGTTGTAGTCCGAGTACAACGAGTTGGCCATGTAATTGCCCGTGGACTCCCAGACATAGTCGAAGTACTCGTCGCCGAACACCTGCTGCCAGGCCAGGGTCAGGCTGTGGGCCAGGTGCGATGCGGTGAACGCCAGGCTGAAGGCATCGTTGTCGATATAGCCCAGGTGTTGCTCACCCTGGTCCTCGGTATGGTAGTAATTCAGCGCGGTCTTGAGCGCCACCTGACGCCGATCCCCGCTCAGTTGGGTCAATCCCAGATAGGTCTGCTGCCACATGTCCTCGAAGCGTGAAGCGTAGAGGCTGACGTCCAGGCCATCAGGGGTTTTGGCCACACCGCCGAGGTAGGAAATACGCGATCCCGAATACGCCCGGTTGCCGAAGGTGGTGGTGAGCTTCTCGCTGCCGGTACCGGTGCGTGGAATCGCCCGTTCGAAGCTGCCCGCCTGCAACGACAGCCAATCGAGTTCGTTGCTGAACAGGCCTACGCCCTGAAAGCTCGAGGGCAAGGCGCGATTGTCCTTGTAGCGCAGGATCGGATTGTCGGTGAGCAAGCGCCCGGCCTTTATTTCAGTGCTGGAAAAACGCAGCCGCAGATCACCGACACCCAATCGGCTCCAGGTCGGCAGTGCATCGCCATCGCTGTCCACCAGCACCCGATCGCCACCATTGGCGACACGTCCGTGTCCGCGCTCCAGGTTCACAGCACTGAACAATGAGGCATCCAGCCCGAAGCCGACCGGTCCATGGGTATATCCGGAGCTGTAGTTGAGCATCGCGGTCTGTACCCAGGTTTCACGGAGGCGGGTCGGCTCCAGACCATCGGCTTTCTTGATCCCCAGGTAGGTAGAGCGTCGAGTGTGCTGGTTGGCATAGTAATGACGCAAGTTCAGCCCCAGATGGCTGCCGTCGATAAAGCCCTGGGCCTCGGCTTGCGTGGCCAGAACTTCGTCCGCGCTGGCAATCAAAGGGCTGCCGACGGCTACTCCGGCCATCAGAAGTACACGAAAATCCATTTCGATAAGCCTTTAGAGGAAAAAAACCAGGCGCACGCTGCCACTCCAGGCACCGTTTGCGCTGGGGGCGACACGACGCTTCAGCGAGACGGCGGGCTGGGCCAGTGCCGAATCGTGCCGCGCCAGTTTTCATAGGTCTTGCCGAGCTGAAGCAGCCATTGGTCAGCGAAGCGCGGGGCGACCATCTGCAGGCCGATCGGCATGCCTTGGTCGGTAAAGCCACAGTTGATCGACAGCGCCGGCTGCTCACCCATGTTCCACGGCACGGTGAAGACGATGTGCTCGAACGGCAGGTGCGGGTCATTGGTGGGCGAGGCCCATTCAGCCGCAAAGGCACTGACCTGATTGGTCGGTGACAACACCAGGTCGACATCACGAAAGACCTCGGCCGCCCGGCGCCGGATTTCGAACGTCTGGTTGAACCCCTCCATCGCCTGCAGGGCGGTCAGGTTCTCGGCTGTTGCCGCCCACTCGCGAATGTAGGGCAAGACCTGATCGAGTCGCTCGGGGCTCAGGGCTTGCAACTGACTCCACTGCCGCGCCCGCCAGAAATGATCCAGGCCCTGGAGCACGGCACGATCCATCAACGGCTTGATCTGACGCACCTGGGCGCCCTGTATTTCGAACAGGCGAGCTGCTTCCAGGATCGCCGAGCGCACCTGTTCATCCGGCTGAATACCGCAGCCGGGGTCGAGCATCAGACCGATTTTCAACCCTTGGACCGACAACCGTCCCAGTCCCCAATCGCCTTGTTCCGGTAGCAGGCTGGTGGCATCGCGTGCATCGGGACGAGACAGGTAGCGCATCATCAGTGCGCAGTCGTCCATGCTGCGGGTCATGGGCCCGGCACAACGGCCGGTGTAATACGGGTCGATGGGGATTCGCCCGAGTGTCGGCTTGAATCCCACCAGGGCGCACCAGGCCGAGGGCAAGCGAACCGAACCGCCGATATCGGTGCCGACATGCAGCGGACCGTAGCCGGCCGCTGCCGCCGCCGCAGCGCCGGCACTGGAGCCACCGGGATTGTTCGCCAGGTTCCAGGGATTGCGTGTCACGCCGTGGAAACTCGATAGCCCCGACGACAACATGCCGTAGTCCGGCACCGTAGTCTTGCCCAGGATAATCGCCCCGGCCTCGCGCATTCGCGCCGCCGGTGGAGCGTCGACCGTGGCCGGGATCAACTCGGTGGCGGCGCAGCCCAGGGGAATGCAGTCGCCTTCTGTCGCGATCAACTCTTTGAGCGTCACCGGCAGGCCATCGAGCAGACCCTGGGGCTGGCCCCGGCTCCAGCGCTCGCTGGCGGCGGCTGCCTGGTCCCGGACTCGTTGCGGGTCAAAGGCGTACAACGCGTTAAGATGCGGCTCCCAGCGCTCGATGTGGGCCAGCAAATGGTCGTAGTACTCCAGGGGCGACAGCTCCTTGCTGGCAAACAACGCCAACAGTTGTACCGCCGGTAGATCATGCAAATCGTTGACGCAGCTCATGCCGAAAGCCGTCCTTTGAAACTCAGGGGCAAGCGCCGCGACCGACGCCGAAAAAGGGCCAGACTCAGGCGCTTGGAACCACCGAAACGTCAGTCGGCGACGACGAGCGAAAGCCGAAGAACAATGCCATGAGAGCCCCGACGGCCCCCATGATCACGCAATAACCTACGCAGACCCAAGGGCTCCACGGCATCAGCCCGATCAGCAGCAGCGGTGTGGTACTGGCCCAGAGTGCGTAGGCAATGTTGTAGGTAAAGGAGATGCCGGACACCCGGATCCGGGGCGGAAACAACGCCACCATCACCGAGGGCACCGCGCCCACTACGCCGCAGGTCAGGCCGGCCAGCGCATAGGCCATGCTGATCCAGTAGCCGCCACTGATCAGGCTGCCGTAGAGCACCGCCGTTCCTACCGGCAGCAGCAGGCTATAGACCAGCACCGCGCGCCAGGCGCCGATCCGGTCCACCAGCAATCCCGCCAGCACACAGCCGATATTCAGGAACACAATGCCCAGGCTGCTCAGTGCGAAGGTGTGGCTGGTACTCATGCCAAAGCTCTTCTGCATGACGGTTGGGGTGATCACCACCAGTACCACCACCGCCGAGGTCAGTACGCAGGTCAGGAGCATCGCTGGCAGGATGGACTGGCGATAATCGCGCAGCACCGTCCGCAACGGCAGCTCTGCATCCGCCTCACGTCGCGCCTGCAAGGCCATGAACACCGGCGTTTCGCTCAGCCAGCGCCGCAGCCAGACCCCGATCACCCCGAATACGCCGCCCAGCAGGAAGGGGAAACGCCAGGCGAAGTCGAGGATTTCGGCAGGGCTGTAGATCCGCGCCAGCAAGGTCGCGGTCAGTGCCCCCAGCAGATAGCCGAATGTCAATCCGGCCTGCAGCACACCCAGGGCATAGCCACGATGCCCGACCGGGGCATGCTCGGCCACGAACACCCAGGCGCTCGGCACTTCGCCGCCCACCGCGGCACCTTGCAGCACCCGCAACAGCAGCAGGATCAAGGGAGCCCAGTAACCGATCTGTTCATAGGTCGGCATGATCCCGATCAACAGGCAGGGCAGGGCCATCATCAGGATGCTCAGGCTGAATACCCGCTTGCGTCCCACACGGTCAGCGAAGTGCGCCATCAGGATGCCGCCCAGGGGGCGCGCCAGATAGCCGGTGACGAAAATCCCGAAGCTTTGCAGCAAGCGCAGCCACTCAGGCATCTCTGGCGGAAAGAACAACTGGCTGAGGGTCAGGGCGAAGAACACAAAGATGATGAAGTCGTAGATTTCCAGTGCACCACCCAGCGCCGCCAGGCCCAGGGTCTTGTAGTCAGACCGGGAAAAACGACGGGATTGTGGATAAATATGGGCCGTCATAAAGGGACTCTAAACAGGCATTCATGAAAACTCGCGACTGAAACGGCATTCGAAACCATTCCCCTGAACAGGTGGTGCCGTTCGAATAATGCGCTCAGACAGATAGCTGGCAATGGTCCATCGAATTGCCGGGGGGGACAACCAGGCAATGCACCTGGGTTGCTTTTTAGCGCAAATCTGTACATTGAGTTTTCTTACGTTTAACCAATAATCGGGCACCTCCCTACCCAGGATATTGAGCGCAACATGGAAGAGATTCAGCGTAATTTCGACGATTTTTCTCACCCGGACGTTGAGGCAATCGCGATTATCCGCGGTTGCGTGCTGCAGGCACTGCAACAGTATTTGCTGGAGCGCGACTTTAAACAGTTGATGCCTATCCTCATGTCGCCCATCACCGACCCGTTGAACCACGCGGTCTACCCCGCCGAAATTCAATACGAAGAGCGGCGCCTGAAACTGACCGCCAGTATGATCTTCCATAAACAGCTGGCGTTGACCGCTAAAGGTCATGACAAGATCTTTATCGTGGCGCCGAACATTCGTCTGGAAAAAGCCGAGATCAAGGATTCGGAAAACCACTTGCTGGAATTCTCCCAATTCGACTTCGAGGTACGTGACGGCAACATGCATCAGGTCATGGCGCTGATCGAAGGCTTGATCAAGCACACCTTCGCCGAGGTCAAGCAACACTGCTCGGCCCAACTGGCCCATCTCAACCGCCAGCTGCCGCACTACGACACGCACTTCCCGATCTACAGCTCGGACGAGTTGCGCGCCGAGTATGGCGACGACTTCGAGAAGATCATGTCGGCCAAGGCCCACACGCCCTTTTTCGTCACCAATTACCGCCGGGAATTCTATGACCGTGAAACACCCGGCAAGCGCGGCCAGTACAACAACTACGACCTGATCTATCCCGACAGCTACGGCGAAGCCCTGTCTGGCGCCGAGCGTGAGTTCGAGTACGAGCAGATCATCTACCGCATGGAAGAGTTGTCGATGGACCTTGCGCCCTTCGCCAATTACCTCGAAGTCGCCAAGCGCGGCCTGTTCCACCCAAGCGCCGGCGGTGGACTGGGGATCGAGCGACTGCTGAAGTTCATCTGCGGCAAGCGCCGTATCCGCGATGTCGCGCTGTTCGACCGCACCGTCGGTACCAGCTTCCTGTTCTGATCCAACTCACTTTTGCGCTTGCCCCGCCCTTCAGGCGGCGGGCAGGCGCTGCTCTGGAGAAAAACCATGCCCGCGTTGCGTATCCACTGGTGCTCACCGCTCGACAGCGGTCAACAAAAGGCTTCCGAGAAATACAACACCGGCGCCCTGGACTTCGCCGGTATCGTCGACTTCGCCCAGGAAGCCGATGAGCTGGGGATCGACTCGTTGCTGATGGGCATCAGTTACCATATGCCCGATCCGTTGCCGATGATCGGCGCCCTAGTCCGCGAGACCAGCCGGGTTAAATTCATCCTGGCGTATCGCCCCGGCCTGCTGCCGCCGACTCTGTTCACGCAGATCGTCAACACCGTGTCGTGGATGTCCGACAAGCGCATCGCATTGAACCTGGTCGCGGGTATCTCCCCCGACGAGCAAGCCTTTTATGGCGACTTCGTGGCTCACGACGGACGTTATGAACGCACCAGCGAATTCCTCGAGATCCTGCATCGTTTCTGGAAAGGCGAAACACCCCTGACCCATCACGGCGCCCATTACCGCCTCGAGCAGGCGCAATTGGGACTGCCTTTCAAGGACAACGAACGCCCACACATCTATCTGAGCGGAGCCTCGGAGATCGCCCAACAGATTGCCGTGAAGCACAGCGATTGCTGGTTGCGCTACGGCGATACGCCACAGGGAATCGCCGAGGCCAGCCAGGCAGTGCTCGAGGCCGGTTGTTCGGTGGGGATTCGCATGCACGTGCTGGCTCGGGAAACCCGCGCGCAAGCCCTGGCAGCCGTTGAAAGCATGATGGAAAACCCGGATGAGCAGCATCGCGAATGGGTTCGTCAGTTCGTCGGGCGTTGCGACTCCGAAGCCGTCAAGACCTCGTTCCGCCTGGCCGACAAGGCCGAGCACGACTGGCTGTCGCCAATGCTCTGGTCCGGTGCCGTGGCCTACCGTGGCGGCCCGGCGCTGTGCGTGGTCGGTAGCTATCAGGAAGTTGCCGAGTATCTGCTGGAATACAAGAAAGTGGGGGTCAGCGAGTTCATCTTTTCCGGTTGGCCGACCCGTGACGAAATGCGCGGTTTCTGTCGCCATGTACTACCACGCCTGCGCAAGCTTGAGGCGGAACTGGAAAGCCAGCATGCATGACACCGCCCGGCTGCGCCGTTTCGGTGCCGGCCTGCTGTTCGCCTTGCTGGCGGAGCAGACAGTGCTGTTCGCAGTGGCGTTGATGATCTTCCAGCTCACCGGCAATGCCTGTTACTCCGGGGTGGCGTTCGCCCTGGAGTGGCTGCCGGCGCTGCTGGCCTATCCGTTCGCCGGCCTGTTGGCGGATCGCTTCGGCGGACGCCTGCTGTTTCGCCACGCCAATACGGCTCGGGCGCTGAGCCTGGGGTTGACCGTCGGGGTCTGCTGGTACGCGCCAACGTTCACTGTCTGGGCCCTGATCGGCAACGGCATTGTGCTCTCGCTGCTGATGGCTCCGGTGCGCATGGCGGTGGAAAAGAGCGTACCACTGATCGCCGGCCCCGAACGCCTGGCTCACTGCCAATCCCTGGTGCAAAACATGGAGCTGCTGGCCATGGCGCTGGGCCCGGCACTGCTGGCGATGTACGCCGACAAGCGCCTGCTGCTAGGTCTGGCGGCGCTGGCGTTCGCCGTGGCCGGCGTGTGCTGGAAAGGCCTGCCCAACACACAGTCGGTCAGCCCGCCGAAAAGCATCCGCAAGGATCTGGTCTTGGGCTGGAGTCTGTTATTGAACAATCCGCCGGTCCTGTCCCTGGCGCTGCTCAACTTCACCATCAACCTGGCTTTCGCCTGCGTTCTGAGCGCCAACGCCTTTGTCATCAGTGGTGTGTTCAGCGCCGCCGACGGGGTCTTCGGCCTGATGAACGCCGGGGCCGGTGCATTGGGCCTGCTCAATTTCATTCTGGTGCTGCGGCTGCTGGCGCGGATGTCGATCTACCGCCTCGGTGCACTGGGTTTCGCTATGCTCTGCCTGGGTCTCGTCTGCATGGGCGCGGCCGGCGGCGTGGTGCTGTATGCCGTCAGTTTTCTCCTGGCGATGGCCGGCTGTGCCTTGTTCAACGTATTCAACCGGACCCAGCGTATCAAGGCGATTGCCACCGACCACCTGGGCAAGGTGATGGGCCCGTTCTACCTGGTCAACCTGCTGTCCTACCCTTTGGGCGGTCTGCTGACCGCCAGTATCGGCCATGAATATGGGGTCCAGACGTTGATTCTGGCCCTCGCGCTGCTGCTCACCATCCCCGGTGCGTTGCTGTTCAACCTGACTGCCCGGCGCTTTCGCGCCGCCCTGGACTTTCCCCCTCAGCCATGGAGGCAACGCAATGAAAGGATCGCAACACTGCCTGATTGCAACCGTCGAATCGGATTCGCACATGTGGAACCTGGTTTATCTGCAGCTGTGGCTCGCGGAACACGGTTTCAACGTCAAGAACCTCGGCAGTTGCACTCCGGTGGAAGTGGTCCTCACCACCCTGGAGCTGCAGCGTACGCAATTGCTGGTGGTCAGCAGCGTCAACGGCCATGGCCATTTCCAGGGGCTGGAGCTGATTCGCCAGGTGCGCCAGCAACACCCGGATCTGCCATGTGTCATCGGCGGCAAGTTGACTACCTCGGAAGACCAGACGCGGGCGGTTCGCCAGGAGCTGCTGGCCGCCGGTTTCAACGAGGTGTTCATCGGCCCCGAGGCCATCGAGGACTTCGAAAACTACCTGAACACCCTCGAGCGCGCGAAACCGGCGCTCGTCCTGGGCACTGGCACGGCGCCGTGCTGGACCTGAGTCCAGCTCTCTTTCCCTCATTCACAGGATCGAATCGATGCATATCGTTATCGTCAATCGCTGGCCGCGCTTTCAGGACCCAAGTCGCTGGGACAATGAGCTGACTCGCTACGAAGAGTTCTTCGACCATCAACGGCACCGGATCAGCTACGTGGTCGACGGCCCCGGTGCCGAGGGCGTGCTGGCCCCCCGGGAGCACATTGCTCATCTGGTACAGGTCGATGACGTCAATCAGTACCCTCAGTTGTTGGCGGGCGTTCAGGAAGTCATCGAACGGGTCGGCCCCGTGGACCAATTGATCGCGCTGTCGGAGTTCACTCTGGAGATCGCGGCGCGGGTCCGACAGGCCCTGAACATTCCCGGTCACGGCCCGGAGCAGGTGGCGGTCTACCGCGACAAGGCGCGAATGAAAGAAATTCTCCAGGAGCACGGCCTGGCGGTGCCGCCATTCATTCGCTGCAATGACGTGGAACAGGTGCTGGATTTCGCCGCGGCCGTTGGTTATCCGGTGATCGTCAAACCGGTGGATGGCGGCGCAAGCATCGGCGTCGCCAAGATCGAGGACGCCCGAGCCCTGCGTGCGATACTGAGTGAAGTGGATCTGGGTCGCTATGAAGTCGAGGCCTTCATCCAGGGCCAGACGTATCACATCGATGGTTTCACTGATGACAGCGGCGCGGTGCCCTTCCAAGTGGTGTCGCGCTACATCAACAGCTGCCTGGACTTCGCCAGCACGAAACCGCTGGGCTCAGTGATCCTCCAGGCTTCGCAATTGCGCACCCGGATCGAAGTCTTCAGTGAATGCTGTCTGCGGGCATTGAACCTGCGCAACAGCGCCTTTCACCTGGAGATATTCGTCGAGGAGAACGGCTCGCTGGTGTTCCTCGAAGTGGGAGCCCGGGTGGGCGGCAGCGAAGTGCCGCACCTGATCAACAAAGTCTTCGGCGTGAACCTCTATGAGCATTGGCTCAAAGGCCTGGCCGGTGACCCCGTACCCTTGCCGACGATCGAGGCTGATCCCAGCGGTGGCTGGCTGGTTGTTCCAAAACCTGCACAACTGCCGTGCCGGGTGATCGAAGCGCAATCGCTGCGCCCGCACGTCAGTTCGCTCTGGCGAGAACTGCTGCCCCGGCCCGGACAGATCCTCGAAGCCGGTGGCAGCTACGACGCCCTGCACAGTGGACGCTTCATTTTCACCGACGCGAGCGAAGTGGATATCGAGTGCGACATCCATCATGCGATCAAGACCTTTCACTTCCAGGCCGAACCGGTATGAACATTGCCATCACCCCTGAAATTACCGACGTCCCTCTGCTCGGCGAGCTGAATCGCTACCTCAGTGCGGTGGACCGGCGTGCCGTCGCCATCCTGGGAGAGCGGTTGATCAATGCCGCGGGCGGTCTTGACGGGCTCACTGACTACAAGCTGATGGTGGCCTACGGCGGTGGCAAGGACAGTTCCTACACCGTGTCGCTGATCCGCGCCGTGCAACTGCATTTGAACGTACTGCATGGCCGCACTTTCTTCCTGCGCATTGCCAACATGCGCCACGCCGGGGTTCCGGACGCGGTCATGGCGAACATCGACCGGGTCTACCGCGCCCTGCACCTGTATGACGATCCTCGGGTCGAGATGCTGGTGGTCGATCACCAGCAGATCCGCCCGTTCGAGCGCCACTTGCCGTTCCCCGAGCAGGTGCGCGCCATAAACCGCTTCGACGTGCTGATGAACGGTCATCGTACCGCCGGCGACGGTCGCCCGACCTTCTGCAACAGCTGCAACCTGGCGGTCGCTGACTTCTACGGGCGCGCGGCCTGGTGGCAAGGTGGCGTCGATGCCGTGGTTACCGGCGATTCGCGTAAGGAACAGAAGCACTACTTCACCTGGATCATGCGCCTGGCCCAACGTTTGGGGTTGAACGTCGACGAGTGTCGGCGCCAGGGGTTTCGCGGTCTGCTCCAGACACTCGATGGCGTGGCCCAAGTGTATTTCGTCGAGCTGTTCGGCGAGGGCTTCGACGAGCAGCGGACTGAACGTCGGGTGGCCAGCGGGAGCGAAAGCGCCGATCCGGACTTCATCAGCATCTACGACCTGGTGAGCTACCGGGTGGAAGACCATTGGGAGCTGATTACCGAGTTTCTCGATTTCCGCTTCGAAGAGCTGGCGTTCAGCTTCACCGAATCGGACTGCGCCAACCCCATGCTGATGGCGCACTTTCGCGGGCTCAAGGCGCAGTATGTGCAGGGCCGTCATTACCATGACGGCATCAGCGAATACCTGGAACTGGCCCAGGGCCTGATGCGCAAAAAAGAAATGCCCCAGCACCTGATCGACCTGGCACTGTCGGCCTATGCCGGTGCCGAAGGCAAGGACGCTCGCCGGGCACTGGCGAACCGCTTCGCCATCGAGGCGTTCGGGCTCGACGAGACACAACTGATCTGCCTGCAGTTCGCGCCCTTCGTCGAGCGTGGACGTGAGCTGTCGAGCTTCATCACGACCTGTCACCCGCAGCGCCTGGCGGACCTGGAGGACCTTCATCTGGTCCTGGCCGGTAGTCGCCAGGACAGCGCCCTGAGCCTCTGGCTGAACCAGGTCAGCGGCTTGCCGTTGCCGGCGCTGCGCAGCCTGTACGCTCATCAGCAGATCGATTTCGACAGCGACAGCAGCCTGATCGCCCGGGTTCGCGCCGGCGACCCGCACAAGGGCCGGATAACCCGCTTCGACCCGGTCACGGGCGAAAACGTGGTCGAACTGGTGTCGGGACGCTGAGTGATGTCGAACATGACAGGAGGTCATTTCCAGCGCTTCATCGAGCAGGCCCGGCAACGGCGCGAACTGGTGGTGCAACCGCGCATGGGTTTCGGCGGCTTGGCGTCGATGCGCGCCGGGCTGGCCGCAGTGGCCGGGTTGCCCTGCGCCACCATCGGGACCATCACCCTGGACAGCTACACCCGGGTTGGTGATTACCAAAGCGCGTTGCAGTGCCTGAACAGCGGCAGCCCGCTGAACGGTTTCCCGATCGTCAGCCATCCGCTGGAGGCGGTGCGCGGCGTGCTCGACGGGCTCTATGGCCCGTCGTTTGCGATCCAGGTCCGGCATGGCACCGCTCAACCGCAAAACGTTTTCAAGCGGCTGGTGGCCCTCGGGCTGGATGCCACCGAAGGCGGCCCCGTGTCCTACTGCATGCCCTACAGCCGCTTGCCACTGGCGCGGGCGGTCGAGGCCTGGGCAGAGAGTTGCCAGTTGCTGGCCGATGCCAGCGATCATGGTCATATCGAGAGCTTCGGCGGTTGCTTGCTGGGCCAGCTGTGCCCGCCGTCGATGCTGATCGCCATGACGCTGCTCGAAGCCCTGTTCTTTCGCCAGCACGGGATCCGCAGTGTCTCGCTGAGCTACGCCCAGGGCACATCCATGGCCCAGGACATCGGGGCTTTACAAGCCCTGCGCGAACTGGCCGCGGACTATCTGGACGGCGCCCACTGGCATGTCGTGGTCTATTCCTACATGGGGGTCTTTCCCACCACTGGTCACGGTGCTCGTCGCCTGATCTGTGACAGTGCACGCCTGACCCAGGCTGCCGGGTGTGAGCGATTGATCGTCAAGACCGTTGCCGAATCCCGGCAGATTCCATCGGTTGCGGACAACCTCGAAGCCTTGGCGATGGCGGCCGAAGTCGCCGCTGGCGATGCACTGGAGATCGACCCGGTCAGTGAGGGCTATCGCCAGGAAGTGTTGTTCGAGGCGCGGCAACTGGTGGAAAGCGTGCTGGACCTGCACGCCGATATCGGCGTCGCGCTGTTCCAGGCCTTCGCCCGTGGGCGGCTGGACATTCCCTATTGCCTGCACCCCGACAACCCTGGCCGCGCCACCACCCGCATCGACGACCATGGCGCCCTGCGCTGGGGCAATGTCGGTGGCCTGCCGTTGCCGCGTAGCTGCGGCCTTTCTTCAGTCGGACCGGGCATCAGCTCGTCCGAGTTATTCCAGATGTTGCATTACACAGTGAGCCGTTATGACCAACCCTTGCACTGACTCCACCTTGGCGCCGCTGATCCTGGTCGACGCCTATTCCACCGGCGCCCTGTTGGCTCAGGCCTTGGCGGAGCATCGTCCACTGCTGCACGTGCGTTCACGCAATGACATGCCACCGGCTTTTGCCGCAAGTTGCCCACAGGCACTGTTCCGCGAGCACTACGGTATGCACGAGGAAGGCCTTGAACCGCTGCTGGAAAAGCTCGCGGAACAGGGGCCGGCGGCGGTGCTGACCGGCAGCGAATTCGGTGTCGAACTGGCGGATTTGCTGGCAGCCCGTCTGGGCCTGCCTGGCAACGATCCCGAATACTCCGCCGCCCGCCGTGACAAATCGCTGATGGCCGAACAGGTCGCCGCTGCCGGGTTGCCGGTGGCGGCGCAGTTGCGCACCGCCTCCAGCACAGAGGCCCTGACCTGGTTCAAGGCCAGGGGGGGCGCGACGGTGGTGGCCAAACCACTGGACAGCGCCGGCTCCGATAACGTGTTCATCTGCCAGGATGCCGTGCAACTGCGCTCGGCCATCAACTGTATTCTCGGCAGTACTAACCTGATGATGCGGAGCAACCGGGCACTGCTACTGCAGGAATACCTGGAGGGTGACGAGTACGTCATCAACAGTGTCAGCCATCAGGGTGAGCACTGGATCACCGACGTCTGGAAATCCACCAAGACCCTGAGCGCCGACGGTCGCAAGATCTACGACCGTGAAGATCTGTTACCCGCCGATGCGCCGGAGCTCGATGCCCTGGTCGGCTACGTCGAAGGTGTGCTCGACGCCCTGGCGATCACCCACGGCCCGGCGCACACCGAAGTAATCCTCACGGCCAGGGGCCCGCGACTGCTGGAAACCGGCGCCCGTCTGTCCGGTCTGGCCAATCCGCCAGCGCTGCAAGCGGCCACCGGCAACGACCAGGTCGCACTGACCTGCACCAGCTACCTGGAACCGGAACGGCTGGCGTCGTTGCCCAAACGCTATTGCCTGCAGCAGCACGCCCGCGGACTGAACCTGATCGCCCGCCACAGCGGCGCTTTCGCCCAGATCGACGTGCGCAAACGGCTGGAAGCCCTGCCGAGCTTTCACAGCGCGCGCTTTCGCTTCGCCGAAGGTCGCCAGAAGACACCGACCATCGACCTCAACAGCTCGCCGGGTGCCGTATTCCTGGTGCACCCGAGCGCCGACAGAATCCGCCAGGACCATCAGGCCTGGCGTGAATGGGAGAAAGACTGGCTGTAACGACAGACGCCCCATCCCGCGGGATTTTCAATCACCACAGGAAGACACTTATGAGCATTCATACCCGTACTAAACGATTGACGGTTCCACAACTGGTCGCGATGAAGGGCCAACAGAAAATCGTATCCCTGACGGCGTACTCCAGTTCTATTGCCAAGTTGATCGACCCTATCGTCGATTTCATTCTGGTTGGTGACTCCACCGCAATGGTCGGCTATGGCCGTGCCTCGACGCTGAGCATGCAGCTTGAAGAAATCATCGGCCACACCCGGGCCGTGGTCGACAGTACACGTCTATCCTGTGTCATCGCCGACATGCCTTTCGGCAGCTATCAGGAATCCAACGAACAGGCCTTTCGCAATTGCGCCCAGGTCCTGGCGCGCACCGGTTGCGATGCTGTCAAGCTGGAAGCCAACAAGGCCCTGTCGGGTACCGTCGAATTCCTGGTGGCACGTGGTATTCCGGTCATGGCTCACGTCGGGCTGATGCCACAGTTCGTCAATGTCATGGGTGGTTTCAAGGCCCAGGGCCTGACCGCCGAAACCGGTGCGGTGATTGCCGAGGATGCCCGGGCCAACCTCGAAGCCGGAGCTTTCAGCCTGCTGCTCGAAGGTGTGGCCGAAAGTGTGGCCCGGCAGATCACCCTGGATTCGAAAATGCCCACCATCGGCATCGGAGCCTCACCGGCTTGCGACGGCCAGGTGCTGGTGACCGAAGACGTGCTGGGCCTGGGCGGTGAGCAGGTGCCGCGCTTCGTCAAACAGTACGCCGATGTCGGCGCGGTGATTCGCGACGCTTGCGAGCGTTTTGCCGAAGAGGTGCGTCATGGCCGCTTCCCTGAAGCGCGGCATTGCTATGGACTCTAGGTATGGCTAGCGCTCCTCGCCGATAGCCAGGGCCAGTTTCTTCAGGGCCTGGGCAATATCCTTGCTCCAGTCGAGGGTGTAGCTCAGGCGCAAGTGATGCCGCCAGGCCCCCTGCTGGCTGAAGATTTCCCCGGGGGCGATGACGATGCGCTGGGCCAGCAAGCGCTCGAACACCCGCCGCATGTCCACTGAGTGTGTGGCCTCGAGCCAGAAGGTCGCGCCGCCTTGGGGGGCGACCACCCGCAACTGGCCATCGGCGTGTTCCTCCAGCAGGGCCTTCATGCGTTTCATACGGTCCAGCAACATGGCCCGCAGCACCATCAGATGCTGATCGATGCGCTTGGAACTGAAGAGTTTGGCGATCGCTTTCTGACGGATCGGTGACAGGCGAAACGCCCGTTCCAGGAATAGTCGATGCAACTGCGGCCCATGCCGACGACACAGGACATAACCGTAGGGCGCTTCCGAGCCAATGATCTTGTCGAAGGTCGAGAACACCAGCAGTTTTTCCGGATCGGCAAAATCGCGATAGCGGGCGGGCTTGGGGGAAAAACAGAACTCACCGTAGCTGTCGTTTTCGAACAGCCAGACATCCCGCTCCGCCAGCCAGCGACAGATCTGCTGTTTATCCTGCGCCGGCATCAGGTTGCCTTGGGGAATGTTCACGGTCGACGACAGCACCGCCAGCCGGACGGGCTCACGCCTGAGCAGCTCACTAAGCGCGGGCAGGTTGAAACGTCCATCCTCGCCGAGGGGCACTTCGATCACACGGATCTTCGCCGCCTGCAACTGGCGCAGGATTGCCCACGAGCAAGGTGATTCCACCAGCGCCACAGTGCCACCCAGATTCAGCGCACTGAGGGACAACTCCAGCACACTGCGCAGGTCCGAGCCGATATACACATGCTCGGCCTGCCAGTAGCAGTGAGTGGAACGGGTGTAGCGATCGGCCAGCGCGCCGCGCAACTCGGGTTCGCCGAACGGCTGATAGAGCGGCGCATGGGAGCGTGGGTACTGCCGGGCCAGTTCGCGCTCCATCATCAGCAGCGGGTTTTCCAGCGACAACAGCATCGCTGGCGCGTCGCTGCTAAGGGCCAGTATCCCCGGCTGGCGTGCGTTGGAGAACACGTTGTCGAGCAAGTTGGGCGACTCTTCACTCAATAATGGTGCCGGCATCGCCTTGGTGAAATAACCGAACTTGGGTTTGGTATAGATCCGCCCCTCGTCCTCGAGAAGCGAATAGGCGTACTTGGTCGTCGACACCGACACGTTCAGGCGCTTGGCCAGTAGCCGCAAGGACGGCAATTTCTGCTCACATTCCGAATTGGTGGTCTCGATCAACTCGACGAGATAGCGGTACACCGCCTGATAGGCGAAGGAAGTGTTTTTGTTTGTATCCATGCTCACTTACTGTAATTCCTGTGTACCCACCTCACGATAACGCTGCCAACCTGGCGTGGCGTGCCTGAGGAGTGTTTTTTCAAACTCTGAGGCAGATAGCTGTTGTTTACGTGAAAGTACAGTGCCAGAGCGCATCTCGACACTGGGGAGGGAGCATAGATCATAGGTCCGACGCCGTGGCCCGAATCTTTGACGAATAGGCTGAACGCGACTCCGGCCCATCAGGTCTCTGGCTTTGACGCGCTCGTCCCGTGTCTCTGTCAGCGTGGGAGGAGGGTGGCGATCCCCAAAAGCAAAATCACCGTATCATCGAGTGATTACGGGGATTTTGAGTCTGTCGAGATCCGTGTCAATCCACGGTAACTGTTACACGTTAAAGCGTAAGTCTGACCTGCAGGTCCCGTTCTGCAAGGGGGCTGTGCGCCATCCCGCGGAATATAGTCACCCTCGTATACACTTTGGCTTTTGCTACCCTCTTCGCAGCTCTAGAAGCCCGGTTGGTATCGCGTCCTTTATCGAGAGAGCGAATCACGGATTTTCGAGAGGTGAAAATAATAAAATGAGACTCCGTGACTTGGGAATGACCGCTGCTGACACTGCATGCAACTGATAAAGCGCAGAGGTAGTCATGCAGATCATTCGCCGGAAAGCCGTTTGCAAAAAGCTAGGGGGCATCAACCCTTCAACACTTTGGCGTCTGGAGCGTAACGACCCTTCATTCCCACCATCGGTGCAATTAAGCGGCGGGATAGTAGGCTGGTTCGAGCATGATCTTGATCATTGGCTCGAATCCAAAGCAGCCAAACGGCCCACGGTAGCCGAATCCGCCGCTCGGCAGAGCCCCTGAATGCAGAAGCCCGTTGGCGAGCGGGCTTCTGGTGACTACAGCAGGGGGTGTATGGCGTTCTTCAGCTTGGCGGTTGAAGAGTCACAATACGATGCAGCTACCGTGAAGTTATGGGCATCGAATAGCATCTCGTGACCTTGGCTAGGGTACGCAACCAACCAGAATGCGCGACTGGCGCACAGCTTCATGTGGGAGACCTGGATGCGTCGAAACAGGCCTCCGATCAGCAGCCCTTCTTCGCTCCAGTCAAATTGAAAGGCTTCACCGAGCGCAAACGTCAGCGGTACAAAAGCGCGTAAAGACTTGCCTTGCTCTCCTCGCCACGAGCGTACAAACGCCGTGAGCTGGCTGTAGCCGCCGTCATAACCCTCGGCCTTGATCTGCTCGAAAAGTGCTTTGGCGCTTCTGCGATTGTGCTTTGCCCGGAACGAGTCGGCTTTCAGCGCCTGTTCCAGCGTGTCGTGGAAAGGGCTGAGTTTGTTGAAGGTCGCGCACCGCTGGTACGCCGGTTGAGTGGCTTCGGGCGCTCTGACCCATTTTCGGATGGTGTTTCTCGACAGCCCGGTACGCTTGGCTATCTGATGCAGCGAGAGCTTGTCGCGGAAGTACATCCACCGGATTTTCCCCAACATTTCCATGCTGATCACCCTGTGTTCTCCTGCTCAAAAAGTGAGCAGAAGCAGTTGAACACCTGGGTCAGTTTTCGGTCAGCGGCAACAGTCAAGTAGACTCCAGCATCCCGAAATTTGCCAGCAGATACGGTGAAAAGTGAGATTCAAGCTCAAGTATCAAGACAATAAAACATTAGGTATCCAGTACATTGGCAACGCCGTAGCTTGCGTGCGCCTTCTCGATGAAACGACCGAGAGCGGAAACCAAAAGCAAAGCTATGTCTGCACGATCAGCCGATGGGATACCAAGCTGTTGACCGCCTTGAACTTGCTGCCGTCGATGGCGACCAGATTTTCTCCGAACAGTCCCAACCGCTGACACAGCACAACGAACTGGCGGCAGACTCCTCGGATGGCCTTGCTGTTGTCTTTTCGGAAGTTGGCGATGGTCTTGAAATCAGGCATCAAACGACCGGTCAGCCACATCAACTCGACGTTGCGTTGAGCTTCTCGTTCCAGCCGCCGACTCGACTGAATGCGGTTGAGATAGCCGTAGATGTAGATCTTCAGCAGGATCGCGGGATGGTAAGCAGGTCGGCCAGTATCGGCTGGAATGACGGCTTCAAAACCCAGATGGACTAGGTCAAGTTCGTCGACGAAGACGTCGACTACGCGCACCGGATTGGTATCGCTGACGTAGTCGTCGAGGCTCTCGGGAAGTAAGGTGCTTTGACCTCGATGTTCACCTTGAATGAAGCGTTTCACTGGCTTCCCCCTGCAAATGAATACGCAAAAATAATAGTACAGAGAGACAGCCCTTTATTCACATTTGAGGTGGATGTCTGAATTCGACGGTGAAGCCAAACTGGGAACCACATATCAGGCTCTCTATACTGGCCTTCCAGGATGGTAAATAGAGCGCAAAATATGCCCGTCACACCCAATCAAAATTCCCCAGTCATTTTGGTCCTAGCTCAACAAAGCGACTTGGACAATCTTGTAGCCATTCGAATTGAGGCCATGCGCGAAAGTCTGGAGCGTGTTGGGCGATTTGATCCGGTGCGCGCGCGCGAGCGGTTTCTTAGCGGTTTTGAAGCCCGCAACACACACTACATCGAGGTATCTGGAGAGAGGGTTGGTTTTGTAGTGGTCAAGCATCACCACAATGAGCTCTTGCTCGACCACTTGTATGTGAGACCGAGCGCGCAAGGATCAGGTATAGGCTCTGTTGTTCTCACTCAGATTTTCAAAGTGGCGGATGCGGCTGCGCTCCCTATTAAAGTTGGTGCTCTCAAAGAAAGCGCTTCGAATCGCTTTTATACCCGCCATGGCTTCCAATTCGTCGAAAGCAGTGAATTCGACAATTATTATGTTCGTCAGAGCGTTCCGGCGGTTGGCCCAGCTTGCTAGCTGGATGTGATGCACCTCGACGTACGTTTTTACACACTCTGGGCCGATAGCGGTCATCCATCACCATCCGTTGTCGACCCATTGCAGCTTTTAAGCACCCGAGAAAACCGGCCAGATGCAGCCATCCCTTGTGGCAGGTGAATTGCTGCGTATGCTCTCAGGGCGTCAATTGCCATTGGAACAACACTTGGAAAGCTGTAAAGCGTTGGAAGTCGAGATGGTTGTTTACAACGAGTTTCAAGTTCTATGGAGTCAGGGCACTTTCCCCCTCGCATGATGCGGGCAGGATCTTAGCCGAGCGAGAGCCATCACAAGCGAGTGAACTGGATACCTGACTGGATCGGGTTCTATTTGCTATGGCTGGTGCCTACCGCCCCGGCGCGGCAATAGGTCTTGCTGCGAAACCGGTGCAATAGTTATCAGTAGCATTTGTACAACGGTAAGCGGCGAGCGTTGGCGAGTATTAGATAACTCAGGGCAATTTACCGGCTAGCAAACCTACCGGCTCGTGCTCCACGCCAAACGTAGCTGAAGCATCAAGGAAATGGTTCGAGGCGTTACGGGATCGTTCTCGCAGCATAAGCCTAGCCTCGATCTCGAATTGACCTTTCATGAGCCACTTGGTTGTTTTGGCCTTACGTTTGCCCTTCATGATAAATCTCACAAGGTCTAATCGGTCGGAGAGGCTTAAGGAAAACGCATCACCACACGCTGCCGCAAGGTTATTCACAAGGCAAATGGTTCGGCTGAATCGCCCCGGGTTTCGTAGACACCTCCATGCCTTAAACTGAGGCCAATCAGGAGGTGCCATGAGCAACCCACGTTATCCCGAAGAATTCAAAATCCAAGCGGTCAATCAAGTGACCGAAAAGAA
>NZ_CAXAPG010000042.1:0-29721 GCF_963970585.1 Pseudomonas sp. RL_105y_Pfl2_101
GAAGCATTAGTGGCACTGGCCCGCAAGCTTGCCCGAGTAGTATTCGCCCTGCTGAAGAACCAGAGCGAATACTTACCGAAGGGCATTTAAGGGGTAGCCCTGCACCATAGAATCTCCCACAGTGGTTAGTGGCGTTCACAACACCATTGTGGGAGTTAGCATTAGCCAGCCTGCACTGCGAAAACTATTGATGGCGGTTTTCGAGGCGGCAAGCTTCTTTTTCGATGCCAATGCACTCGACCGGTTCGCCCACGCCTTTCTCGAAACGGCGGGCGTTCATCAACAGGCCTCCCTTGATACCGCCGATGAACGCGAAGGCGCTTTCGCGTGCGCCGGTGTTACGCCCTGATAGATCCACTGCCACGCTGTTGGGTCTGACTTCATATACCCATCCACCGTTTTGTGCTTCCACGACAGCCCAGACCTTGGCTTCGCTATAGTCGCGAAATGCCACAACGACCGATTGAATGTAGGGGGACTCCGGCTGGCTGGCCAATCTGAGAATGGGTGGCAGCGAGTTCCTGCCCCGTAACCCTTGGACAAGCGCATCCGCCCCCTGTACTGGATTGATTGTCTGGGAACCGACCGCCCAGAGGGACTCTTTGCTTTTTACCCACGCCAAACCTTCTGGAGGCGTGATCCGGCTCCATTCTATGCTGACCGCCGCGACCTCCAGTGGGCTTTCATGGCCGGTCGGCTCGCGGTAGTTTTGGTTCGCTTCACAATCGGCAAGGTTGTCTTTCTTGCATGCTTGCCTGATGAACTCGCGCTTGACTCCCCCCGGAAAGCTGATTTCCTGCTCGCTGACAGCTCCACCAGATGCATCCTGGTCAATACCATGAGGGGCTTTGATCTCATACACCCATTCCTTGGCGAAACGTTGGGCGAGACTCTGGTCGCGGGTTGTACTGCTGTAGACCGATTTCCCTGCCCCAGCTCCGTGGCTCCACCAGTCATACATCCACTCGATCACGGGGAAGCCTGCGGCTTTGGGTAAGATCCCGTCTTGGAAGGCCCCGAGTCCCTGATCCGTAGTGTCTCCTCGATAGAGCGTGCCCATGTCGGTACGCCAATGCAACGATGGCTTGGTATCGCGGATCGGCACGCTCGAATCCGCCGCGACCTGAAGCCAGGCGGTATACCACGGCTCCTCTTTTCCATCGGCCCCCCAGGCGTCGGAGCCCGGTTGCCACGCACCCGTCAACGCCACCACCGCAACCGCTGTCGTCCGTATAAAACTGTTATGAGTTGTCATGATTTGATGTCTCATCTGGAGCAGGTGAAGCCCTGTCGAATCACATACGTCATGACTACCTATGCTTCGACGTGACACTTCTCACTTTGGATTCTGCGGGGCACAGCGAGCCGAACCACCGCATCAGTTCTGAGGGTAGATCAAGGCTGGGGGAGGGGATTGCGTTGCGGTTTTTGGACTTGTAACAAAAGGCTGGTCGACACCGCCCTCTGTGGCGAGGGGATTTATCCCCGTTGGGTTGCGAAGCAGCCCTCAAGCCAGGCAATTCGGTGTGTCAGGAAAATTGAGTTGTTTGTTTAGGGGGGCTGCTGCGCAGCCCAACGGGGATAAATCCCCTCGCCACAGGGATCTCATGTGTGGTCGGGGGCTACGGCCGAATCTCGATCATCGTCCCATCCGGCACCAGGCTCCACACCTCGCGCATGTCCACATTGCGCATGGCGATGCAGCCATCGGTCCAGTCCAGCGTATGGAACAACTGCTCAGGGTTCTCTTCCGAATCCGGTGTGCCGTGGATCATGATCATGCCCCCCGGTTCCACGCCTTCGCGGCGGGCGCGGGCGGCGTCGCTGATGTTGGGGTAGGAAATGTGCATCGACAGATAGAACCGGTCGCTGGTCTTGCGCCAGTCCAGCCAATAGAAGCCTTCGGGGGTGCGCTTGTCACCCTCGATCAGCTTGGGACCTTTCTTGGCGCCCTTGCCCAGGGAGATGCGATAGGTCTTGAGCGGCTTGCCGTCGTTGATCAATTGCAATTGATGGGCGGACTTGAGCACCAGCACTTTTTCGATGACCTTGCCGTTGTAGGCTCCCACCGCAGAGGCCTGGGACATCGCAGTGAACGACAGGCAGAACAGGACAAGCAACCAGCGCATTGAAACGATATCCCTAGAAAGTGTTGTGGCTATATTGGTTTTTCAAGTATTGGCAGGCTGAGCCAGCGGTGGAATCGATTCGGATCGCACGGGGTAATCTTCGGCCCGGCGGTCCGCGTAGAAATATTCCAGGGTACGGGCCACCGTGCGGAAAGCCAGTTCATCCCAGGGAATGTCCGCTTCTTCGAACAGCTTCACCTCCAGGCTCTCGGGCCCGGCGGCGAAATCCTCATCCACCAGTTCGGCGCGGAAGAATACATGTACCTGGCTGATATGCGGTACGTCAATCAGCGTATAGATGCTCAAATTTCGCACCCGGGCGCAGGCTTCTTCGGCGGTTTCGCGCACGGCGCCCTGTTCGATGGTTTCGCCGTTCTCCATGAAGCCCGCCGGCAGCGTCCAGTAACCGCGCCGCGGCTCGATGGCGCGGCGGCACAACAGGACTTTACTGCCCCAGGTCGGTACGCAACCGGCCACGATATTGGGGTTCTGGTAATGGATGGTGTGGCAGGTGTCGCAGACAAAACGCAGGCGCGAGTCGCCTTCGGGTATGCGCTGGGTCACCGGGTTACCGCACTGGCTGCAGAATTTCATGCTTGGATTCCTGAATGCTGCGCCTATCTTGGCGGTGCGGGCCGGTGTCGGCAAGTTGTCGTTTCGCGACACGACGCGGTGCGGGGGTTGGGCCGTTTGAACGATTGGTGCATGATGCAAGGTAGCGAATAAATCGAGAAGTCTCATGCTGGACGAGCTACTGCATCGAGTAAGCAACCATACCCCGCACGATCTGCAGGCCGACCGACGTTTCCCTGAAGCCGCGGTGCTGGTGCCGATTACCCGCAGCGATGAACCGGAACTGGTACTGACCCTGCGCGCCAGCGGGCTCTCGACCCATGGCGGCGAGGTGGCGTTCCCCGGCGGGCGCCGCGACCCTGAAGACCCGGACCTGATCTTCACTGCCCTACGCGAAGCCGAGGAAGAAATCGGCCTGCCTCCCGGCCTGGTGGAAGTGATCGGCCCCCTCAGCCCGCTGATCTCGCTGCACGGCATCAAGGTCACGCCTTTTGTTGGAGTGATTCCGGACTACGTCGAATACCAGGCCAACGATGCCGAGATCGCTGCGGTGTTCAGCGTACCACTGGAGTTTTTCCGCAAGGATCCGCGCGAACACACGCACCGGATCGATTACCAGGGCCGCAGTTGGTACGTGCCCAGCTATCGGTTTGGCGACTTCAAGATCTGGGGCCTGACGGCGATCATGGTCGTGGAGTTGGTCAACCTGCTGTACGACGCCGAAATCGACCTGCACAAACCGCCCAAGAGTTTCATCAATACCTGACGCCCCGAGGACTCTCATGAAATACCGCCTGGGCGATGCCCGTGTCGAAACCCACCCCCAGAGCTGGGTCGCGCCCAACGCCACGCTGGTGGGCAAGGTCCGCCTCGAAGAGGGCGCCAATGTCTGGTTCAACGCCGTGCTGCGCGGTGATAACGAGCTGATCCTGATCGGCAAGAACAGCAACGTGCAGGACGGCACGGTGATGCACACCGACATGGGCTATCCGTTGACCATCGGCACTGGCGTGACCATCGGCCACAACGCCATGCTCCATGGCTGTAGGGTGGGCGACTACAGCCTCATCGGCATTAACGCGGTGATTCTCAACGGCGCGAAGATCGGCAAGAACTGCATCATCGGCGCTAACTCGTTGGTCGGCGAAGGCAAGGAAATCCCCGACGGCTCGCTGGTGATGGGCTCGCCCGGCAAGGTGGTGCGCGAACTGACCGAGGCCCAGAAGAACATGCTCGAGGCCAGCGCGGCGCACTATGTGCACAACGCCCAGCGCTACGCCCGCGACTTGGTCGAGCAGGAACAATGAGTGCCCCTGAGCGCCCGGTTCCTTCGCCCTGCGTGAACATCTGTGCGCTGGACGATGACGACATCTGCACCGGTTGTCAGCGCACCGTGGCGGAAATCACCCGTTGGAGTCGGATGGACAATGACGAACGACGCGGGGTTCTGGCGTTGTGTCATGAAAGGGCCAAGGCCAGTGGGTTGATGTGGATGTTGCCAGTGAGGCGCTGATACCCGTGTGTGCGTACTAAACGCTGGAGCACATACCTGTGGGAGCAAAGCTTGCTGGCGATGCGCACCCAGGTCTTCAGGTGGACCGCATGAACGTTCATCGCGGGCAAGCCTTGCTCTCACAGGTTTGGCTCCCACAGATATTGCTCCCAAGAACCTTTATTTCAGCGACGCCATCGATCCAAACCCACCACCCCCAGCGCAATACCGACGAACCCCGCCAATATCCCCCCGGCATTGATGAACACCTGTGGATAACCCAGGTTCGCCACGTCCATGAAAGGGTAGGGGTACGCCGCCAGTAATTCCCCCCGCAGCAGGAGCCACGCGAAGTACACCACCGGGTAAATCATCCACAGCCCGATGTGCTTCATGCGCAAGGTGCCCTTGGGCACGCATAACCACCAGTAGGTAACGAACAGCAGCGGCATCACGTCGTGCAGCAATTCGTCGGCCACGAACTGCCAGCCTTCGGGCTGCCACAGATGTCGCAGCAGCAGGTTGTAGGCCAGGCCAACCAGGGCGATGCTCACGGTAATGCCGCTGCTGACCCCCGGCTGCAAAAACCAGCGCCGGGTCGCTGACTCTCGGTGGATCAGTTCCCAGGTCAGCACCACGGCCACCAGAGTGTTGGTCAGCACGGTGAAGAAACTGAGAAAGTTCACCAGGCCGCCCAGCAAGCTCGCGCCCAGTTCCCAGCGGCCGAGCAGGATCAGGTACAACTGGATGCTCAACGCCGCCCAGCCCAACAGTGCCGCCACCGACACGAAGCACTGTCGTAGCGCCGGGCGCCGGCGGATATCCCTACCCATGGCTCAGACCGGTCGTTTGGTGCGCATTAGCTTGATGTACAGCCGCTCGACTTTCTCCCGCGCCCACGGCGTCTTGCGCAAAAAGGTCAGGCTCGATTTGATGCTCGGGTCGCTCTTGAAGCAACGAATGTCGATGCGCTCGGCCAGACCCGACCATTCGTAGTGCTGCACCAGGGCGTTGAGGATCTGCTCCAGCGTCACGCCGTGCAGCGGGTTGTTACTGAATTCGGTCATGGGAGGCCTTCGCGCAAAGAGGTGTAAAGCCGCGCACCTTAGCCGAGGTGCCCGCGTGGTGGAAGCATAGCCTTCGTCGGTGGGAGTGAGAGCGAGGAGGCATAGCGCACTGTTACCGAATCCGAAATGATCCATGTCAGTAAAAGCCCTTTCTCTATTTGTAACAGGACATTATCCTTGCGCCGCCAGCTGAAACGCTTCTTCTGCCGTGCCAAAGCCTCGGCGTTCAGTGAATCCCCTAAAAAAGATCAAGAATTCCTTCTCTATGCTCGATGTTCAGACTCTGCAAGACAGCGCTGTCCGGCGCCGTATTGCCGCCAGAAAGCCCCTTCACTTGATGGCCAGCCTTGGCGTCTTGGGCATTGCCACCGGCGCTCAGGCCGCTCCCGCGTTCGATAGCGACTCACCCTGGATGCTGGGTGACTGGAACGGCACGCGAAGCGAACTTGCGGAAAAAGGCTACAACTTCAAGTTCGATTACACCGGCGAAATGGGCAGCAACCTGCACGGCGGCTACGACCATGACCGCACCGCTCGCTACAGTGACCAGTTCGCCTTCGGCGCGCACCTGGACCTGCAGAAAATCCTCGGTTGGCACGCCGCCGAGTTTCAACTGACGGTCACCGAGCGCAGCGGCAATAACATCAGCAACGACCGGATCAACGACCCGCGTGTTGGCGGTTTCACTTCCGCCCAGGAAGTCTGGGGCCGTGGCCAGACCTGGCGGCTGACGCAGATGTGGTATCAGCAGGCATTTTTCGATGACCGGCTCGATATCAAGGCCGGCCGTTTCGGTGAGGGCGAGGATTTCAACAGCTTTCCCTGCGACTTCCAGAACTTGGCGTTCTGCGGCTCGCAAGTGGGCAACTGGGTGGGTGGTGTCTGGTACAACTGGCCGGTCAGCCAATGGGCGCTGCGGGTCAAGTATCACCTCACGTCTGAGCTGTACGCCCAGGTCGGGGCTTATGAACAGAACCCATCGAACCTGGAAACCGGTAGCGGCTTCAAGCTCAGCGGCAGCGGCACCCAGGGCGCGGTAGTACCCGTGGAGCTGGTGTGGTCGCCCAAACTCAATGGTCTGCCGGGCGAATACCGCGCCGGTTATTACTACAGCAGTGCCAACGCCACCGATACCTACAAGGATCGCAACGGCCAGCCGGCCGCTCTGAGCGGCGAGGCGTATCGCAGCGCGTCGAGCAAGCATGGCGTGTGGCTGGGGGCGCAACAGCAACTGACCAGCGTCGCCAGTGACCATTCCCGCGGTCTGAGTGTGTTCGCCAACGCCACGATGCACGACAAGAAAACCAACGCCATCGACCACTATGTCCAAGCCGGTCTCGTCTACAAGGGGCTGTTCGACGCCCGCGCCAGGGATGACATCGGTTTTGCCCTGGCCCGGGTTCACGTCAACCCGGCTTACCGCAAGAACGCCGAGGCCACCAACCAGGCCCGCGCCCTCCAGGATTACGACAATCCGGCCTTTTTGCCACCCCAGGACACCGAGTACAGCGCCGAGTTGTATTACGGCGTACACGTGACGAACTGGCTGACCGTGCGCCCGAACCTGCAGTACATCCGCCATCCGGGCGGTGTGGACAAGGTCGATGACGCGTTGATTGGCGGGGTCAAGATTCAGTCGTCGTTCTAGTCAGTGCCACAAAAAACCTGTGGGAGCGGGCTTGCTCGCGATGGCACATCCAAATCGATGTCGACTGTCATTCCGCTATCGCGAACAGGGTCGCTCTCACAAGGGGCCGCTTCAACCCAATTACTTTTTTCAACTGAACCATGCCCCTTCAAGATCGTCATCTACAGTGACTACTTGTGCGGGACTCTTTAAAACGTCACGGAGAAACACACTATGAGCACTGAGGGTGCTTTGAGTCGAAGCCGTTTGCTACCGAGTTTGCTCGGCATTCTGCTTCTATTGATGGGCCTGGTCCTGTTGGCCGGGGGAGTCAAGCTGAGCACGCTTGGCGGCTCGCTATATTACCTGCTGGCCGGTATCGGCCTGGCGTTGAGCGGTGTATTGCTGATCATGGCCCGCCGCGCGGCCCTGGGTCTGTACGCGCTGGTGCTGTTCGCCAGCACCGTGTGGGCGTTGTGGGAAGTGGGCCTGGACTGGTGGCAACTGGTGCCGCGCCTGGCGATGCTGTTTGCCCTGGGCATCGTCATGTTGCTGCCGTGGTTCCGTCGCCCGCTGTTGACCGCCGATGCCTCGGCCATGGGAACCCGTGCATTGGGCGCCGCCGTGGTCATTGCTGGTATCGTCGCGCTCGCCAGCCAGTTCACCAACCCGGGTGAAATAAACGGCCAACTGGACCGCGACAGCGTGCCGGGCATGGTCAACACCGCACCGGCCATGCCGGACGGCGACTGGAACTCCTACGGGCGCAGTGCCCATGGCGACCGCTATTCGCCGCTGGCACAGATCACCCCTGAGAACGTCAGCCAACTGGTGCCGGCCTGGACCTATCGCACCGGCGACCTGCCAGGGCCGAACGACCCGGGTGAAACCACTGCCGAAAACACCCCGCTCAAGGCCAACGGCATGCTCTACGTGTGCACGCCTCACAGCCAGGTGATTGCCCTGGAGCCTGAGACGGGCAAGGAAATCTGGCGTTTCGATCCGAAGCTTTCCACGCAAAAAGCGGAAAACTTCAAGGGTTGGGCCCACATGACCTGCCGTGGCGTGACCTATCACGATGACGCTGCGTACGCCTCCGCCGAGCAGAGCCCGACCGGCACTGCCAGCACCACGCCGGCCAGTACCGTATGCCCGCGGCGGATCTTCCTGCCAACCGCCGACACTCGCCTGATTGCCCTTAACGCCGACACCGGCAAGATGTGCGAAGACTTTGGCGACAAGGGGCAGGTCGACCTGACCGCCAACATCGGCGGTTTCACGGCCGGCGGTTATTACTCCACGTCGCCACCGGCGGTCACCCAGAACCTGGTGGTGATCGGTGGCCACGTCACCGATAACGTTTCCATCGACGAGCCAAGCGGTGTGATTCGCGCCTACGACGTGCACACCGGCCAATTGGTGTGGAACTGGGACAGCGGCAACCCGGACGACACCACACCGATTGCCGAAGGCCAGACCTACACCCGTAATTCGCCGAACATGTGGTCGATGTTCAGCGTCGATGAAAAACTTGGCATGCTCTACCTGCCGATGGGCAACCAGACTCCCGACCAGTTCGGTGGCATGCGCACCCCGGAATCGGAAAAATACGCCGCCGGCCTGACGGCGCTGGACATCGCCACCGGCAAGGTGCGTTGGTACTTCCAGTTCACCCACCACGACCTGTGGGACATGGACGTCGGCGGTCAACCGACCCTGATGGACATGAAGACCGCCGATGGCGTGAAACCCGCCGTCCTGGCTTCGACCAAGCAGGGCAGCATCTATGTGCTGGACCGCAGCAATGGCCAGCCGATCATCCCGATCAAGGAGATCCCGGCACCCCAAGGCGCGGTGGAAGGTGACTACACCTCGCCAACGCAGCCGATGTCCGACCTGAACTTCGTGCCGCCGGTCCTCAAGGAACGCGACATGTGGGGCGTGACCCCGTTCGACCAGATGCTCTGCCGGATCGACTTCAAGTCGCTGCGCTATGACGGCATGTACACGCCGCCGTCGCTGCAAGGTTCGATCGTTTACCCGGGTAACTTCGGCGTGTTCGACTGGGGCGGCATTTCGGTGGATCCGGTGCGCCAGATCGCCTTCATCAACCCGAGCTACATGGCGTTCAAGTCGAAACTGGTGCCGGCGGCCGAAGTGGCTGGTGGCCCGGGGCGCAAGAGCGAAACCGAAGGCGTGCAGCCGAACAAAGGCGCGCCCTATGGTGTGATCCTCGAAGCGCTGCTCTCGCCCATGGGCCTGCCTTGCCAGGCGCCTGCGTGGGGCTATGTGGCGGCGGTGGACCTGACCAACAACAAAACCCTGTGGATGCACAAGAACGGTACCGTGCGTGACAGCTCGCCGGTACCGATCCCGCTGAGCATGGGCGTTCCGAGCCTGGGTGGCACATTCACCACCGCCAGCGGCCTGGCGTTCATGAGCGGCACCCTCGACCAGTACCTGCGTGCCTATGACGTGAAAAACGGCAAGCAACTGTGGGAAGGCCGCCTGCCAGCCGGCGCCCAGACCACGCCGATGACGTACACCGGCAAGG
The DNA here is from genome assembly GCF_963970585.1 of Pseudomonas sp. RL_105y_Pfl2_101. Taxonomy (NCBI): domain Bacteria; kingdom Pseudomonadati; phylum Pseudomonadota; class Gammaproteobacteria; order Pseudomonadales; family Pseudomonadaceae; genus Pseudomonas; species Pseudomonas sp. RL_105y_Pfl2_101. The sequence continues at coordinate 9,443 of NZ_CAXAPG010000042.1, forward strand.
ACGGCAAGCAATATGTGCTGGTTGTGGCCGGTGGTCATGGCTCCCTGGGCACCAAGCAGGGTGATTATGTGATCGCCTACAAACTGCCGGATTAAGCCAAACCTGCGACCATGAAAAAGGCGACACCCTTGCGGGTGTCGCCTTTTTCTTTAGCCCGCAGGACGCAATCCCGCGGGCGCAAGCTACTCAGTTTTTACAAGTCGATCTTGACGGCCTGGGAAGCCCGGGTCGCCTTGGCGCGGGCGGCTTCGATGGATTTGTCGCGGGCCAGGGCCACGCCCAGACGGCGCTGGCCGTTGACTTCCGGTTTGCCGAACAGGCGCAGGGCGGTGTCCGGTTCGCTCAGGGCCGCGCCCAGGTTGGCGAAAGCGGTCTGGGTCGATTGGCCTTCCACCAGGATCACCGCCGAGGCCGAAGGGCCGAACTGGCGGATCAGCGGGATCGGCAGGCCGAGAATGGCGCGGGCATGCAGGGCGAACTGCGACAGGTCCTGGGAGATCAGCGTGACCAGGCCGGTGTCGTGGGGGCGCGGCGAGACTTCGCTGAACCACACCTGGTCACCCTTGATGAACAGCTCGACGCCAAACAGGCCGCGTCCCCCCAGGGCTTCGGTCACCGCCTTGGCGACGCGCTCGGATTCGGCCAGGGCCGCCGGGCTCATGGCTTGTGGCTGCCAGGATTCCTGATAGTCGCCCTTTTCCTGACGGTGGCCGACCGGCGCGCAGAAGGTGGTGCCGCCGACGTGACGCACGGTGAGCAAGGTGATTTCGTAGTCGAAATCGATGAAACCTTCGATGATCACCCGGCCCTTGCCGGCACGGCCGCCTTCCTGGGCGTAGTCCCAGGCTTTTTGCACGTCATCGGTACTGCGCAGCAGGCTCTGGCCCTTGCCCGAGGAACTCATCACCGGCTTGACCACGCACGGGAAACCCAGGGTTTCAACGGCCTTGCGGTAGTCTTGCACGGTGTCGGCGAAGAAGTACGGCGAGGTCGGCAGGCCCAGTTCTTCGGCGGCCAGGCGACGAATGCCTTCACGGTTCATGGTCAGCTGCGCGGCACGGGCCGTCGGGATCACGGTGAAGCCTTCGGCTTCCAGTTCCACCAGGGTGGCGGTGGCGATGGCTTCGATTTCCGGCACGATGAAATGCGGCTTTTCGGCCTCGATCACCGCACGCAGGGCGGCGCCGTCGAGCATGTTGATCACGTGGCTGCGGTGGGCCACTTGCATGGCCGGCGCGTTGGCGTAGCGATCCACGGCAATCACTTCGACGCCCAGGCGCTGCAGCTCGATTACCACTTCCTTGCCCAGCTCGCCGCTGCCACACAGCAAAACGCGGGTCGCGGTGGGCGACAAGGGGGTTCCGATACGGGTCATCTGAAGGTCCTCAAACAGGAGCGGATCATCGGGGCACGCGCGGGCGAGCTTCCCATGGGGGAGAAAGCGCGGCATTTTACATGAACCGCGTCAGCCGGCGACGGCCTGTTTGCGCAGACGCCAGGCCATGATCAGCCAGACGGCGGTCACCCCGGCGAATTTCGAGAGCAGGGCCGTGATCACCACGGCGGGCGTCAGGGCGTCGATCAGGCCGAAGAAGATGAATGTGTCCAGGGGGATGCTCAGGGCCGAACTGATCCACAACCGGTCATGGAGCGGGCGCTTGGTGATCGTGAACACCAGCCAGTCGATGCACTCGGACACGGCGAACGCCGTGGCGCTCGCCAGGGCGATGGTTGGGTCCGAGGTGACGTAGGACAACACCAGCGCCACCAGCATCGCCGCGATGGCGCCGTGGCCGAAACGGGTCTGCACCATGTCCCGCAGGATAAACACCAGGCCGCCCCAGGCCGACCAGATAATGTCCAGGTGCGGCGCGGCGGAAAAGGCGAAGTTGATCAGCACGACGCTGCTGATGTAGGCGAGCAGGAAAAGCATGGGGCGGGGTACCTGGTGGTGACGGATAAAGTATTAAAGGACAGCGATAGCCCCTGTGGCGAGGGAGTTTGCTCCCGCTGGGCTCTGTAGGCGCTGGCGAAGCCTGCGATCTTTTGATCCTGAGCTTTCGCTTGTGACTCAACTGTCTGGGACAAGATCGCAGCCTCGTTGCACTCGACAGCTCCTCAGCCGGCGTGAGTCCCTCAATCCTCCTCGCTGTCATCCAACTTCCAATACCCCACCGCCTTCACAAAATCCTGGTCCAACCCTTTCTCCTCCAGCAGCACCTTGCGAATCTGCCGCGACACCTTGCTCTCGGTCGCGACCCAAGCGTATAGCTTGCCGCCGGGCATTTCCAGCTGTTGCACGGTTCGCAGCAGGTTGTCCTGGCGGCCCTCGCGCAGTACCCAGATCACGTGAACCTGCGCCGGGCTTTGGAGCACTTGCTGCTCGGCGCCGTTTTCCACTTCCAACACCACCAGGGCCCGCCTGTTGGGTGCCAGGCCTTCGAGGCGGCGGGCGATGGCGGGCAGGGCGGTTTCGTCGCCGATCAACAGGTAGCTGTCGAAGATGTCTGGCACGATCATCGAGCCCCGGGGCCCGGCGATGTTGAGGTATTGCCCTGGCGCCGCCTGGGCCGCCCAGGTCGAGGCCGGGCCGTCGCCGTGAAGCACGAAATCGATGTCCAGCTCCAGGGTGTCCAGGTCATAGCGGCGTGGGGTGTAATCGCGCATCTCGGGCATCGGGCCCTGGGCCTTGTCGGCGCTGGGGGTGAAGTTTTCCAGGGCCGCCTGTTCCTCGGCGTTCTGCGGGAACAGCAATTTCACATGGTCGTCCGTGCCCAGGCTGGCGAACCCGGCCAGTTCCGGCCCGCCGACGGTGATGCGGCGCATGCGTGGGGTCAGGTCCTCAACCCGCAACACTTGCAGGCGACGGCGTTTGATCTCGTGGCTGACACGGTGAATGGTGTTTGGATCGACTTCGGTCATTGGCTTGACTCCGAGACTGGTGGACGGTCGGGGCCGTCGGCGATGGCTTTGGCGGTGGCGTCGAGCAGGTCGCGCACCCGCCGGATTTCTTCCGGGCTCCAGTGGCCATGGTGCTTTTGCAGGGCATGGCGCAGGTTATACACCGCTTCATGGATCTGCGGCGGACGATCATGGCCGCGCAACGTGCGCCTGCTGATTTCAATGCGTGTACGCACCTCCTCTATCGCTTCGGCCTGGTCCTCAAGGGATAGACGTCCGACCTCGGTCACGCTGTAGCATTTTTTTCCATCTTCGACGCCGCAGATAACCAGGGCGTTCACTTCCAGGAAGGTCAGGGTCGGGTAGATCACGCCGGGGCTGGGGCTGTAAGCGCCATCGAACATGCTCTCGATCCGGCGAATCAGGTCATAGCCGTGGCAAGGCTGTTCGGCAATCAGCGCCAACATCAGCAGCTTCAGGTCTCCAGCGGCGAAAACGCGTGGGGCTCGGCTGGTACGTTCACGGCCTGCCGACTGACGTTCGAAACCGTCGTGTTCGCGGTTGGAGGGGGAATAAGGGATTGCCATAGGCTGTTCTCCATTCTGCAAAGATGTAACTGAAATATATTTTTTTATATGAGATATATCGTTGAGATATATCTTTGTGGTTGGATGTTTTTTAATTAGATATATCTAATCTGGTTGTGGGTAGCTTGTAATTTAATAAGACCATACCTGAATTAGGTTGGCAGGCGGCCGATGGAGTTTTTTGGAGTTTTTTCTTGACCTTGAGCAATGCCGCGGCCTTGCCGTATATGTAGGTTGTTTCTGACATCCAACTTAGTATTCATAGAAAACATGGTGTTTTTTCGCGCATTCGGATGTCGAACGTACTACGAGCATGTGGGAAAGAGCCTGCTTTTTTTTAGTTGAAGAGAACCGATCATGCCCGGCGTTGGAAGTGCAGCCTTACAACTTGTTGTCGGGCCGCAATTGCAACCTTTCTCTATTACTGCTATGAACAGGTGTTAACGACATGCTCAAACAATTCGTAACCGGTGCTTCGCTGGCTGCCGCCGCCCTGACTTCCTCGCTGGCATTCGCAGCCGATGACGCACGTTCGGCTATTCACATCACTGCGAACATCCCGACCCAGCAGTTCCACGTGCAACCGCGCAACCCGGACTTCGGTAAAGATGAAGTCATGAGCTACAACACGGTCAGCGGTACGTTGACTTCGTTGCGCCAGACCTATGACGTGAAAAACACCGAAGGTTCGGTACACGCCTACATCGAAGGTGGCCCGGCCGCCCTGTACAACGGTAGTAACTCGATTGCCCTGACCACGGCCTTCAACGGCGTCACCCTCTCCGCCCTCCCTCAGGAAGTGGTGGACGATGCAACGTCCACTCCGGGTACCCAGGCAGACATGACCATCGTTCCGGCCAAGCCCCTGGATACCCAGAATGGCCTGTACACCGCTGACATGACCGTCATCTTCGACGCTGTGCCTCGCGCTAACCTGTGATGTCATTCGATGCCCGCTGAGGTTTACCTCTTTCCTTCGGGCATTACTGCAAGCCGACCGGTCCTCCCCAGCCGGTCGGCCTGCACCTGCAACGCCCTGATAGCTCGCTGATTAGAGAGTCCGTTGATGTTTCCGATGACACCCATCGCGGGTGCGCTCGCACTATTGTTGTGTGCGAACGCATTAGCCGCGCCGACTGCCCCCGGTACGACACCAAGAAGCCTGTTATCCCAGGCCAAGGGCCTGCCGGCGGAATTCGAATCCCACTTCTTCGATGTGCCCCTGGCGGTTCGTGTTGAGGTCAATCAACAGTACCTCGGCGAAGCCATGGTGGTGTTGACACGGGACGACCGCGTTACGTTGCTTGAATTCACCGAGACCCAGGAGAGTTCAATCACAACCGCCGAGCGCGAGCAATGGGAGCAGCATCTCAAGCAAGGACAGGCGCTGGGTGCATGCGAAGGCAGTTGCCCATCAGGCCTGCTTGCCGTGCACTACAGTCTTGAAAATTCATTGGTGTCGATCCTGACCCGGGATGTGGAGCGCTCGACCGAGACCAAACGCTATTACGATCAACCCGAGAGCGGCAGCCTGGGCCTGATCTTCAACAACCAACTCAATATCAACGGTGGCCAGGAACAGGACACCGGTGGACGTTATGGCTTGAATGCCAATTCGAGCCTGGGCAACTGGAGCCAGTCGCTCGACTTGCAACTCTCGCGCCTTGGTGGCCCGGACGACAAGGTCTATCACGCCATCCATGAGCTCTATACCCAACGAGAGATGCAAGGCACTTTTTTTCGCCTGGGGTATTTCACGCCCAGCTCCGATGGCTTGAATCGCCAGATTCGTTCGTTCGGCGCCAACCCCGACACCGCACTGGGGGTGATGTACGGCAGCTCCGACAGCCTGGTGATCGACAATCCAAAACCCAGCGTCTACCCCGTTTACGTCACCGCCAGTCGCCAGGCTTCGGTGGAGATTTACCGCAACGGTTTGTTGATCAACACCCAGGCGGTCAGCGCTGGCTTGCAGAGCCTGGACACCCGCCCGTTGCCTGGCGGTATCTACGAAGTGGAAGTGCGGCTGATCGAGGACGGGCAAACGACCGCCACCAGCCAGGAACTGATCTACAAACCCAGTAACTGGAGCAACGCCGAGAACCGCTGGCGCTACAACCTGTTCGCCGGGCGCGAAACCCGGCTCTGGAGCAACTGGGAAGAGCAACCCTCAGGTTTCACGACGGCGGGGTTAGGCGTCAACTATTTGCTCCATCCGCGGGTGATCCTGGGCGCTTCCACGCGCCAGGTGCAGGACAAACTGCAAGTGGGAACTTCGGTGGACTGGACGCTGGCGACCAGCACCAGCCTGTACGCCAACGTCTATCAGACCCAGCAATACGGCACCGGCCTGGACCTGCAAGGTTTGTACAGCTACGGCCAGGGCAGTGTGGTGGCCAGCCATAACCGCAGTTGGCTGGACACCCGTAACACCTACGAAACCCTGCCGGATGGCACCCGCATTCGTCAGCGCAACGTATACGTCGGCCAGACCAGCAATTCATCACTGTCGGTCAATCATCGCTTGAACAACAAGACCTCCCTCAACGGACGGCTGGCCTACAGCGAAGGCAATATCCAGGGCACCGGCCTGGACCTGGGCTGGACCCAGCGTTTCACTTTGCGCGGCAGCGATGCCAACTGGCGGTTGTCGGTGTTCGACCGTCCCGGCACTTCGAGCACCGGCGACAAGCGCAATCGCGGCCTGGACCTGAGCGTCAGTATCGCCCTGGGCGGGCCCGGCGAGTACTGGTCGGGCAGCGTCGGCACGCGCACTTCGCGCGACGGTGCGCGGGACAACAATGCCTCGCTGTCCTATCGCCGGGATCTGCAAGACCACGTACTGCAAAGCGTCTCCGCCACGGCACTGGCCGACACCTATGGCGTGGGCCTGTCGGGCATTGCCAGTTTCCAGACCGAATCACTGTATGGCGACGGCTTCGTCCAGCGTTCGTCCTACAACGACAACCTCACCGGCGGTCTGAATCTGAGCAGCACGGTGGCCGTGGGCGGCAGCAAAGCAGCTTTTACCGCCGAGCCCCATGGGCGCGGCGCGGGCATGATCGTCGATGTCGAAGCCGACGTGGACGACGTGATCCTGCGCGCCGATGACTTGACCGGCGGCAGCACCACCCTGCGTCCCGGCCGCAACTTTGTCCCCATCACCGCTTATAAAAACAGCATGGTCACTTTCGACTTCGAAGGCGTGCACCCACCAGCGGCAAGCATTGAGCCCTCGCGCACCCGTTATCACTTGAACAAGGGGGGCGTGGACTACCGCAAGATCAGCGTGATGAGAACCGTGACGGTGCTGGGTCGCCTGCTGGACGACCAAGGGCAACCGCTCAAGGGCCATCACGTGATCAACCACGCCAGTCGCGGCGTCAGTGAGGCGGACGGGTTTTTCTCCATGGAAATGAATGCCGGTGCGCCCACCCTGGAAGTGCGTTATGGCAGCGAGTTGTTTTGCCGGTTCCGGCTTGACCCGGACGGTGCCCAGCGAGAGGGCGATGTGTTGATGATCGGTGATTTGCGGTGTACGCCGGATACCTTGGCCGACACGACGGTGGCCGAGGCTGACAGTGCGAAACAGCGCTCATGAGACCGTGGGAGCAAAGCTTGCTCCTGAAACTGTGGGAGTAAAGCTTGCTCGCGATGAACGATAACGCTGTTTACCTGAAGAGCGAGGCGCCTGCATCGCGGGCAAGCCTTGCTCCCACAAGTGAATTGCTCGCCTACCTATTTGCAGCGATTTGTCTTGATTGTATGAGGTTGTATAAATGAAACCCTTATCGGTTGCAGTGCGCAGCGTGGTCTCGGTGGTGCTGTTTTCGTGCGTGCCTGTGGCCAATGCTGTGAGCCGGGATATCACCGCCGTATTCAGGCCTGACCCTTCGAAACCCCAGGAGAATACGTTTCTCAATACCACGCCGGTCAGTGGTTATTGCGCTAGTCATCCGAATGAGTGTGGGACCGCAAGGATGTTCAGTATCCGATTGCCCATTAAGTCCAACTCTATTAGTCCTATTCAGGCCAATCATGGAGAAAATCGGCAAGGTGCGATGTTTAAAGTGCCTGCCGCTTGGCGTAGTACACAAGTGACTCATTCAGGGACGGGTGAAACTGAAATTGTTGAAGTACGCTTTTCCGGTATCGGTTCGAGATACCGAATTCCTGGCGGCGTCGTTGATTTGGTAGGGGGCGGTGTGGAACCAGGCACCGCTCATCGGAGATTATGGCGCGGTTCTTCTTGGGTTAATGCACCTACACCCTGTCGGTACAGTGGAGTGGGCTTTTATAGCGCTACCGATTACGAGTTTTTCTGGAAGGCTCCGACAGAGGAAGCGTGTGCCAAACCAGCCCTTTATCTGATCCCAAGTATGAGCTACACCCACCTGGACTTTGCGTACGAACTGCGCACCCCCAATCCTTTGAAGATGTCCTCCGGCCAATATACGGGGACGCTGACCTACACCGTTGGCCCAGGACAGGACCTTGACTTGGGGGATGTCATGATCCCCAACGACTCCATAATCACGCTCAATTTAAAACTCGACGTCGAACACACCCTTAAGGTGGATGTCCCCCCCGGCGGCAACCGCGTCGAGCTGGTCCCCCAGGAAGGCTGGCAATCCTGGCTGAACAGCGGGCGCAAACCGACCCGGCTGTTTCGCGACCAGCGTTTCCATATATCGGCGTCTTCACGTTTCAAGATGGGGCTTGAATGCCAGTACATCAGCGGCAATACCTGCGCAGTCTCTGAAACCGGTAGCGGTCATCAAGTGTCGGTGAATGTCAGCGTGACCTTGCCTGAGGGCTTGACCGACGGCGCCAATCAACCGGTCAACCGCCGGCCTCTGCTGCACGACGGCAGCGGCACCGAACTGTTCCAACCGGGTTACTACGTGGATCGCAAGTCAGCGATGTTGCATTTCGAAGTGGGCAGCAATGGTGTCGAGCAGATGCTCGACCACGGCGCAAAGGCCTACACCGGCAATGTCACGGTGATTTGGGATTCGGAAGTTTAAAAGGAACGGCTCTACTCAGGACGACGAAGGGATATGGAGTTTTATTCGATGGGACGACTACCTGCTGCAGTAAATGGAACGTTTGCGATGTATTTGTTGGCAAGCATGCCCGTGGCCAATGCCCTGACCCAAGACATCAGCGCACTATTCAGGCCCGATCCGTCAAAACCTCAGGAAGTCGCCTTTCGTAATACCACTCCGATGAGTGGCTACTGCGCTGAAGTTCCTTCGCAATGCCAGGCATGGAATATGTTCAGTGTGCGCTTGCCGCTGAGTATCAATTCCGTCAAGGCCATTCAAGCCGAGCATGCTGACGTGCGGCAAGGGGCCATGTTTCAGGTGCCCGCCAATTGGCGAACGGCGCAAATCAGGCATTCAAGTACGGGTGAAACCGAGTTCGTCCAAGTGCGTTGGGTCGGGATAGGTTCTCGCTACCAATTCCCGGGCAGTGTCGTCGACCTGGTGGGGGGCGGTGTGGACCCCAGCACTGCGCATACCCAGCTGTGGACCACCAGTTGGGCATACCCCCCGGCAGCGTGTCAGTACAGCGGGTTCAGCCGTGTGGGGGAGAACTATTACGAGTTCTTCTGGCGCACGCCAATGGAAACCGTGTGCGCAAAAAAGGCCCAGTACCTGATTCCCAGCATGGCCTATCAGTACGTGGACTTCGCTTATGAACTGCGTATGCCCAACCCCATGAGAATGAGTGCCGGCCAGTACACGGGTGATGTGACGATTAGTGTCGGGCCGGGGCGAGAACTGGACACGGGTGACGTGATGTTACCCAGCGATTCGGCCATCACGCTCAATTTCCTGCTCGACGTCGAGCATACCTTCAAGGTGGACGTCCCTCCGGGCGGAAACCGCGTGGAGCTGGTGCCTGATGCCGGTTGGCAAGATTGGCTGAACAGCGGTCGCAAACCGACCCGGTTGTTTCGCGATCAGCGTTTTCATCTCTCGACGTCCTCACGTTTCAAGATGGCGCTCGAGTGCCAACACATCAGTGGCAACACCTGCGCGATCGCCGAAACCGACACCGGGCATACCGTCCCGGTGGATGTCCGGGTCACCTTGCCCGATGGCCTGGCTGACATCGGCGGCCAGCCGATCAATCGACGGCGCCTGTTGCGCGACGGCAGTGGGACGGAGTTGGTCCAGCCCAATGCCTATATCGATCGAAAGCCGGCAAGCCTGCATTTCGAAGTGACCCAGTCCAGCGTCGAGCAAATGCTCGCCGCTGGCGCGAGGACCTACACCGGCAACGTCACGGTGATCTGGGATTCGGAAGTTTGAATGGCGTCAGGGGCCGACAGTATTCAATAAATTGTGATCAACACATGAGGTTCAGCAGTGATGAAGTACGTATTGGCGTGGATGGGGTTTTTTCTGTTTTGCAGTATGGCCCAGGCGGGGCCGCAGATTGGGGTGGGGGTGGTCTACGACTACCTCGACGGCGACAAAAGCACCTACATGAAACGGGTGTTCAACGGCGGGACGTCCACGGCGTTCGTCAAGGTCAATATCCTGGAAATCATCTACAACGAGGATGGCACCTACCAGGAAGTGCCGCTGCGGAACCAGGCCAGTGCCCAGGCCAGGGACGGCCTGATGGCCAGCCCGGCACGGCTGATCATACCGGCCAACGGTGTACAGGGTACGCGGTTGCTGTTCATGGGCAATCGCGACAAGGAGCGTTATTTCCGGGTGCGTTTCGTGCCGGTAGTGCCGGAAGCGGAAGACGAATTCGCCATCAGCCCGGAGGAACGCGAAGAATACAAAAAGGAACGCGTGGCAGCAGGGGTCAAGGTCCTGGCGGGCTACGGCACGGTGTTCTTCGTGCGACCCAAGCAGCCCCGCTTCGACACAGTGATCGATGACGACGCCAGTCGCTACCTGATGCGCAACAACGGCAACAGCGTCCTGGTGATCGATGAGTTCAAGGATTGCGCCGCGAAGAAAGAAAACGACTGCCGTCCGACCACCAAACACCACGTCATGGCCGGCCGGACCTTTTCGTTCGACAAGGAGGCGGGTCGCGAATACCGCTTCACGCTGATCGAAGGTAGCCAGACCAAGGCTATCGAGATCAAAGGTTGACGATCTGCGTCACTGAATCGTCGTTAACGCCAAAGGTAATCGATATGTTCAAGACACTGCTACGCCCCCTCGCATTGACCGCTCTGATTTTGCCCTACGCTTCAGCCTGGGGGGCGGTCGAGCGGGAAACCTTCGAGCTCTATGTGACCATTCCCACGATCGATTTTTTTGTGCTGCCCCTCGACCCGCAGTTGGTCCAGCGTGAACAGCGTTTGCCTTTCAGCACCATCACCGGAGAGCTCAGCCCATTGCGGGCGACCTACGAAGTAAAAAACACCATTGGTTCGATCGATGCGCGCCTGACCGAAGAAGCCTACCTGTCCAATGGCCGTGATCGAATCGACCTGCGGGTGAGCTTCAACAACGTCCAATTGACCGTCGATTCGACGCCGGTAGTGCCGGCAAATGAGGCTCGTCCCGGGCGCCAGGTGCCGCTGGAGATCGCGGCGATCAGACCGGTTGGCGAGGACTATAAACCCGGCGACTACTACGGCACGGTGCATATGGTGTTCGATGCCGTTGCGCCGTAGGGCTGCCGTTCTTCATCTGGAATTGGACCATGGACGCCAATCGGACGGGGAACGGTGTTCAGGGACGGCATTCTTTCGCCACGGATCGGCATCCACTACGTTTAGATACTAAAAAGGAAGCAAGCATGTTTAAAGAAATGATGGTGGGTTTCGCGCTGGGCGCAGCTGCGCTGAGCCCTTCGCTGGTACTGGCCGCCGATGACGCACGTGCGCCTATTCACATCACGGCGAACATTCCCAACAAGCAGTTTCATGTACAGCCACGCAATCCCGACTTCGGCAAGGATGAGGTCATGTACTACGACATCGGGAGCAATCGGTTGAGCTCTGTGCGCCAGACCTTTGATGTGAAGCATACCGATGGCTCGGTCCATGCCTACATTCAGGAGGACAGGGCCTACCTGGACAATGGCTTGGACCGTATTCCGTTGCGTGTGATGTTCAACAATGTGCGCCTGGACGGTGTGCCGCAGGAAGTGGTGGACGATGCCTCGTCCACGCCAGGTACTCAGGCAGAGATGCTCATTAGTGCTGACGCTATGTCTGTCGATCGCTACCCAGGCTTGTACACCGGCGACTTCACCGTGATCTTCGATGCGGTGCCCCGCGTTCATCTGTGACGTGCGTCATTGGTGTGCCACCAACGGCTTGAACGGGGTATGACTGCCCGGTTGTAAATAGGCCGACAGGAACGGTGCCATGCCCTTGAGCCCCTGTACGAGCAATGCCGAGGTGAACTTGAAGTTCTGCGCCGAGGCCCCTGGGACGTAGGCGGTGAGCGCGCCGAAATGACTGTCGCCGATGAAGAACACGAATGTGGCGGTGAGGTTGATCGACGTTGACCGCAAGGGCAGTGGGGCGTCGCCGGCGCTGCCGATAGCGGTGTCCAACGAAGGTATCAAAATGATCGAACGGATAACGGACTTGCCGGCAGCGCTGATGGATGTCCAGGAGTGTTTCGATTTCGAGACGGCGTTTGCCGAGACTGGACGAAGCAGCGCTCAAGAGACCCGTAGGAGCAAAGCTTGCTCGCGATGAAGGATAACGCCGTTCACCTGAAGACCGAGCGTCTGCATCGCGGGCAAGTCTTGCTCCCACAAGTGAATTGCTCGCCTACCTATTTCCAGCGATTTGTCTTGATTGTATGAGGTTGTATAAATGAAACCCTTATCGGTTGCAGTGCGCAGCGTGGTCTCGGTGGTGCTGTTTTCGTGCGTGCCTGCGGCCAATGCCTTGACCCAGGACATCAGCGCACTGTTCAGGCCTGACCCATCGAAACCCAATGAGAATACCTTTCTCAATACCACGCCTATCAGTGGTTACTGCGCAGATAGACCGTCGGACTGCAGGGCGACAGGAATGTTCAGCGTTCGATTACGTCTCTCTGCCAATGCGATCAGTCCTATCCAGGCGAATCATGAAGATCCTCGGCAAGGTGCGATGTTTAAAGTGCCTGCCAGTTGGCGTCCGGTACAAGTTACCCATACGGGGACGGGCGAAATAGAAACTGTTGAAGTGCGCTGGTCCGGCTTAGGGTCGAGACAATCGTTCTCCAATAGTGTGATCGAATTGGTAGGTGGAGGCGTGGGCTTGAGAAGAGCCCACGAGATGTTGTGGAGAGGTCTTGATTGGGTGTATGCGCCTTCGCCATGTCAATACAGCGGTGTTTCACTCTATTCCGTTACGAGTTATGCCTTTTTCTGGAAGGTGCCGAGAGAAGGCGTATGCGGGAAAATGGCCCAACACTTGATCCCTGTCGGAGTCATGAGCTACAGCTATCTGGATTTTGCCTACGAACTGCGCACCCCCAAACCACTGAAAATGTCATCCGGCCAATACACCGGGTCGCTGACCTATAGCGTTGGACCGGGGCAGGACATTGACCTGGGCGATGTCATGATTCCGAATGACTCGGCGCTCACTCTCAACTTCAAACTCGACGTCGAGCACACCCTCCAGGTGGATGTCCCCCCCGGCGGCAACCGCGTCGAGCTGGTCCCCCAGGAAGGCTGGCAATCCTGGCTGAACAGCGGGCGCAAACCGACCCGGCTGTTTCGCGACCAGCGTTTCCATATATCGGCGTCTTCACGTTTCAAGATGGGGCTTGAATGCCAGTACATCAGCGGCAATACCTGCGCAGTCTCTGAAACCGGTAGCGGTCATCAAGTGCCGGTGAATGTCAGCGTGACCTTGCCTGAGGGCTTGACCGACGGCGCCAATCAACCGGTCAACCGCCGGCCTCTGCTGCTCGACGGCAGCGGCACCGAACTGTTCCAACCGGGTTACTACGTGGATCGCAAGTCAGCGATGTTGCATTTCGAAGTGGGCAGCAATGGTGTCGAGCAGATGCTCGATCACGGCGCAAAGGCCTACACCGGCAATGTCACGGTGATTTGGGATTCGGAAGTTTAAAAGGAATTGCTCTACTCAGGACGCCGAAGGGATATGGAGTTTTATTCGATGTGACGTGGACCTGCGGGTGAGGTTCAACAATGTGCGCCTGGACGGTGTGCCGCAGGAAGTGGTGGACGATGCCTCGTCCACGCCAGGTACTCAGGCAGAGATGCTCATTCGTGCTGAATCTATGTCTGTCGATCGCTACCCAGCGGCGACTTCACCGTGATCTTCGATGCGATGCCCCGTGCGTACGTCATTGGTGTGCCACCAACGGCTTGCACTGGGTATGACTGCCCGGTTGTAAATAGGCCGACAGGAACGGTGCCATGCCCTTGAGCACCTGCACGGGCAACGCCGAGGTGAACTTGAAGTTCTGCGCCGAGGCCCCTGGGACGTAGGCGGTGAGCGTGCCGAAATGATTGTCGCCGATGAAGAACACGAATGTGGCGGTGCGGTTGATCGACTTTGAGCTGATGACCCGTCCGCCGGCACCGATGGCTTCGATACGGTTATCGCCGGTGCCGGTTTTGCCGCCCATCGCCAGTGGTGTGCCGTCAGCCTGCAGGAAACTACCGGCTACCCGTTTCGCGGTGCCGGCATCGACCACCTGGGACAACGCACCGCGCAACGACTGGGCCACTTCTACCGGCATCACCTGCTTGCCGTTTTCCGGGTTGCTGAGCAGCCGTGTTTCATAAGGCGTATCGACCGCAAACTGCAGGCTGTCAACGCGCAGCACGGGGCGACGGATGCCATCATTGAGGATCGTACCGACCAGTTCCGCCAGGGCGGCGGGACGGTCGCCGGAGCTGCCGATAGCGGTGGCCAACGAAGGCACCAAATGATCGAACGGATAGCCGACTTGCTGCCAGCGCTGATGAATGTCCAGGAACGCTTCGATTTCCAGCATGGTGCGGATGCGGCTGTCCCGGGCGCTCTTGTGCCGGCTCTTGAACAACCAGCTATAGACCTCCTGGCGCTCGAACCGGCTGGCTTTGACGATCTGGCTGAACTTGGCATCTGGATTGTTCAGCAGATAGCCCACCAGCCATAGGTCCAGCGGATGGACTTTGGCGATAAAACCCTGGTCGGGCAGGTCATAGTTGCCCGGGCCGTAGCGGTGGTAAAGCCGTTCCAGGCGTTCGTCGGTGAGCTTTTTAGCGCTCTTGGCCGACTTGAGGTGCGAACGCACAAAGTGATTGAAGCTCTCCTGGCTGTCGCCGGGAAAGAAGTAGCGGTGTACGGCGGCCAGGCGGATCGACGTGGGGCGCATGCCGTCGAGGAACGTTTCGAGACGCTGGCCTGTGTCCTTTTTCCGGTACTTCTTCCAGAACCTGAGCAGGAACGTTGTGCCTTCGCGGTCAGCAAACTGCGCCAGGTACTCCTGGCGGCGCGGATTCTTGTCGTCCTTGAGCAGCTCCGAGCTGCTGTTGGGACCCGCATACGTGGCGTAGCGCACCAGGTCACGCATCAGGCGAATGAACGGCAGGTTGATCGACTCGCGCAGGGCGTCCCGCAAGGTGGGGTTGCGGCCGTTATCTTCTCTACGGAAATTATTGAAGGTGTGCCGCCCGCCGCCGGTGAAAAACGCCTCGCCGGGGCTGGCCGAATAAGTGCGATCCAACGCCGCCTCAAGCATGCTCGGCAGGTTGCGATCGTTGTGCTGGATCAGGTAATCGATGGCCCAGCGGGAGAGGCGGTCCTGCTCGTCGATCTCGGTTTTTTTCAATGTTGTCGGGGACTCGTGGGCATAACGTTCGTGCAGTTCGGCGATGATCTGCAGGTAGGTGGTGAGCACCCGTAGCTTGGCGGTGGAGCCCAGTTCCAGTTTGCTGCCTTCGTTGATATCGAAGGGTTGGTCGGTGCTGTCGGTTTGCACGCGCACGCGCGACCCGTCCGGGGTCAGCTCCAGCAGGGTGAAGCTGTAACGCACCTGGGCGGTGCTGGTAGGCGTCAGAAGACGTTCGCCCATCAGGCCGATTTCGGCAGCGAACGCAGGGTCCGCCAAGCGCTTGAGGTAATCGGTAGCCTGGGTCTGCAAGTCGTTTTGCAAGGTGCTGGTGGCGGAGAGGTCCAGGCGATCGAGGTCGTAATACGAGCGGTTGAGCAGCGTGGCAAGGCGATTGCGGGCGGCGCTGATGCCTTTGTTGATTTCGCTGGGCTGGAAGGTGGGTTGCTGCACCCAGTCACGGTAACTGACTTTGCTCGCCAGGGTCGCCTGGGCCAGCGAGGCATCGATCACGCCATTGTGTGCCAGCAGCCGGACGTGGCTGTCGGTCAGGCGCGCCAGTTCGTCATGGCCCTTGGACAGGTAATAGGATGGACGGCGCTGGGCGATCATCAACGACAGCATCTCTCGCAGGGCCAGGCCTTTTTCCGCGAGGCTGCCTGGGTCCGTCGCGTTACCGGACAAACGTTCGTTGGCACGCTTGAAATCGGCGCCATACCATACCCGCAAACCTTCAGCCATGCCGTGGACTTCACCATGCCCTGGCACGGCAGAGAGCGGCACGCTGTTGAGGTAATCACGGATGACGTTCTGCCGCGCCTCAAGGGTCTGTGGGCCTGTCTGATAGGCACGCACACTGGCGGAAATCATCTGGCGAATTTTCTCCGCCCCCGACCCGGTGAGGCCATCGTCGGAGTGGCGATATTTTTCCAGCTGCGTCGCCAATGTACTGCCCCCGGCGGACTGCCCCGGCAAACTCAGGAACTTGGCCACCTGGGACCACGCCGCCATGCCGAAGCGCGGCCAGTCCACTGCCGGGTTGGCCTGGGGTTGCTTGGGGTCGAGCAAAAAGCGGTTCTCGATGAACAGCAGGCTCTGCACCACCACGGGGGGGATTGCCTCGAAGCTTGCGTACAGTTGCTGCGGATACTTGAACTGGTACAACGACGCGCCGCGGCAATCGGTGATCGTCAGGCCGGTCTGGGGCTTTTCCGCGTAGGGGGCAAACAGGCCCTTGTCGACGTAGTTCATCAAGGCTGGGGAGAAACGAGCCTGGGCCTCAATCACGTAATTGCGCTTGAGCAATCGAGGCAGAAATTCACCCAGCGAGCTATAGCCCAATCGCCGGTCGAACGGCCCCCCCCCGGGGTAGACGATGGCGTCGCTGGGGCCCGGTTGCACCGAATAGGTCAGAGACGCGGCGTACCGGCTGATCTCTCGGGCCTGAAACCTGGATGTGCGAATTTCCTGGGCCACCGCCAGGCCGACCACCACCACGATAATCAACAGCAACAACCAGAACGCTCGCCAGCGATGCCCTGCTCGGCGTTTTTTTGGGGGTAAAGGTGCTTCTTCCATACGTTCAGTCGGGCCCACAGGTTTACTCGAATCGGTTTGCCATAACGCGCCCATAGTCGACTGATCCATTCACGCATTGATCGGGACTTGCTTGAAGCTTAGACGGTGGTGGCGCGGGCGGCGGGGAATTTGTGGACACCGGATGTAAGAGACGGTTGTTGTTCTCGATGGCTGGTGGGCTTTTGTGGCGAGAGAGCTTGCTCCCCGCTCGACTGCGTAGCCGTTGCAACGGCTGCATGGCTGAGCAGTATTCCAAAGCTGAAAAGCCCGGGGCGGCGGTCGCGCCCAAGAACCCCGTGCTAGAGCCATCGACATGTCCACAGGCATGACGCTGCACCCTCCCTGTGCAATACTCGACGCCGTTTATGAATTGGCTGTAAGCCAGGCAATACGTCTCCATAAGGACGTATTTTTATGAGGTTTATCCCTGATTTCTCCCGGTTTTACAGTGAAACTCTCTGCCTCTGGCTTTTTATACTGCACGGCCCGCTGATCCTGCGGCTTTTTTTCTCCAGGACGGTCTGTCCATAAAGCAGACCTGGTTTCGGCAAGGTGGCAGGCCTATCGGTTTGCGGCTTTGGAGACTCGGTGGTCAATCCAATAACAAAACGAGGTTGTATCCCTATGCCTGTCGGCAATCATTCGCCCCATGGCGAGACCACCCAGGGTGGTCCGCTCAAACGTGAACTCGGTGAGCGGCATATCCGCCTGATGGCGCTCGGCGCCTGCATCGGTGTCGGGTTGTTCCTCGGTTCGGCCAAAGCCATTGAAATGGCCGGTCCGGCGATCATGCTGTCCTACATCATTGGCGGCCTGGCGATCCTGGTGATCATGCGCGCTCTCGGCGAAATGGCCGTGCATAACCCGGTGGCCGGTTCGTTCAGCCGCTATGCCCAAGACTACCTCGGCCCATTGGCAGGCTTTCTGACGGGCTGGAACTATTGGTTCCTGTGGCTGGTGACCTGCGTGGCGGAAATTACCGCGGTGGCGGTGTACATGGGCATCTGGTTCCCTGATGTACCCCGCTGGATCTGGGCCCTGGCGGCGTTGGTCAGCATGGGGTCGATCAACCTGATCGCGGTCAAGGCTTTCGGTGAGTTCGAATTCTGGTTCGCCCTGATCAAGATCGTGACCATCATCGCCATGGTCATCGGTGGTGTTGGCATCATCGCCTTCGGGTTCGGCAACGACGGCGTGGCCCTGGGCATTTCCAACCTCTGGACCCACGGGGGCTTCATGCCCAATGGCGTGCAAGGTGTGTTGATGTCGCTGCAAATGGTGATGTTCGCGTACCTGGGCGTAGAGATGATCGGCCTGACGGCCGGTGAGGCGAAGAACCCGCAGAAAACCATCCCCAACGCCATCGGCTCGGTGTTCTGGCGAATCCTGCTGTTCTACGTTGGCGCGTTGTTCGTGATCCTGTCGATCTACCCGTGGAACGAGATCGGCACCCAAGGCAGCCCGTTCGTGATGACCTTCGAGCGCCTGGGCATCAAGACCGCTGCCGGCATCATCAATTTCGTGGTGATCACCGCCGCGCTGTCCTCCTGCAACGGCGGGATCTTCAGCACCGGGCGGATGCTCTACAGCCTGGCGCAGAACGGCCAGGCCCCGGCCGGTTTCGCCAAGACCTCGGCCAACGGCGTCCCACGTCGCGCCTTGCTGCTGTCCATCGCCGCATTGCTGCTGGGTGTGCTGCTCAACTACCTGGTGCCGGAGAAAGTCTTCGTCTGGGTGACGTCCATTGCCACGTTCGGCGCGATCTGGACCTGGGTGATGATCCTGCTGGCCCAGCTCAAGTTCCGCAAAGGCTTGAGCGCTTCCGAGCGCGCGGCGTTGAAGTACCGCATGTGGCTGTACCCGGTCAGCTCGTATCTGGCGCTGGCATTCTTGGTATTGGTCGTGGGCCTGATGGCGTACTTCCCGGATACGCGCGTGGCGCTGTACGTCGGCCCGGCGTTCCTGGTGCTGCTGACGGTGTTGTTCTACACCTTCAAATTGCAACCGTCCGGCGACGTAGCGGGGCCGGTGCGTTCAGTTTCGTAAAGTGATAGCGCTGTAAAACAAGAGCCTCGGTCGGAAATGACCGGGGCTTTTTTGTAGGGTTGATCCTGACCGTTCGTCGGAATCGGTGTTCGGCCTGTAAGTTCTGACAGTAGATCCGCGCAACACCGTGGCCTAGCTTGAAAGCCCGCCAACTGGCAAATGGTAAATGGCAAGGCAGGCACGATGAAGGGTTTCTCTGCGTTGATGGTGATCGCACTGGTCAATGGGCTGATCCATTGTCAGGTTTTTTTCTTGCTCAATGACGCTGTCGGATTGACCCAGGCCGATAGCAACCTCGCGGCGTTTTGCGTGGCGGCCGTGTTTTCGTTTTATGTGAACGCGCTTTACATCTTCGAGCCGGGGGAGTCATGGCGCGGTTATCTCTTGTTCAATTGCGCGATAGGCGCCGTAAGCTATGGAATCGGCTCGATTGGCGATGGCCTGGATTTGCCTGGATGGGTGACGGTGGCTTCGTACTTCTTGTTGAGCCTGCTGATGGGTTACAGCTTTTACCGGTTTAAGTTACTTCATGGTCACCATCGAGTATGAGCGCTCCGCAGCAAGCGTTGCAGTCGACCACAAAAAGGCCTGAGGCTTCGATTCCTTTCGTGGTCGATCTGGACGGAACGCTCCTCAAGTCCGATGCTCTTTTTGAGTGCGCAATGGCTTTTGTCCGTAGCCAACCGTGGAGATGTTTGACACTGCTTGGTTGGCTTATCCAAGGCAAGGCCTATCTGAAGAAGCAGCTGGCTCAGTCAACCTATATCGATGTCAGCCTGTTGCCTTACAACCCTGACGTCTTAGGGGAACTCTGAAAAAGACTTCCTGATTTGGCAAAATCACCGGACACCAGTCGCCGAGCTTTTCAATGATGAAACAGATGACCTTCGCCGACGCCGAGTACGCAGGCAAACGCAAGCAGACCCGTAAGGAGTTGTTCCTGATCGAGATGGATCATGTAGTGCCCTGGAAGGGCTTGATTGCCTTGATCGAGCCGCACTATCCGAAGGGCGAAGGTGGTCGTCCGGCCTATCCGCTGATGGCGATGCTGCGTGTGCACCTGATGCAAAACTGGTTCGGCTACAGTGATCCTGCGATGGAAGAAGCACTGTATGAGACGACCATCCTGCGTCAGTTTTCCGGTCTGAGCCTGGAGCGAATTCCGGACGAAACCACCATTCTCAATTTCCGTCGGCTGCTGGAAAAACACGAGCTGGCCGCTGGAATTCTCGCTGTGATCAATGGTTATCTGGGCGATCATGGTCTGTCGTTGCGTCAAGGGACCATCGTCGATGCCACGCTGATTCATGCGCCCAGTTCTACCAAGAACAAAGATGGAAAGCGCGATCCTGAGATGCATCAGACCAAGAAAGGCAACCAATACTAC